>DHLW01000136.1:10302-10559 GCA_002405485.1 Phycisphaerales bacterium UBA4658
CCGGGCGAGGTCGACGATGACGTCCCGTTCGTTGTGGGCGGGGATGATGAGGCAGACGGAGGGACCTGCGGCGAGCAGCTCGCCGGCGCGTCGGGAATCAAGGCCTTGGCGGAGGGTGGGGAGGTTGCGGGTGGTGCGGGCGATATGCCAGCCGACCACTGTCCAGTAGACCAGCAGGGCGAGGGAGCCCAGCGAGAGCGCGAGGCACAGAAGGAACCAGAGGATGGGCATGCGCGGCGATGGCGAGCGAACGCGGG
>DHLW01000165.1:0-1566 GCA_002405485.1 Phycisphaerales bacterium UBA4658
GCAAGCACGGGTCGGGGGGCGGCATGGGCGGTTTGCCTTCAAGAGTCGCGTCAGGTTCCTGAAGATCGCCGCCGCGTCTCGGAGCCCCTGGGCACAACCGAGACACGCTTTACCCTCGCCGGGTGGCGACATCCGCACGTCGTGTCTCTGGGGCTCTAAAACGCACGCGTCAGACTACCCCTCGCCCTCTATTCGCATAACCCCCGGGTCGCGAGACCCGGGGGTTGTCGTTTTGAGCCCCGAACACTCTAGCTCGAGACGTTCCTCCGCAACTCCTCACCCCTCACTCGTCGCGGTCGCCACGTGTCAGCCCGACGGTGCGACCGTCAGCAAGCACGATGTGCGACGCGTAGATCTCAGGGCGGGAGCCAGGGATGACGTCGTCATCGGCGGTGCCGATGACGGTGACGCGTTGGCCGACGGTCACCGGCATGCGGTTGCGCCATCCGATGTAGATGATGATCGTTCCCGTGTCGTCCCGAAGAACAAACTCGTCGGAATCTCGCAGTCGCTGCACGTCGCCTTCGAGCGTGACGGCCTGCCCGCGCCGCACGTCGCGGATCGGCGTGATGGCTGCGTTGGCGATCGGAGACGGCTGAACGCCTGCGGGCTGGCCCGTCGCCTCCGGCTGGCGTGATGTCTGGCGGCGTGGCTGCAAGTCGACGCGTTTGCCGTCGTCGGTGGTGATCTCATGGGCATAGACCTCGCGAACGAACCCCCCGGGCCCATCCGCATCGACGAGGCCAACCAGCGAGATCACATCGCCCGCCGCGACGGGCATGGCGTTGCGCCAGCCGATGTAGACGCCGATCGATCCCGAGTCATCGCGAAGTCGGAACTCGTCTTCGTCGGTCACGCCTTCGACCGTTCCCCGCAGGAGGACCGTGTCGTACGGACGGACTTCGGCGATGCGGGATGTCGCCGAAGGCGTCGACGACAGGATCTCGGCGGAAAGATCGTTGACTCGGGGCAAGGAACCGCCGCCGAGATCGACGACACGTCCATCAGCCAGCGTGACGGCGGAGGCGTAGAACTCAGCCGGGATCGGCCACGGCTCGTCATCGAGCGTGCCGACGACCGTCACCGTGTCGCCCACGCGCACGTTGACGCGGTTCTGCCAGCCGACATACACGCGTACAGAGCCCGAGGGGTCTTGAACGCGGAACTCATCAACGTCAAGGATGCCCGTCACGCGACCGGAGATGGTGGCCGACTGTCCGCGAGTGAGGCGCCCGATCGGGAAGGCCTGCGTCGATGTGTCATCACGTGCGGGCTGAACCTGCGCGGGCTGGGGCGCATCGAACTGCACGGTCGCACCCCCGGGGAGTCGCACAGACCTGGCGATCACTTCGGGGCGCGAGAGCCCGAAGGTCATCTGGTCCACGACGAGCCCGTCAACATGCACGCGATCACCAACAGCCACGCGTGCGGGCCCCGTCCACGAGATTCGCACTGGGATGGAGGCGGTCCCGTCGGAGAGGCGGAACTCGTCGCGGTCGAGCACGCGAACGACTTCGCCCGAGAGCCGCACACTGTCGCCTCGACGGACCGACACGATCGGAACTG
>DHLW01000165.1:1766-5346 GCA_002405485.1 Phycisphaerales bacterium UBA4658
GGCGAGCCGCGGCAAGGTCGGCGACGGCGAGCAGGCCGGCAACGCCCCCGGCGACTCCGAAATGCAAGGCGAGGCGGGACAGAATCATGATGGCGAACTCCTCTTTCTTGAGAGTGAAACCGGCCACGCTCAGACTGCGATCGTCCGTACGGAGCCATGGATCACGTTGTTCGGACTTCTCGCCAAGTCGTTTCGACCGAGCCTCGGCTGACCGCCCGCTGGTGCGTCGCATCGATCTCGGCCTGCAGAGGTGGGTAGCACTTCGAGCAGATCACTGATCTCAGTGGCTCCACATGCCGGCGGCAGGAACGCCCGTCATCGCCAGAGTGATCGTGGTGCGAGTAGATCGCGCCATCACTCGCTGACCGCGATCGACCCATGCCGGAGAGCGGCCCGGCCTGCGTGTCTCTGTGTCCCTGAATCGCACGCTGTCAGACCACCCCTCGCCCTCTATTTGAGAACCCCCGGGTCGCGAGACCCGGGGGTTGTCGTTTGGTGTGGCGTTGGCCTCTTGATCTCTCGCGTGGGACCGTTCGCGTCTTCGAGCCGCGTTGGTGCCGGGTGTCAACGGAGCACCAGTGTGACCGTCTCACGGGCGAGGGTTCTGGCGGTCTCTGGAGTGCTCCGACGCGATGTGATCGCGAAGCCGTTCTTTTCGAGCACACGGATCGATGGACTGTTGTGTCCCGCGGCTGTGGCGAAGAGGGGACGCCGCGTGAACTCTCGCAGCATCAACGCGACGGCGAGCGTGGCGATCCCGCGCCCCCAGTGTTCACGCGCGATCCAGTAGCCGAGGGAGTCGGCCCCTTGGTCTGGCGAGATGTTGACGGAGCCAACGACGACACCGTCCGCACATACGACCCGCGGCGTGACCCCCGTGACGACGCCGTCCGGATCGGCGAGGATCTGCTCCCAGCGGGCACGGAAGGTCCCCCAGTCCCGCGGCTTGGTGCCGGCGAGTTCGTTCGAAGCCCCATCAAGCTCGAAGGCGTGGAGCAGCGTCAGATCGGCGTACGTCGTACGGCGCAACGTGACCATGGGTCGCGGTGGTCGAGGCACAGGACATTGGAGCGGCGGGACGACCATCGATGATGCTGCTGCCGGTTCGGCGAAACCTCGCGTGTGTCCTTCAGGCTCCGAAACGCACGCGGCTAGACCGCCCCTCGGCTTCTCGTTGGTCAAGCCCTGGGTCGGAAGAATCAGGGGTATTCGTTGACAGACGCAGATGCTGCGGTCCGGGGCGACTTCAGCGCGGAGCCGACGAGGCTTCAGCGGCCTCCTGCCGCCAATCGCTCACGATGATCAGCCGCGGGTCTTCGCGGGGTTCGTCCACGATGGCGATCAGAAACCGCTCGCGGGCGATGTCGTAGTCGATGAGGTCGATCTGCGTGTCCAGCGGCTTGCCGTCGAACATCGGCTTGGGCGGGCCGACTTCGATCTGGCCATCCTTGACGGCGACCGTGGCGCTCCACATCTTTCGCGAGGGATCGACCCATGCAAGCTCGCCGGGGCCGATCCAGAAGTAGGTGATCGCGGGTGTGGTGGACACCTGAACCGGTGCGGCCGGAGTCGGGAAGGTGACCACCTTGATCTGGCGGCTCGTATCTTCCTCCCTGCCCACCACGTACGCGAGAATGTCATCTGAAGGCGAAAGTCGCGGCCCCCACTCGCCTTCAGGCGTCTGCATGAAGGGCTTGGGAGTCTGATCCGCACCGAACGGAACGGTCATGATGTCCGGGAGTTTGTTCGTCAGCTGACTCCGCAGGAACACGATCGTCTTCCCGTCGGATGTGAGAGCGGTTGGGACGTTCTCGAAACCAGACTCCCCTTCCCAGATGCGAGTCCCTGGCCCGCCGGCGATCGGCAGGCTGGTCAGCCGCTTCTTGTCCGCCCGCCCCTCGCTGACGATGACGCTCTGATCCCCGGGGCCCCACACACCACCCCATGTGAACGTCAACGCCGGGTCTCCCAACGGCGTTCGGATGCCACGCTCAAGGTCGACCACCGAGAGGGAACTCTCGAAGCGGGTTCCTGCGAGTGAGACGGCGGCACGCCGGCCGTCTCTCGACACCTGCCCGCCCCAACCTATCGCCAGAGGCTCCACGGGAAGCACCGTGCGCTCGCCCTTGCGGTCCAGCCACGCGAATTTCGAACGAGGCTGCGGGCTCACCAGTTGGTACATCAGCATGCCTGTCGGCGAGAGGCTCGCGTTCATGTACCCTCGCCTTTTGTCGTAAAACACGTCGGCGGCGATCGGTTGGGCCGTGCCCGTGAGCTCCAGCGTCTTGGGGTCGAACGGCTGGGCCATCAAGTTCTCGTCGCGGGCGAACACCAGCAGCCCAGGCTCGACGAAGAGCGCCTCCGTCCAGCCCTTGAACAGCAAGCGAGACTGCTTGGTCGCCGGGTCGTACGCGTACACCCCGTCGGCTTGCGTGTTCTGGATGAAGTACAGGAACCGCTCTCCGTCCGGGAGCATCTGGGGCAAGCGGTGCGATTCGCCGGGCGTCGTCGAGACGGTGACTTGCGTCGACGAACCGCCGGCATCGCTCACCATCATCAGCCCGCCGCCGGCGCTCGGCGCAAAGACGATCGTGCCTGTGGATCCCCAGGAACCGCCGCGCGGGACCGGTGCATCGCAAAGCACGCGCACGATGCCGTCGGCGAGGTCGACCCGCTTGAGCTTTCCGTTGGCGAAGAACGCGAGCGACGCGCCGTCGGGCGACCAGAACGGGAAGGTGCCACCCTCCGTGCCCGCCAGCGGACGAAACTCCAGGCGTGAGAACTCTCGCACGAACAGCGACGACGGCGTTTGTCCGTCCTCGGGCATCAGCGAGAGCGCCACGCGCGTGCCGTCCGGCGAGACGGCGACCGGCTTGGTGGCATCGGTCAGCGTCATGCCTTTGGGCAGCACCAGGCTTGCCTGAAGAACTCGTTGCCCGCTCTGCGCCGAGTTCCGCGAGGGCCGCAGCAAGAACGCCGAGGCCAGCACCGCGAGCGCAACGAGCGAAACGGTCGCGAGCACTCCGGCCGATCGCCACCATGGGCGCACCGAGCCCGTGGCGCCGCCGGGCTCTCGCGGGTCGGCCATGGCCCGCTCGAGCTCCAGCCGAGCGTCGCCGATGTCGTGCAGGCGGTTCTTGCGGTCCTTCGCCAGACAGTTCGTGAGCAGATCCCGCACACGCCGCGGCGTGCCGGGCGGCAACAGACCGAGATCCGACTCCTTGTGCAGGGTCGCTCCGATCGCATCGGCCACCGTCTCGCCGCTGAAGGGCTGAGCTCCGGTCAGCATCTCGTACAGCACGCAGCCGAAGGAAAAGATGTCGGAGCGTTTGTCGACCGGCTTCCCGCGGGCCTGCTCGGGGCTCATGTAGCCCGCCGTGCCCATGACGACGCCCGGGATGGTGGGGCTGTGCGCGTACCGCGCGGGCGACGTGATCGTCGGCGAGTCCGCGAGCGCCGGAGCGTTGGTCGTCGACGGCGCCCCCTCGGCCGTGCGAGCCAGCCCGAAGTCGAGCACCTTGACCACGCCGTCGGAGGTGACCATCACGTTGCCGGGCTTGAGGTCGCGGTGCACCACCAG
>DHLW01000165.1:5436-10084 GCA_002405485.1 Phycisphaerales bacterium UBA4658
TTGCCGGGCTTGAGGTCGCGGTGGACGACGCCCTTCTCGTGCGCGACTTCCAGGGCCTCGGCGATCTGCCTGGCCATGGGCAGCGCCTCTTCGACGGGGATCGGGCCTTTGGCGAGCCGATCGGCAAGCGTCTCTCCCTCGACATACTCCAGGACGAGGTACTGGTGCCCGTTTGCCTCTTCCAGCCCGTAGATCGCGCCGATTCCCGGGTGATTCAGGGACGCCAGCACCTTGGCCTCACGCTGGAAGCGGGCCAGCCGATCCGGGTCCTGCGCCAGGTGCGCGGGCATGGCCTTGATCGCGACGTGCCGATCCAGCCGCGTGTCCCGGGCGAGGAAGACCTCACCCATGCCGCCGCGGCCGAGTTCGCGTTCGATTTTGAATGGGCCGATGGTGGGGGGGTGCATGGAGCGGGGAGTGTATCAGATCTGTCGCGCGGGACGCTGTTCGGCATCTGAACCTGCCGGGAGAAAGCACCCTCTCGCCGTGTCTCCGGTTCTCCGAAGAGCACGTCGACAGACCACCCCTCGTCCTCTACTTTCGGAATCGACGAACCCCCAGGTCGCGAGACTCGGGGGTTGTCGTTTCTTCTGAGCGGGGTCGTCTACTCTCGGCTCATGGCTGCGAAGATCGTTTCGGTTTTCCTTGGTGCGGGCAAGACGACGCTGCTCAACCACATCCTCGCCAACCGCGAGGGCAAGCGCGTGGCCGTGATCGTCAACGACATGAGCGAGGTCAACATCGAGGCAGAGCTGGTCAAGACCGGCGGCAAGGTCGGCGAGGGGATTCGCTTCACGCGATTGGTCGGAAGGCCCGGCGGTATGGGTGCCGGCGTAATGTCCGGGATGCAAATCGACGGCATCCCATTCGGCGTCACGGACTGGCCAGCGGTTGAGCCGACGATGCATCCAGGTGAGACCGGTCCAGCGCTCTGGCGGACCAAGCAGTTTGGGAGTGTCCGCGTGCGAATGGTCGAGTACTCGCCTCGCTACTCGGCGGACCACTGGTGCAGCAAGGGGCACATTGTGCTGTGCGTCGCGGGGGAGCTCGAGACCGAGTTGAGTGACGGCCGACTCTTCAAGCTCCTGCCCGGCCAGAGCTATCAGGTTGGCGACGGGGCCGAGCGTCACCGTTCGCGCAGTGAGGGTGGGGCTCGGTTGTTCATCGTCGACTGACGCGAGCGCGGCGGCGGCTCAGGATCGCACCCCGAGTCCAAGCGACAGCCATGAGTTGTGGTCACAGCTTGCCGGACCTCCATTTGCGTAGCGCCCGCGTCGCGAGATTCGAGGGTTGTCACTTCCTGGGACTACACCACCGCTACATCGCCACTCCCAGGGTCGGGCCACAGCGACGAGTATCGAATGACAACTGGCGTCAGATGACATCCTCACCCCACGCGAGTCGCCTCCGCAGCACCCTGACAGCTCTGTGACGGCTTCGGGCCATCGCGACCACGACGAGGCCAGCGAACCCGAGCGAGAGAATGACGAAATCAGGGACTGCGTGCCAACGGTTGGCAAACGAGAGGGACGGCACATCTTGGAGCTGGGGGGACGCCCAGTGCATGTACAGCGTGCCGACAAGCGATAGAGTGATGAGCAGACGGCCGACGTAGTCCGCGCCGCCAGGTCGAGCACTCGGCAACAGAAGCAACACACCAACACCGGTACTCAGGATGAGCCCGCCGATGACGACTCTCCAGACGCTGCCGAGTTCACCGACCGCAAGGGCGTAGCACAGCAAACCGAACACCCATCCGTTGACGCCGATCATCGCACCCCAGAACGCACCGCCGGAGAAACCTCTCGGGCTGCCGATGGGCTTGCGCAGGACAACCGGGGCTTTGTCGGGCGTTGGTTGCTCACTTGAAGTCATGCGATGCTCCTTCGCGACAGGCACCAATGCGGGACGATCTGACCGGCGTGATTGCTTTGCCCTGGACCGCTCACGACGCTGTAACAATGCTATCGTCGGAGGCCCGATGGTCCAGTGGCTTCGTTGACCGATCGCCCCGGCCTAACGACGGTGGTCGTGGTTGCCGTCGCTCCTCTGGCGACGCGTGGCCGGCTGTGCGAGTGATGACGCGGTGTCGCTGAGACTCTGAGGCGTGCGTCGTCACACTGCACCTCATCGTCGATTCTCACAGCCCCCGGATGTCGCAAGGCTCGGGCGTCATGCATCGGCATCAGGCCGCCACGACGGATGATCAGGGCTGGAACGCTCACTCCTGGGAGCGATTGCAACCAACCGCTCAACCAGCGGTGCTGGCAACCGCGGTGAGTATGGCGAGATGATGGTGACTTGCACGCGCATTCACACTCTCCACTTTCCCATGCTCAGCAGGAAGCGTGCGGGCTCTCTCTCGCAGGATCATGGGTCACACCATCATGACGACTCGGCATGCGTCGCGGCAGGTCGGGTGGCCAACACCCGGGGCGCTCGAACCTGTTCGTTGGGGAGCGAAGGGGAAAACCTTCATGACTCCAGGCGCTTCATCGTTGATTGATGCAGGTGCCCTATTGCCCGCTGCAGCTCGACCGAACCAGGCCGAGCGCGCGTTCGGCGTATCGGACTGCGTGTGGACAAGTTCACTTCTGCGGCTGCTCATCGGAGCTCGTAAGAGCATCGGCCTTGGCCTTCCACTCCACGGCACGCTGCTCGAACCCCTTCCCGGGCTCGAGCTTGTGGCGGTCTCTGAAAACGATCGCGGCGCTCTTGACCGCCGCGAGGTGGAACGCGTGGCGACGCTTGCTTGACTGTGGATCAAGGCGGGTCTGCTCGACCGCATCGAGCACCAGACGTTCGGCAAGCTCCATCAGGCGCGTCCGCTCGGCGCCGGGCAGGTCCGATCGCTCCAGCACCGACTTGGTGATTGTTCTGGCCAGGACACGCTTGGCGTCTGCCACATTGATGGGGTCTGCATCCTTCAGCGCGTAGAGCTCGTCGACGTAGGGCTCGACCTCGGCGAAGAGGCCGGCGCCGGCCAGGAGCACGGCGGCCTGGTCTACGAAGTCCACACGGTCGGAGCTCTCGGGCTTCTCGGTGGCCTTGATCTGGGCGAGGTACAACGGCGCGAACGATCGTGCAGCGTCTGTGCGTCCGGTCTTCAAGTAGCACACCAACAGCTTCGGGCCCGCAAAGTTGAGATCAGGGTGCTTGGCGGCACCGCTCCACGCACGCTCGAGACGGGGAATGGCGTCCTCGTGGCGACCCGCGTCGGTGTAGTTCACACCGAGATTGGCGGTGGTGAGAAGCGTCCGTACATGGTCGGGGCCGAGGGTCCGCAACTGAACGGTGATCAGTTCTTCGAAGATGGGGATCGATCGGTCGAGCTTTTTCGCGGTCCAGTATGCGGCCGCGAGGTTGTTCATGACGCTGGCTCTTGTGGGATGCTCCTCGGACAGACTGGCCTTGGCGATGCGCAGGGTTTCCTCGAACTGCGTGATCGCCTCGTCCGCGCGGCCGAGCTGCTGGTACATGTAGCCGAGGTCGTTGATCGCCCTCATCGTGTCTTCGTGATCCGGACCGCGGAACGCGCGAACGGCCTCGACAGTCTCAGCCGCGGTCGCAATCGCCTCGTCGTGCCTGTTCTGGCCGAAGAGCGTTGTGCCGAGTGATCTCCGTGCGGTCAGGTTTTGGTCTCGTGACTTCTCATCGCTGCCCGTCGCGTTGCGGATGATTTCGCGGGCAAGGGTCTCGGCCCGGTCGAACTGACGCGCAGACTTCAGCGAGTTGGCGAGGGTGATGGCGGCCCCCAAGGTGAGCGGGTCGCTCGGGCCAAGGGCCGCCGTTCGGGTCGCCAAGGCTCGCTCGAGCAGCGGAATGGCCTTGGCGGCCTCGCCGAGCTGGAGCAAGGAGCCCCCGAACTTCATCTGAAGCTCCGCGACGGTGAGCGGATCGCCGGTGGGGTCGTTTTCGAGCGTCTCGATGGCACCACTGATCTTCTCGGCGAGCACGGCCTGCAGAGGCCGCCCGGACTCGGCAATCTTGTTGGGGTTCAGGCTTGAGAAGATTGAACCGAGCAGCTCGTTGGCGTTCTCCACCTGGCGCAGTCGCTTTTCCGCCTGCTCCTTGGCCGCCGACTCGCCCTCGGCCCGGGCCTGTTCGGCGGCGCGGGCTTTGACGGCCTGCCACATGCCGACGCTCGTGCCCAGTATGCCCAACGCCAGAGCAATGCCGACCATTGATCCAGCAGCCACTGGCCAGCGATGGCGCCGAATGAACTTCTTCAAGCGATAGGCCTTGCTCGGCGGGGCGGCGACCACGGCCTCACCACTCAGATATCGCTGGATGTCCGTCGCCAACCCGCTGGCGGTCTCATACCGACGCTGCCGGTCTTTCTCCAGCGCCTTCATCACGATCCAATCCAGTTCGCCTCGGACGAGGTTGCCCAGTTTGCGGGGCTCGACCTTTCGCCTCGCTGCGACGTTCGCGAGCGTTTCGGCGTTGCTGCTGAGGCGTGTGCTGGGCTTGGGCGGATCGACCTCGCGGATGATGCGCTGGATCTCGGCGTACGCGGCGGATCGCAGTTCCTGGCTGGTAAAGGGGGTGCTCCCGGTGAGCAGTTCGTACAGCAGCACACCCAGCGAGTACACATCGGTGCGCGTGTCGATATCCAGAGAGCCCTCGGCCTGCTCGGGGCTCATGT
>DHLW01000165.1:10206-13856 GCA_002405485.1 Phycisphaerales bacterium UBA4658
GGCCTGCTCGGGGCTCATGTATTCTGGGGTGCCGATGAGCTGGCGATGCTCGGTGAAGAGGGTCCTCTCCGTGAGCCGGCTCAGGGTGGCCTTGGCGATGCCAAAGTCAATGACCTTTGCGTGCGGATGGCCGTCCTGCGTGCTGACGAGCACGTTGCTCGGCTTGATGTCGCGGTGGATGATGCCCTTTGTGTGCGCGTGCTGCACGGCGTTGCACACCTGCGCAAAGAGCGCGAGCCGGTCGTCGATGCTCATGCTGTGCTTGTCGGCGTACTCAGCGATCGGCTCGCCCTTGACCAGCTCCATCACGAAGAACGGCCGGCCGGTCTCGGTTGCGCCCGCATCGAGCACCTTCGCGATGTTGGGGTGGTCCATCATCGCCAGTGCCTGCCGCTCCTGCTCGAAACGGGCCACAACCTGACGGGTGTCCATGCCCAGCTTGATGATCTTGAGCGCGACGCGGCGTGCGACGGGCTTCTCCTGCTCGGCCATGAAGACCGAGCCGAAGCCGCCCTCGCCGATGAGCTGCAACAGCTTGTACGGCCCGATCCGCGTGCCCGGGGCTTCATGGAACGGTGCATCGATCGTCACGGCAGCCGCCTCGATGTTCGCGGGCACATCGCTTGTCGGCGACCCCATAAAGTCTCTGGCCCGAGCGTGGGCATCGAGCAGAGCTCTCACCTCGGCCAGCAGCTCGGCGTCGCCCTCGCACGCTGCGGCCATCGCCGACGCCTGCGCTTCGAACGGAAGGTCGGCCAGATCCATGAATATGCGCCGCGCTCGCCTCGTGATCGATTCCGCCATGTTCTCACCTTACTGGTCGCTGGAGAGGAGTCTGAAGAGCACGGCGCGGGCGTAGTTCCAAGTGCGTGCCGCGGTCCGCGGCGAGATTGTCAGCACTTCGGCCACCTGATCCATGCTCAGCCCCGCGTAGAACCGAAGCCGAACGACGGCTGCGGCCTCGGGGTCTTCGCTCTCCAAGCGGACGAGGGCGGCGTCGACTGCCAAGATCTGGTCGGGATTCGCACCGGCGAGTACACCGACGTCGCCGATGTCTTCGAGGCGACCCTTGGGGCCGCCTCTGGCCCGATGGGCACGGGCATGGTCGATCAGGATCCGACGCATGGCTTGGGCGGCTGAGGCGTAGAAGTGAGCGCGGCCCGCCCAAGGGATTTGACGCGGACCGACAAGTCGGACGTACGCCTCATGGACCATCGCCGTCGCCGAGAGCGTGTGGCCGGGTCGTTCGCTGGCCAGATGAATCTGGGCCTCCCGGCGGAGTTGGTCATAGACCAACGGAAACAGGCGATCTGCGGCAGATTTGTCACCATCGGCCACCGCCCTCAAGAGAATCGTGGCGTCTTCGTTCTCCATGGAGTTTCAAAAGCATTGTACCCGAACGCGCAGTGGGGCCAGTCCTCACCATGCTCAAGAATCGGCATGTCCCTTCCCGGCGCACCTGCCCAGGAACAGTGAGTCCGGGCCTCGCGGCAGGTCAACGTCAGATCGACCGCCGTCCTTACTTGCCGGGCCGGTTGCACGTTCGACCGACCGTCTGGTTCTCAGGCAAAGCCGTCGACAGACCCAGGCGGCGCTCTCACGTGTGTGGTTCCCGCCTAGAGAGCCCGGCGGTACGATCGCAGCATGTCATTGCTGACTCTCCGCATCGGTGCTGGTGTATTGACGCTGGTCGGTGCCATGGTCGAGCCCGGCACGCCGCCGACGGCCGACGCACCGACCAATGCGGGTGGCCAGGAGCGGGCGGTGGATGCGCGGCCCACCCCCGCCGCGCTCCGTCTTGTTCACACCACCGAGGTGCGCCACCGGTTCGAGCCGGGAGTGACGCTTGAGAACGCGCCGTACTTCGGCTCTGGCGGTCCTCCGACAGGAAAGCAACTGATGTGCGACCTTGTGATCGACGGCCTGCCAAAGACGTCTCGCGTGATGAGCGTGGCCGTGCTGTCCGAGGAGGCGCGCGACGACCGCGGCAGCGACCTGATCAAGACGATCCGGGCACGTGTCGACAACGACTCGATCATGCGGCTGAACCGCGATATCGCGTTCGAAACAGCCGCCCCCGCGATCCGATGGTATCTCGCGGGACCGGCAAGGAGCGCGAGCACCTTCGACGCCGCCCTTCACGTGAGGGCCACTGTGAGCGCCCGACGCGACGACTTGAAGATCAGGCCGACGAGAGACTGGCAACCCCTCAAGCATCCGTCCATCGACCACCTGAACGTGGAGTACCGCTGGCACACGTCGGGCGGGGAGAACACATACCTGGAGATGCGTCCGCCCGCGGTCGAGCAATACGTCTACTTCCTCGCGCCACAAGCTCACGGGCGGCGTTCCGGACGCCCTCACTTCTCGGCAGCGGACTCAACCTCCGGAGACTTCGGGCTCGAACGCGGCACGCCCGAGGGCGCCGAAATCCACTTGCAGTTGCACGCCGATATCACGACCGTCGAAGCGGTACTGACCTTGGACGACCACCCGCTCCCGTGATCGCGAGGCGGGAACGCGTCGCCGCTCCCCCGCGCGTCGGCGTGGAAGGGTGCAACCGCAACGGGTACAGCCCGGATCGAGTACGCCAAACGACCCAAGCGTTGATGAGCGTGGCCGGACGGACGGATCGCACGACGGGCTGGAATACCGACCAATGGGTGTCCGTGTCCTGAGAAGCACGAGGATCAGAACCGCGCGGAGAGCACCGGCTGGCCGGCATCACTCGGTCTTCTGAGACGCTCCGATCCATCTTGAGGCCCCACGCACAACTGAGACAAGTATGGCCCTTGCAGGATCGCGGCGTGCAGACCGATCACCGCGAGGACAGGCAAGGCGCGAGCCAGATGTCGGGGACGACCGCAGCGGCGACTGGCACCATCAGCATCTGCGACATTGGCGCTGTTCCCGAGCGTTGTTGATGGCGACTTCCTGAACGAGCAAAGCCTCACGACGGAAAGGAGCGGCCTGAGATGCCGTCGACCCTTCGATTCTTCAGAACCAACTGAACGGGCCCGTCAAGACGAGCGCGATGACGCCCCACAGGATTCCTGCGCCGGCAACGATCAGCCCCGCCACGATGAGCGTGAGCGACCCCTGCGTGACACCAATCGCCGCCAAGCCGGCCCCACCAAGCACGAGGATGAGCGGCATCAAGATTCCGATCAGCACACCGACCAACTCACGTTTCTTCCTCATGCTCGACCTCTCTGGCCACCAACGTCCGAGTGTACGGGATGAACCGCGCGATCTGGTTGGGAATGGCGCATCTCGGCTTTCTGATGGGTGGAGAGGCTGTTTCGCGAGTGCGATGACGGTCGACTGCTCAGTAGGAGGTCGGGACGAGCGGACGGCGCGGTCGATTGTATCGATCAGCACCGTGTCAGCGCCTCGTGCTTCACATAATCACCACGGTGCCACGCCCCTGATTGTCCATGCACGTTCGCTCATGCGGCTTGACGCAGTCAATCTCCCGTCAAGCATGGCGGATGTTCGCATCCCGTGGCGGTGTCTCTGGGGCTCTCATGCTCGAGCTCTTTGACCGACGCTCGCCCTCTCATTGAGAAACCCCCGGGTTGCACGACTCGGGGGCTGTCGCTTCGAGCGTTGCAGAGAGTCTCCGTCCCCGTTGGAACTGGCGTCCAGTC
>DHLW01000165.1:14023-15535 GCA_002405485.1 Phycisphaerales bacterium UBA4658
CCCCCCGCCCCCCACTCCCCCCCCACCCCCCCACCCACCCAGGCTGGCGATGCCTGGAGGCAGTCTGGTCATCCTGGAACCGATGATGCCTGGTCAACTCGTGCCTTGCCCGCCGCGATCTTCGCGCGATCGATGGTCATCCACGTGCCGAAGATCGCGCCGCCGAGCCCGAGCAGCGATCCGCCGATAGCGCCTACTAGGCCCCAGATGCTCCGTTCGCTGGGAAACCAGACCTGCAACACGGACAACGTCCCGATGACCAACGGAAGAACGGTACCGCAGCTCCAGAAGAGGCCGAGCACGCGCTTGCGGCGTTGCCGTTGATAGAGGTATGCCAGTTCCACCGAGCCGGCCGCATCCATCGGCTCGGGCTCGGCGAGGGTGCGACGAAGACTGCGGGGCAGCATGGCGAGCAGGAACCCGAAGACCGAACCGAAGACGATGAGCGTCAGCAGCCAACGGGACCGCTCGGCGTCGGCATACGCAACCCGAGCCGCCTCGGGATTGACGGCGGAATCGCCCGGATACGGGCCGACGCCAAAGGGCATGAGCCCGCGAGCCGCGATCGCCGCCAGAAGGAGGACAAACAGGATGACGGGCACCGACCACAGAACCCGGGTCACTGGATTCTGGCGTTCACGGTTGACCAAAGACGCCGCTCGGACTTCACCCGACGCAGAACCGCCGCCGGCCGTCCACCCCAGGTACGGATTCTTCTCGACGATCGCGGGCATCGCGAGGAGGAACCACAGCGGGAAGAACCAGGTCCACCAGAAGCCCGCGATCATCATGGCGCCGGGGAAGCGTGCCCCCGTGAGCACAAGTCCGAGCCAGATCGCCAGGAGCACAGCCGTGCTGATCGCCAGCACCAGCAGCAGCCCTCGGGCCTTGATCCTCGCCGAGTCGTCGGCGGCACGGTTGGGCACGAGCGCCGCGAAGACCATGGGAAAGAGCAGCATCGTCGGAACCAGGACGAGCATCAGAACGCGGCCAAGAGTGATAAACGGGTCTGCCATGGCGATTCTCCTTGAAGAACGCTCCTACGAGGTCGACGTCTACTCCCAAAGGCGGTCGAGCTGGCGATGCACGATGGACTCGACGCTTTCGCGGGAGAGGCCCGCGATCTTGGCGTCGTTGAACGCGGCGGCGATACCGGTCTCGATGCGCTTGCGCTCCTCGGCCTTCGGGCCCGACGATCGCTCGACGGTCGCAATGACGATCGTGCCTCGCCCACGAACGGAGGCGAGCAGACCGTCGTCGGTGAGCTCGCGATAGGCGCGGGCGACGGTGTTCAGGTTGATGCCAAGATCGGCAGCGAGTTGCCGCACCGGCGGCAGTTCATCGCCCTTTGCAAGCGTGCCGGCGGCGATCAGGCCACGCAGCCCGGCGACGAGTTGGTCGTGGATCGGCACGGGGCTGGAAAGCGATATGGCGAGCATACGCATGATTGTATCATGCTTTGATACTCTGTCAAGACCGCCTCGCGATCTTTTCGAGATCACCATCGATGCC
>DHLW01000165.1:15659-22208 GCA_002405485.1 Phycisphaerales bacterium UBA4658
CCCCCCCCACCCCCCCACCCCCTCATCTCGGCACCCTCGGCAACGGGCGCTGCCGACGTTGCACTCGGCTCCGCGGACACCGCACCGCCGACCGCGCGGCGCTCAAGCTCCTTGACTCAGCAGTGCGCGTCACTGCTTTGCTGCCCTCCGCTCTGGCCTGCCCGGACACTCGAGCACGCCTTGAGCAGGTGTGCCTGCGTGTCGGCACGCATCGTGGCACGCCGCGGTGAGCAGGGACGTCAAGCATGGAGCGATCATGCCCTGCAGCGCGGTGCCTTCACGGGTCGCCAGGAGGCGTGGATCGCTTCTTGGCGGCACGAAGCCTTGCCATGACATCCTGATTGTCGGAGGCGTCCACGACCGGTCTGGGAGAGGAGACTGAGGCGGGGGCTTGTTCCTGCGATGCTGCCGGCCTGTGCTCAGCAGACGCTTCGGAAAGGGACGGGACATCGTCGGGCCGACGCGAAGCCTCGCCTGGAGTGGGGATGGTGGAGCGGTTCACGATCGTTCCACCAGCGCGGGCCTTCGCTGCCGCGAGCGTCGCCAGAGAAGCTGATGTGGTTCTGGGATCCCGGGACAACTGCGAGAGCAGTCGCTCCTGCACGCGAGCGATATCAATGGTGATGCGCCGGGCCGCGACATCGACCAAGAAGAGCACGATCGCGGACAGAGCGACGAGCAGCCACACCGCACGCGAGATCTCCGGCATCTTCAGGTGCTCGCGTACCCAGAGGTCCGCGCCTGCCGGATCGAGCCGGTAGACGCGCCCGTTTGTTCGTTGAGCCAGCTCCCAGAGGAGCTTCGTGTTGGGTGCAGGCTCTCGAAACTCCTCGCCGGCGCGGCGGACAATCGCGGCCCGCACGCTGCCGGATCGCGAGCCCGCATCGATGGCGTCGACCGCGCCGGCGTCATAGCGGATCG
This sequence comes from Phycisphaerales bacterium UBA4658, assembly GCA_002405485.1. Classification (GTDB taxonomy): domain Bacteria; phylum Planctomycetota; class Phycisphaerae; order Phycisphaerales; family UBA1924; genus UBA4658. The sequence goes on from DHLW01000165.1 coordinate 16,581, forward strand.
ACAGCAGATGCGAGCCGATGGCGAGGGCCTCGACCTCGGCCTCATACAGCCCGGGACCGACCTGCCGGAACGCCACGTCGCGTGACGTGTCGCTGCTCGTTCCGGGCTCCGATGGCGGCACGACCCGGGCTCGGACGGCGGCGAAGTTCAGCGGGTCACCTGCTTGATCGAGCAGGTGGAGCGACACCTTGGCGCGGTCCCCGCGCGTGTCCACGACCACGCGAGAACTCGCGTCGCCGGATGGCCGCATCGTCCACTACAACTGCTGCTGCCAGAACGACGAGAACGAACCCCACGACGTCCAGGCGGTGTTCCATCTCGTTGAGGCGTCACTGGCAAAGGTCGTTACGCGGCCCAGACCGTGCTGCCATTGCGCGAGGATCGGATCGCCCTCGGGCCCGCGGAGCTTCACGGCCGACAGCCCGCCGCGATCGGCGGTCACGACGTATCCGGTGATCCCAGGCAGCGGTCCGGTGATCCCCCGAAGTGATTCACCCGAGATCGCGATCTTGGGAGAAAAAGCCGGGCCCTCCCAGATCAGGGTTCGTCGGATGGTCTGGGCTTCCTTGATGAAGATCTGAGGCAGCACGGCCCTTGAGTTGACGCTCTTGACGTTGTAGAAGCGACCTCCTGCTGTTCGGGCCAGCCCCATGAGCAGAGGGTCGTTGGACTGGTCGCCGATGGCGACTGTCGAGAGAGTGATGCCTCGTCGCTTCAGATCAACAGCCATGGCAAGCCCGCTGTCGGGATCGCCCACGGTCTGGCCGTCAGTCAGAATGATGACGTGCTTGACGCCCCCGGGCGACTTGGCAAGTTCCGCTGCCGCGGCTTGGATGGCGGGGAAGAGGTTCGTCCCGCCGCCAGGTCCGATCGAACGAATCCGCCGAGCGATTCCAGCCGGATCACCGACTGTCGTCAGGGGCACGACGATCTCCGTGGCGTCGTCGAAGGCGATGACGGTGACCTGATCCAGGCGTGAGAGCGCCCGTACGCCGAGAATCGCCGCTTCATTGGCGATCTGTTGCTGGTTCATGCCCGTGCCGGAGACGGTGTTGCTCATCGAGCCCGAGCAGTCGATGATGATCGCGAGCCCCCCCATCGGCATCTGCCGCTTCTGCGGCGGGTCAAGCAGCACGGGGAGGGCGTCGGCAAGAGGCGAGCCGATCCAACCGCCCGCTCCATAACTCTCGGGGCCGCCCACAACCAGGAGGCCACCTCCGGCATCATGCACGTAACGGACGATGCTCTCCTGCTGCGACTGAGAGAAGTTCGATGCGGGCTGGTTGAAGAGCACGACCGCGTCGAATCCGGACCACTCGGACAGCGTGCTCGGGGCAGACGATGCGGTCCGCACGTCGACCTTGACGTTGTCCGAGGTCACGGCCGAGACCAACGGCGCGACAGTCCTCTCATCCTCGGCCAGCACGAGCACGCGCCCGCGATCGCTGGTGAACATGACCTCTTCGGCCCTGAGCAACTGTGGGATGGATGCCGCCTCTTCATCGGGCTGAAAGACTGCCTCAACGCGATGAACGGGGCCGCTTGGAAGCCGCAGTTGCTGCGACAGGACATTCAGGCCCGGCTCAAGGTCCACGCCGGCCGACAAGCCCGGAGTCCCCGGGTCCAGATCCACCGGCTCACCGTTGAGCGTCAATGTCAGACGTCCGCTGGCGGCCCGCTCGGTCTTCATGATGACCCGGGCCGTGATCGTGTCTTGGTCGCGCACCCACGCCGGCACGATCAGATCCTCGATGCGCACCATCGACGACCGGTCGTACTCAATGCTTGCCACGTCGATCGGAACTCCGGCGGCGATCAACGCTGCTGCAGCACTCGAGAGACTCCCGACGGTCTCGTTCCCGTCGGAAATGAGAAGGACGCGTCCGGCGGCATCCGATGGCACGATCGCCCTGGCAAGGTCTATGCCCTTCCGAAGATCGGTCGCGTCACTCTGGCCGGCGGCGCCGATGTCCACGCGCGGCGAGGTCGCGGTCGGGAGTGATTGGACATACGCGTCACGCGCAACGGTGACAACTCCAAACCGGTCCTCTGGAGGCCGCTTTCCGAGAGAGGCTCGAAGGAACTCGTCGCTCAGCTCTCGCTGCTCGCTCGGAACCGAGTCGCTCACATCCACCACCGCCACAACGACAACATCGTCCGCCCGCCATCGGATACGGGGTTCGGCCAGCGCAATGCACAGCAGCGTCATCACCAGACAGCGCATCGCCAGGTGAATCATCTGACGGGACACATCCCAGCCAGACAGACTTCGACGGGCGATCCACCACGCCAAAAGGCAGAGCGGCGGAATGAGAAGGAGCCATGCGGGACGGTCGAAAGCGGGCAGGATGACCGAAGCGTCCCAAGCGCTCCACCACTGGGCGCTCGCGACCGAGTTCAATCTCGAAGCCAAGTCAGACATTGGGCAGGTCCACGCTTCGATCGTCCCCCTTCACGCCTGGTGCTCCCTTGACACAGACTCGCGCGGCTGCACGCCCCGTGAGCTCCCGTTCGGCGTCATGCTGCTCAATCACGGTACTTCACGTGGCAGTCCTTGCACGATGCCGCGACCAGCTTGAACTGGGCCGACATCTTGAGTGCATCCCGTTCGCCCGCAGCCAGGAGATCCTCGAGCGCCTTGGCCTTGGAACTGGCATCGCGGAGCATATCGGTGAACTCGGCCGGTCTGCGCTTCGCATACCCGGTCTCTTGCAGCAGTCTATAGAGGTCTGCCAGACGACCCGCCTCGGCTGCGGGCACCAGATCGGGGCTCGTTGCCGGCGTTCTCCAACCAGCCTTCTCGATTTCCTTGAGATGATCATACGCGAGGTCCACATCCACCATGCCTTGGACGAAGCCCGAGGGCTTGCTGACGGATGGGAAGTCCGCGGGCACCGCATCGATCACGCTTGCCGGCAGCGGCTTGGCATTCTGAGCACAAGCGTACAGCCCCGTGTAGTTCGCCGCGGTGCCGCTGACCTTCATTCTCGACACACCCTGCTCCGGCGTCGCCCAGCCGAGATTGGCGGCAACCATCGCCGCGGCTCCAGCGCTGCGGTGCTTCCCGTGATGACAGTGAATGTAGACGGGTCCATCCTTCATTGCGTCGCGAGTAGCGCGCGTGAGTTCGAGCCCACGCGACTCCTCGATGCCGTTGTACGAGATCGGCAAGTGGATGTATCGCATTCCGCGGGCACTGGCCTTCTCGACTTCGGGCTCGGCCCCGTCGACGCTGATGATCGTCTTGACGCCCATGGCCGCGAGCGTGTCCAGACCGGCGTCCCCTTCTGGCTGACTTCCGGACACAAAGCCCTCGTGATACGCGACCACGTTGTGCACACCAGGCAGGTTTTGTGGCTTTGCCTCCGCGATCGTCGGCATCGCGATCGGCGTCATGGCCTTCACGCTGGGCGGCGTTGCAACTGCGGCCGACCTCGGAGGCGATGAACAGGACCAGACGCCCCCTGCCACCATTACCAGGAGCACGACGAACTCGAGCGAGCGCGCATGGATCATGAGGACTCCTTGATCGATCATACCGTCCGGTCGTGAGACCCGTTGCGGAGCGGCTCTCTCGGTTGCGGCTCATCTCGCATGGTCGCGGCTCGCTTGCACGAACGTGCGTTTTCGTGTCGCCCAGCGATCGATCGATGGCGAGATCGGCACGCTCAGCCCGAAGAACATCGGATCTGCTCGCACGCTCCAAGGGCCCGGTTCACTCACCTTCTGTGAAGCGTTGTCGAGACGTCGCCGCATCCGCTGAGCCGTTACAAGCTCTCTCTCTCTCTCTCTCTCGCCCTGGGACCTCGGGGCACACACACATGGCACGCACATCCCTCGCCGGGTGGCCACATCCGGCCAGAGAGTCTCCAGGTTTCCACAACACAGGATGTCACACCAGCCCAGTCTACTTCGGGCTCAGGTTCCGTGCTGCAGAGCCCGGAGTGTGCCGCTTGCGCGTTTCACCAGTATGAGCATGGTCGGGGGCGATTCGCCCCGTCAGGCCTCTGAGTCCTTTCCGGCGAACGCGTTCCTCGGCACACAGGGTGCCGGCAGATCGCGACGGACAGCCACGGCTCGTCAATGAGAGCAGCCCGAGCCGAGGCTCACGACATGAAGACCCGCCGAAGCATACGCCCACACCACGAACCCTTGACACCCACGGGCGGGACGAAGACGAGTTCATCGTCCCGGACTGGCGCGTTGAGCAGAGGCATGATCGACGTAACCTCACGCTCAGATTCGTTGCTCTCTTCGACGTGGACGAGAAGTCCCGTGCCACGATCGAAGCCGAACCGAATCTGCTCTCCAAGATCGCCCTTGTGCTGCGCGAACACGATGTCGCACGGCACTCGCTCGCCGAAGATCTGGAGTTCTTCCTGCCCCGCCGAACGCACGTCGACGAGTGACTCAAGCATGCCGGGAAAGTACTGCATGCCAAGCAGCGTAGGAAGCAGAAGGTGCGCCGTGCCGCCCGATATGCCGGTCGCAGCAGCGATCGGCGTCATGGCATCCGCGGACTCGCTCACGCTCCCCGCAAGGTTCCACCACCAGCGGATGGGCGTTGAGTCGGCCTGGCCACCATTCCAGATCGCAAATGCCGGCTGGGGCGCACCTGTCTCGCCCGGCACGACATTCGCATCGAATGCGTACATGATCCGCCCGGGTCGAGCAAACCGCGCTCGGAACGGACGCACATCGCGGAACCCGCCCACGCCTGCCAGCCCGCGTGACTCGAGAACATACTCGCCTTCGTCTGCGTAACTGTCGCACGACGAATACGCGGCCAGCGCTCGCTCAACAACCCATGCACCATCATTGATAGGTGTGCTTTGCATCCTGCGAGTATACCATCAGTCCATCTACATTGTCACCCAACGTTGTGTTTTCCACCACGACATACGTTGTCGCGCGACGCACGCTCTCATTTCTGGATTATGTGCTCTTGTATCTTGATCGGCTCTTCCGTTTCTGCATGTCCTCATCTCATGGATCCGATCGTGGGGACTCAGTCCTGACGACGTTCCTCGCACATCTCAGAGCAGTTCGCAGTTGTCCGCTTAGGTATGGCGTTGTGAGCGATTTGCGAAACCGCGGCGAGAAAGCCATCGGCGAATCGTGGTCGCCGCACGGTCACTTGGTCGATGGACCATCTGCCCTAGATCGGGGGTGTGCGTAACACTGGATTCCACCGAGTTCAGAAGCGTCGCGGTACGCTGTCGCACGCGCATGAAAGCGCAGCCACGGGACGACCAGAAACGAACGTTTCCGATTCGCTCGCCGAGGCACTGAGCTTTACCGATGACGCTGTGTTCGAAGAACGGGTGAGCAGAAGCCCTCAGGATCTGGTCAAGATGGCCGATTAGACGATGGACAGTTTCCCGAACTCACTCGGCCGGCGCATCGTGAGTTGGAAGCCGGGAAGGATGGGCCTTCTCACCGCACGCAGAAAGCCCGGGCCGACGATCTCGTGTGAAAGCGAGGACCGCGAGACGACCCGTTTCCGTCAAGGAGCGGCCGAGAGATGGACCGTGCCCACTTCACGCACCGCCGGAACGCCTGGTCTGGACTGCACGTCTGCGGGCATGGGACCATCGCGTCGTCCCCCCCCCACCCCCCAACCCCACC
>DHLW01000094.1:0-3726 GCA_002405485.1 Phycisphaerales bacterium UBA4658
CAGCCCGCCGCCGCCGCGAGCATGATCCATCCGCGCACATGTTGTCCGTCGCCCATGGGAAGGGGGAGCCGGGCGCGAGCGGAGCGTGGGTTCTGGGATGCCAATGCCACGTGGTGGCAGTGTAGATCCGGTCGGCGCGGTGCTGAGCGCTCGTGGGGATCGCCCTCGCCGGGAAGCGGGGGGGCCGCACGTCTTGGTCACAACGCCGGGGTCCTCCCGGCGTTGGGGTGCGGACTCAGGCGGCGGCGGTCTTGGTTGGTTCCGGTGAGCCGAGCATGCCCCGGAGATCGAGCAGTCTCTCGCGCATGATCGACGGGGGAACGCCGAACTCGCGCCGGAAGGCATCGCAGAAGTGGCTGTGGCTCGCAAAGCCAAGGCTCGTCGCCAGCGTGGCCAGGTCGCTCCGATGGGCTTCGAGCTGATCGATCGACCCGCGCAATCGCAGGCGGTTCAGGTACTTGTGGATCGGAGAACCGGTCCGTCGGCGGAACAGGCGGCACAGGTGGAACGGCGAGGTGTGCACGATGCGGGCCACCTGTTCGATCGTGATGCGCTGCGACAGGTTCTCGCCGAGGAACGCTTTGGCGCTCTCGGCGGCCTCGAAGTGGGCCCGCGCGGTGGTCGCGCGCGAAACGTTGAGCTGATCGGCCTTGGCCGCAAACGCGCTGTCCACCACCGAGTTCAGGACCGCCCGTGCCGCGGTCTGCACGAGCGAGGAGTCGCCGTCCCGTCCGTGCACGGCCTCGTTGAACAAAGCCCGCACCAGCAGGAATGTTCCGGTTGTGCAGGGAGCGACGGTGATCGGCATGGGCTCCGGAGACTTCGGGTCCACGGCCGGGTTCTGCCGACGGACCGCGTCAATGACCAGATCGTGCCGATAGGTGATCCAGATGGTCTCGTCCCCGATCGCGCCCGGATGGCTGGTGCGGAAGATGTCCGCGGCGTTCTGCAGCACCACGTGGTTGGAGTCGCACACAAGCCGCTGATCTCGGATGTGCATGCGGAACAGCCCGCGCGTGGTGAACGCCAGCGTGTGCACCCCGGAGTGGATCTCGACCCCGGGCGCGTCGGTCAGCGGCTGGCAACGCGTGAAACCAACCGCGATCCGCCCGTCATCAAAGACCACCCCACGGGCCGGCCAGCCACCGATCACGGGCCGAGAGGGCTTCGTGGAGGGTTGACATTCGCAGCCCCCGGATTCTCCAAAGAACGAATCAAACTTGCGGTGTGTCACGTGTGTGCCCCTGGTGAGCTGCTGTCGCGTCCTGCCGCTCCCACCCATCCCGGAATCCGCGCTAAACCTCGGAACTCGATCCATCTGCATGTGCACCGCGACGAGCGCACAGGAACACCCTGACGCTTCACGATCCACACATCGCGATGGTTTGCGCTGTCTCCGGCGTCCTGGCCGGACATCGCACGAGTTCGCTCCAGCCGGTTGCGTCCGATGCCCACCATCCGACGCACCCAGCCCCACCGAGCGAGCAAACCCGTCCACACACGTCATTGGGACGCGGCTCCGACGTATTTCCGTCGTGCTCGTCCGAATGTTCGTTCATTCAACCGGTTTCGGTTCCAGAGGTTTCGAAACGTTCGGTCTCGATTTTCAATCCAAAGACCCCTCGGGGTGCCGCCCACCCATGCTCGTTCCGAGTTCCCATCGACAGTTTGACCACTTTCCAGTGTATCCCCGGGGGCTCGTCATCCGTTGGGCCATCGATCCGCCGCGGGAGCCCTGCTCTCAGCGCTGCAGGTCCGCGTTCCAGGATCGATCGGCGACGGATTCGATCTTGACAGAGACTCCGGCGGGGACGCACTGCGAGGCCGGCCCGGAGAAACACGCCGCGTCCCCATCGCAGACTCGAGGCATCGACAGGATGCACTTGGCCAGTGAAACCGCGCTCGCCTCGCTGGTGGGCAGCGATCGGCGAGGGCCGGCGAGGGCAATCAGGAGCGTGTGTCTCGGTTGGGTCGCGCACGGTGTGCCAAACGACACACTCCGCAGTTCGACCGGTTGCACGTCGGGCAGGCACCGATTCGACCAGGTGTGCGGCGCAAGCTGCACGCAATGCAGGTCGCCAGCATCGTTCCGATAAATCGCCAAAACCACCGATTCATCAAGCGAACCGACAACGGGAACCGGGGGAGTTGATCGCACCACCGTGCCTGTCGGAGCATCAACCAGTGTCGGGGTCGACAGCGGAACGTGCTTCACATAGTCCCGCGCCGGGACTTCAGAAACGCCACGCTCAGAATCGCTCGTGGCGACCGGAGGCGCCGAGGAGCGATTGCTCTGAGAGTTGAGCCAGAATCCTACCCCAGCGATCGCCAGGGCGGCCGCCATGCTCAAGGCTCCAAACATCTGACGGCGGATCAGCCGGTCGGTGCGGATGAGCGCAGGACTCTTCGCCCCATTGGCTGTTGCGTTCAAGCCAGGTCGGCGGGACGACGACATGCCGTCGGCGGAGCGTTCAAGGTCGTCGACCTCGCCGGCCATGCGGAGGAGTTCGTTGAGTCGCCGGTCGTTCACGGGGTGCTCCGATCCGACCCTGTATTCGCGCCAGGGGGCTGGGCGTTCGGTTCGCCATTGAAGACCCCGAGAAATGCCCGGATCTTGGCGTAGGCGGCGTGTTTCCGGACGTTGATCGTGCTGGACGAAAGCCCGAGCCGGCGGGCGAGTGCCCGGTCTCCTTCGCCGGCGGCGATGGCACTGACGATCTCGCGTTCCAGGTCCGACAGCCCGGCCGCGGCCTGGTCATGGAGGCAGATCCGCACGCGGTCGATGAGCTCTGCCTCGGCGAGGATCTGCGGGATGCTGTCGATGGCCGGGTGGACATGCTCGTCCAGCACTTCCGAGCCCTGGGTCGACGGCAGCCCCTGGACATAGCCCTTGTCCCGGGCGAATCGCCGAAGGTGGGTGATCCACGCGTTGTGAGCGATCGCGTATGCGAAGGTGGTGATTGCCGATCGCGACGGGTCGTAGGTCTTCTCGGCGATGGCCTTCCAGACCGCGGTCCAGACGCGTTGGGCGATCTCTTCGACGAGCTCCTCGCGTCCGCCGCTGCGAGCCATGAGCATCCGGTTCAGCCCGGGACCGACGCGGCGATGGATGTCCTGGAACGCGGCGTGGTCACCGGCGCATGCCCTGCGAGTGAGCTCGGCCAGAGTTGGTGATGGGCCTGGCTGGCCGGGGAGATCCTTCGGTCCACTGCTCACGCGATACATGCTCCGGCGGCCACCGATCCCGGGAGGACCATAGCGGCAGAGCGCATCGAGAGCGCGGACGGCACACCCGGGAGCAGGTCGATGCGAGGCCACATCCCGGGCGGGCGGGCGCTGCCCGATGCCGGATCAGTTGTGCGTGTCGGTCGGCTGTTCCGGTGTGTTGGTCGGCTGGGGCATGCCCAGGACCCGGAGATCGACCATTCGTCCGCCGTCGGACCGCAGGGCCTTGGTGCGTCTGCGGGTCTCGAAGGCGGCGATGTCGGCGATGGTGGTGCGCTTGAGGAAGGCGACGGTTTCGTCGCGGTGCTGGGACCAGAAACGGTGGGCCGGGCAGGCCCGTTCATCGGAGCACTCGCTGACGCCGAGCATGCAGCGTTTATGGCAGATCGGGTCGCCGAGCAGTTCGGCGATGCTGTAGAGGGAGATGTCCTGGGGGCGGCGGGCAAGGGTGACGCCGCCGCCGACGCCGCGTTGGGTTTGGACGAGGCCAACTCGGCGGAG
>DHLW01000094.1:3930-4150 GCA_002405485.1 Phycisphaerales bacterium UBA4658
CGGTGCTCCGCCGGCGGTGGCGAGATACCCGAGCGCTGTGGCTGCATATCCCGAGGCCTGACTGAGCATGGAGAATCTCCCGAGGGGTCGGGCAGAATATACGACATTGCTCTCCAATATTCAACAATGTGGAGGGGAATCAATTCGAAATTGCGGGAATCTGGCAGTCCGGGGCAGAACTTTTTTCCGGAGGTGGGGGGAGGGCTTGACAAAGAGGACA
>DHLW01000094.1:4296-4698 GCA_002405485.1 Phycisphaerales bacterium UBA4658
ACAAGCGGACAAGACTATCCGATAGTCCGCTGAAAACTCTTCCAGTTGCCGGGAGAACACACACGATGTCGAGCACGCACAGCGGCGGGATGATGACCGCGAACGCTCCGGGAGCGATGGCCTCAACTGCGGCGGTCGAGCCGCGGGCCCAGGCCGGAACGCGTCTGGAGACGTTCGTCTATGACGACGCGATTGTCCGGAAGTTCCTTGGGGCGACGGTGCTGTGGGGGATCGTGGCCTTTCTGGTGGGGCTGATTGTCGCTCTGGAGATGATCGTTCCGGTGGCGGCCACCTACCAGATCGGGGGCTTTCGGCCGTTTGCGTTTCTGGCTCCGCTGTCGTTCCTTGGAGCGACGGAGTGGCTGAGCTTCGGACGTCTGCGTCCGTTGCACACGAACGCGG
>DHLW01000198.1:0-9193 GCA_002405485.1 Phycisphaerales bacterium UBA4658
CCCCCCGGCACCCCCGGCACCCGGGCGTTGAGAGGTTGGCAGGAGGTGCGCGCACAAACCCCCGTACTGGGGGTTTTTTTCATGGGATTGCCGCAGTTTGGGGTGAGGGGTTGGGGGTGAAAAAAAGGTTGGCTTGGGTGGGCCAATCCAATCTTCTCCGCGTCTCGTATTGCAATCCGGTGATTGTGTGAGAACATTTATCAGGTGTGCCGGGTTTTCGGTCTCTCACCGATCGGCACGCACGCACAAGGGAGATGAGACATGCAGATCAAGACTGTGGGAACGATCGCGACTCTGGCGTCAGCCGTGATGGCTTCGTCGGCGGCGGGGCAGATCGTGTATCTCGGGGACTTCAACGGGAAGTCCTACTACAACAACACGACCCCATTGTCCTGGACGGCGGCCCGTGCGGCGGCGCTTGCGTTCAGCCCTGGGTTCAGCGATCTCATCGTGTTTGAGACCCCGGCGGAGGAGGCGTTTCTGGCGACGGTGATCCCGCCGCCGAACAACGGTCCCAATCCCTGGATCGGGTTCACCAAGCAGGCGAATCCGTCTGGCGGTCAGGCGGCGTTCCAGTGGGTGAACGGTGCGCCGGTGACGTACACGAACTGGGCTGGTGACGCGACGTTTGCCCCGGGTCGGGACTATGCGAGCTGGAACTGGTCCGATCCGGCCCGGGTCTGGAACGCGCTTGGGAACAACGGGCAGCCGTTCGGGTTCAAGAGCTCGATCATCGAAGTCGTGCCGGCTCCGGGCACGGCGGCGCTGCTGGGTCTGGGCGGGCTGCTGGCGGCGCGTCGCCGCCGCTGATCCGCGTGCGATCACGTCTGAATGTGTTCCCGCCGCCCCGGCCAAAGTGCCGGGGCGGCGTGTTTATCTGCAGAGCCGGTCGGCGAGGGCTCGAAGTGGCGGCGCGATGAGCAGCGCCGAGGGAATCGCGATGATGGAGCAGATGGCCCACCCGCGCATCCAACGGGTGATGAACCACGCGTCGATCCGATGGTGCAGGACGGTCATCGCGAGCGAAAGCAGGAATGCGAGTGCGACGGTCAGGAGCACGATGAAGACGGCGGGTCGGAGCCGTGGAGCGAGCATAGGGGGAGTATCGAACGGCCATCGGGCCGGGCCGTACTCTTGACCGATGCGATCGAAAGCGTCGAGCATCCCTGGCGATGCGCCCAGATACTGCTGCGTGATCCTGCGGGACGCGCGTGGGTGGTATGTGCTGGAGCGCCGGCCGACGAACAAGCGGCACGCGGCGGGCAAGCTCACGTGCTTCGGGGGGTCGCGTGAAGCGGGCGAGTCGCCGGAGGCGTGCGCCCGGCGAGAGGTGATGGAAGAGATCGGGTTTGCGGTTGGCGCTCTGGAGCGGTGCGTGGTCCTGCACACGCCCAGGGGCGAGGCGTGGTTCTACAGGGCCACTGGTCCGGAGAAGGGGACGGTGGCGGCTCTGGAGCCGGGGACGAGCGTGGAGTGGATCGCGCCCGAAGAGGTGTTCGGACCTGATCTCTCGGTCTGGCACGCGGCGGCGATGCGGGCGGAGCGGGCGGGTCTTGACTCAGCCCATGTTGAGTGAGTGATCGGAAGGGCTGAGTGCGAAATGAAAAGCCCCGGGTGGAATGCACCCGGGGCGTTCTGGCGATGAGGACCTGTTTCAGCGGCGGAGATCGCGGGATCAGCAGCCGGCGAACCAGGCGTTGAGGAAGGCGAAGATGTCCTGAACGTCGACGCCATTGACGCCGTCGAAGTCGGAGGCGGGGTTGCCGGCGAACCAGGCGTTGAGGAAGGCGAAGATGTCCTGAACGTCGACGCCGTTGACGCCGTCGAAGTCTGCGGCGCACTGGCAGGCGGCGGCGCCTGGGGCGTTGACCGCGGCGGTGATGCCCTGGACGAATCCGGGGGAGCCGAACATGCCGCGGTTGTAGATGCCGGTGGGGAAGCCCGAGCCGTCGACTGCGGCGTTGATGATGCTCTGCACGCCGCCATCGAACCCGGTGAGGGACGCGGCCCAGCTCGTGCCGAGGTCATTGGAGGACTGGGTGTTGAAGGATGGGAGGGTGTAGATGGACCAGAAGGTGGTGACGCCGGTGGCGGCGTCGCCGGGCCAGCCGAAGGGGAAGCTGGCGGCGCCGGTGGGGGTGTTGTCGTCGTCGAAGTTCACGACGTCGGCGACGGTGCCATCGGCCTTGACCAGCCGCAGGATCTCGTTGGTGAACGAGGGGTTGTCGGCGAGTCGGGCCAGTCCGAGGACGCCGGTGCTGGTGTACCACTCGCGGACAGGAATGACCTGGAAGCCGCAGCCCCAGGCGTTGGCGAACTCATCGGCGAAGTTGCGGCCGGTGAGCGGGAGGAGGCCGGGCTGGTCGGTGGGAGCGAAGTCGTCCACGCCGATGATGACCGCGGCGGAGTTGGGGGCGAGCGTGGTGCCGGCGGGGAAGGTGGTGGTGCGGCCGTCTTCGTCCTGGAGGTACCACCCGCTGATGTCGATCGGGGCGGAGGTGGTGTTGACGATCTCGACCCACTCATCGCGACCGGCGGCGACGGTCTGGGGGGCGACGGGCGTGGGATTGGAGCCGGGGTAGATGGAGTTGGTGGTGGCGGCGATCTCGGAGATGATGACATCGCCAGTGGGGGACTGGTTGGTGGTGGGGACGAAGCCGGGGGAGCCGAAGTCCTCGCCGAAGTTCCCGAAGCCGAAGGGAGCGGCGGGGTTGCCGGTGAGGTCGGCGGACTGGTACGCGCCGTTCAGACCGCCGATGGAGAGGCGCCAGCTTGTTCCGGGGTTGTTGCCGGTGATGGTCTTGAAGGCGGGCAGGAGGGCGAAGGAGCTGTGGGAGTCGGAGCCGGGCCAGAAGTCCAGGGGCTCGCCGTTGGAGTTCACGTTGGAGAAGTTGGCGACGTCGATGATGTACCCGCGATCGGTGACCCAGGTGGTGGGTCCGGAGGCGAGGCGCGTCGGGTGCGGACCGGAGGTCGTGGGCGTGGCGGCGGGAACGGCGGCGTCGTTGATGATCGCGCCGCGGACGAGGGTGAGGATCTCGGCGGTGGGAGTGGCGTTGGTGGCGCGGGCGCCCCAGCGGGAGAGCGGGATGAAGCGGATGGGGAGGCCCTGCGGGTTGTTCACGCCCCAGAGCTGCTGATAGACGGCGATGAGCTCGGCGTCGGTGTACGGGACGCCGCCGGCGGAAGAGAGAGTGCCGGCGTTCTGGCAGAGCACGGCGATCTCGCCGGGCTGGAGGATGGTGCCCGCGGGGACGGGGCTGGTGTAGCCGTCGCCGCCGGTCTCGATGTCGACGAGGCGGTAGCCGGAGATGTCAACGGGTCCGGAGGAGACGTTCTGGATCTCGACCCACTCGGTGCCGCCGGTGGTGAAGGGGTCGACCATGATCTCGGTGATGATGACCTTGCCCCAGTCTTCGGCGCCGTCGATGATGCCGTTGTTGTTGGTGTCCAGCGATCCGCCGATGCCGTTGGTGCCTCCGGCGAGGTTGATGTCGGTGGAATCGAGGACGTTGTTGAGGTTGCGGTCGTTGCCCTCGCGGTTGTTGAGGGTGTCGCAGGTGTCGGGGATGCCGTTGTTGTTGAGGTCGGGCTCGCAGGCGTCTGGGATGAGGTTGCCGTTGCAGTCCGGGCTGGTGGCCGCGGTGCCGCAGGTTTCCAGATCGTCGGGGATGCCGTTGTTGTTGCAATCGGCGGGGGCGGGGGCGACCTGGTTGACGATGCCGGGGCTGGCGACGTTGCCGGCGTCAGACAGGCGGTCGCGGGTGATCGGGGTGCCGGTGGCCGGGAAGAGGAAGACCACTTCGGAGCTGGAGATGCTCACCGGATCGGCGCTGGCGAGCTGCCAGGCGCAGCCGAGGTCATTGGCTTCCGCGGTGAGGTACTGCGGGCGGAGGACGATCGACTGGCCGGCGGTGACCGGGGGGAAGCCGGGGGCGCCATAGGTGACGCGATCGATGACGGCGCCGGTGTTGTCCACGAGGAAGGGGACTTCGTTGAAGATCGTCGGGGTGTTGGCGATGGTGATGTTGCCGGGGATGATCAGGACGTTGCGGGGCGTGCCGCCCCACGCGTCGTTGAAGGACGCGGTGGTCCAGATGGAGGTTTCCGGGAGGTACTGGCCCGGGTTGAGGGGGTCATTGGGCGTCAGGCCGAGCCGGGCGCCGATGATGGCCAGGGCCTGGCGTGGGCCGAGGATGGTGCCAGGGGGGAACGGGACGCCGGCCGTGGGATCCTCGTCGTCGAGGTACCAGCCGGAGATGTCGATGGGGTCGTTGGTGGTGTTGAAGATCTCGATGAACTCGAGGTTGTCGCCGGCGGAGTTGATCCCGAAACCGCCGCCGTCGTTGTCGTTGGGATTGGCGAAGATCTCGGTGATGATGACCTTGCCGACGTTGGACGCCGGGCCGGCGGCGGCGGCGGCGGCGAGCGCGGCGACGCCGAGCATCGCGGCCGACGTGCTCCTGAGCACAGAACGATTCATAGAGCCTCCTTCGATGGTGCGGGACAGGGAACGAACGTGGACGGACCGATCACGCGGAAGCGGCCCGTGGGCGTTTCCGGCGAGAACACAGCCAGGTTGGTGCGCCGAAGGGCCCGGGGGCGGGCACGCGGAGCGGAGGGAAGAGAGCGTCAGGTCCGCTTGAACGGACGTGGCAGGAAGGATCGCGGATCAGGGCGCGGGGTTCTGGATGACCCACTCGATGGCGTTGGAGCGGTCGATGCGGATGGTCCGCTGGATGACGCCGGGGTGCAGTCGGCGACCGTTGACGATGTTGTTCCGGACGTCGGATGCGGCGGTGGTGTTGGAGAAGAGATAGGCCTCGATGAGCTTGGGGCCGCGCTTGACGAATGCGGCGTGTCCGTCGGCGAAGCCCATCTGGACGCCTTCCTTGCCGTGGTTGTTGTTGGCCTCTGGCCAGTTGTTGAGCGTGTTGGGGTCGTTATCGCGATGATCCTGGTCGGAGTCGAGGATGAGGAGCATGCGGGAGGGGAAGTCGATGTTGCGGTTGGTCTTGAGGATGGACCGTGAGCCGACGGGTGGCTGGGGCTGATCTTCGGGGTCTGGGTTGTTGGTGGTGCGCTCGACGCGCCAGACGGGATCGCCGTCGCGGATGGCTCGCTGCTGGTAGTGATCGGTGCCGCCGCGGGACCGGTCGTACCAGCCGGTGGGGTAGACGTGGAGCAAACCGGCCTCGACGCTGGACATCCACGACCAGACTTCGAAGCTGTGTCCGCCGACGCCAAAGTCGGGGAAGGAGGTGCCGTTCTGCACGGTGGCGTTGTCGGCGCAGTCGATGAGGTGGACGAAGGCGTCGTACCCGTACTTGTTTCGGACGTCGTCGTAGGGGAGGATGGCGGTGGGGCTGACCTTGTTGCGGGTGCTCGGGCAGATGGCCGCCTGAGGGGTTTCGATGAAGGGGCTGAGATAGGCGAGATCGTCGTCGCCGCCGTTGGCGGTGGGGATGAACGCCCCGTTGCGGTGCTGATCCGCGTACTGGGCGGCGGCGATGACGATCATCTTCTGCGCGATGAGGCACTTGGTTCTGCGGGCCGACTCGCGTGCTTTGCCCAGACTCGGGAGCAGGATGCTGATGAGCAGCGCGATGATCGCGATGACCACGAGCAGCTCGATGAGGGTGAACGCGCGGCGAAGCGGAGAGTTCCGAAACGTCATGGTTGAAAAACTCCAGTGCAGTCGGGCGGACACTAGGACCACGCGCTTTTGAGGAGAACACGCTCTCGCGCGAAGAATGCGCAAGCACCCGAGCGCAAAGATCGTGCGAACATGCCGGATCTGCTGTCGGATTTGTCTTCGGCGCCGGCAACGATGCCGGCGCTGAACAAGAGCATGGGAGCAGCACATGACGAAGGACCTCAGCGTGATTGTCGGCGCGATCGGACTTGCGCTGTGGTGCGCGGCGTGCGCTCCGACGAGCGACACCGGCGGTGCGGCGAAGACAATCGGCGATGGCCGATCCGCGATCATCGCGCATCGGGGCGCGAGCGGGCATCTCCCCGAACACACGCTGGCGGCGTATGCGCTCGCGTATGGCCAGGGCGCGGACATGATCGAGCCCGACGTGGTGCTGACGCGCGACGGTGTCGTCGTCTGCTCGCACGATCTGACGATCACGCACGCCGCGGCGGTGCAAAGCCGATACCCGGAGCGCAGGCGCGCCGACGGAAAGTGGTACTTCATCGACTTTGATCTTCGCGAGCTCAAGAGTCTCAACGCGGCCCTAGGCAGGAACGCCGAGCGCGTGCCCGGCCTGCAGGTGGCGACGCTGGACGAGCTGCTCACGATGATCGCCCGACTGAACGCCAGCACGGGACGGAACGTCGGCGTGATCCCGGAGATCAAGGAGCCGGAGTTCCACCGCGAGGCCGGCAAGCCGGTCGAGCCCGCGCTGCTGCGTGTTCTTGCGGCGCACGGCTATGTGCGGCGCGGTGACGCGGCGATCGTTCAGTGCTTCGATCTGGAAACGCTCAGGCAGCTTCGCGAGGTCCACCGAAGCGACCTTCGGCTCGTGTACCTCTTCGCGCAGGCCGTGCCCGAGCAGACGCTGCGGGACTTCGCACGCTTCGGCGATGGCATCGGGCCTCGCCGGACGCTCATCGAGCGGGACGATGGAACGGCGGGCGACATGCCGGGGCTGCTACGACGAGCGCGGGAGCTTGGACTGGCCGTGTATCCCTACACGTTCAAGGACGAGCCGGCGGCGCTCGCGCGGTTCGTGCGCGTTCACAGGGTGGATGGGGTGTTTGCCGACTTTCCGGATGTTGCCCGTCGCGCTCGCGACGGGGAATGAGCCGAGCATTCAGCAGAGCGGCCCCGAACACGAGGTCCGGGGCCGCTCTCACACACGTCGGGATGAGTCTGGTCACTGGGCCGGAGCTCAGCAGCCGGCGAACCAGAGGTTGAGGAAGCCGAAGACATCGCCAACGTCGATGCTGTCGGAGAGATCGACGTCGCAGCGGGGATCGAGCGCGAACCAGGCGTTGAGAAATGCGAAGAGGTCGGTGGTGGCGACGGCGTTGTCGGTGTTGAAGTCGGCCCGGCAGGAACTCGGGCAGCCCATGCTCCCGCAGAAGAACCGGACGCTGGCGACGGTGGAATAGGCCTGCCCGCCGAGTGCGGCGGAGTCGTCCACCTGCCATTGCATGAAGACGGTCTGACCGCTGGCATAGGGCACGTTGACCAAGGGGAGGTGGAGTGTGGCGACCCCGGTCTGACCGGCGAGGCCGACGATGGTCCTGGTGGGCATGACCTCGGTGGGGGTGAGGATGCCGTTGATCGGGCCGGTGGGTGAGATGAGCAGCCGGGCGTTTGCGCCGGCGGCGGCCTGATCGATGGCGACGCGGAACTGAGCGTTGCCGAGCATTGGGGGATCGACGGCGATGATCTGCGGGACGATGCCGCCGGCGCCTGCACGACCGCCGCCGAGGATGGTGGGGCGGTCGCCGGGACGCTCGGTGTAGAGCGTGGGCTTGTCGAAGGGGAAGGTCTGGTTGGCGACGCGCGGATCGCGGAGGCCGTTGGTGATGAGGTCGGCGACGAGTGCGCCATCCGGGGGCGGCATGCGCACGGAGGCCATGATCGGGTCCTGATTCTGCGGAAACTGCGTGGTGCCCGGGGCGCGGTCATAGAACCCGAAGACTTGGCCGAGCGTGGTGAACTGGCCGTTGTGCATGAAGTTGTTCTTGAGCGCGGCATTGCGGAGCGAGGGGACCTTGAAACGGCCGGCGTCGACGGCGAGGTTGGTCACGCCCTGGCGGCCGTTGTCCTCGCCGATGGGGCGCAGCCCGATGTTGCGGAAGCCGTTGCCGGTGAAGAGCGGCCCGCCGTGGCATGCGGTGCAGTTGTTCACCTGCAGGCGCTGCAGACCGAGTTGCTGATTCGGGGTGAGCTGGTTGAGGTCGAAGGGCGTCTGGTTGGCGATGAGGGTGCGCTGGTAGGTGGCCAGTGCAAAGGCGATGCGTGCGGCGGTGATGTTGGAGTCGCCGAAGGCGGCCTGGAAGAGCTCCGGGTAACCCGGGCGTGGGGCCAGGCGGTTGGCGACGTCGGTGGGGAGGTTGGTGGAGAGGGCCAGGGGGCGGACGCCGGCGAGCTTGGTGGTGAGCTCGCTCCAGGCGATCTGGTCGTGGCCCATCTCGACGTCGCTGAGCGGCGGGGCGATGGCCTGATTCTCGAGCGCGCCTCCGGCCGCGATGAGAATCTGGCCCGTGTCGGGGTCACGGAACTCGCCCCCGGCGCGACCGTCCCAGAAGAGACTCGGCGCGAACGCGGCGTTGATTGGACTGTTGGCGGTGCGCGTGGTGACCTGGGGCTGGGTCCCGAAGATCGCGTTGCGGACGATGTCCCGGACGCCGCTGGAGTCGATCACGCCGGGTGAGGCGATCTTGTCATCGGGGGTGTTGAGGATGCCGTCATTGCCAGGATGGCGTGCCCGGCGCGGATCGGAGCCGGCGCGGTTCATGACGTGGCAGGTGGCGCAGGCCATGGTGTTGTCGTGGCTGAGCTGCTCGTCAAAGAACAGGATCTTGCCGAGCACGCGCTTCGGCTCGGTGATGGGATTCTCAGGCGGAGCGGGAACTGGCGGCAGCGGCTGGGCGAGCGCGCCGGTCGCGGCGAGGAGCGCGACGGCCGCCCCGATCAAGCTCGCGGTGCGTGCGGTGGTGTGCATCGTGGCGATCTCCTGTGTGCGGGTCTGACGGTGTCCAAGCGCCGGTCGGAGCGGTCGGGAGTTAGCGCGGATCGGCCGGACGAGGCGGCTCGGGTTGATCCGGAGTGTCGTTCTGCGGCGGGGGTGGCGGGGGTGGCACGGGCCCCTGCCGATCGCGACGTCGGGAGCGGTCCATGGGTGCGGCGCGATCTTCGCCGCGCTTCTTGTCGGGCCTGTCGAGGGCATCAGGTCGGCGATCATCGTTCATGCGGCCGCCACGGGGTCGATCCGGCGGCGGCGTGCCCGGTCCGATGCGGCGCGGGCCGTGGCCCATGCCGGAACCGTTCTCGGGGGCGGGCATGCCCGGGCGACCGATCATCGGACGTTCGTGGCCCGGTCCGCGCCCGCCGCCGGGTCGCATGGCGTGTGGTCCGAGACCTTTGGGTCTGGTCGGGGGATGCGGGGCAAAGCGCGGGCCGTGCGGGCCGCGTTGGCCGTGCGGGCCGTGCGGGCCGTGCGGTCCGTGC
>DHLW01000198.1:9322-9587 GCA_002405485.1 Phycisphaerales bacterium UBA4658
CCGTGCGGGCCGTGCGGTCCGTGCATCATCGCGTGCGGTCGGCGCGGGCCTCGGCGGTCGGCATGCCGATGGTCACCGCGTCGATCGCGACGGTTGGTGGGATCATCGCAGTGGTGGTCACGATCATCACGATCGGCGCGGAGTGGACGGTCGTCATCAGCTCGATCGGCGTGCTGGGCTCTCGTGCAGCCGCCGGTGACGAGCGCCATCGAGGTGGCCAGGGCCAAGCCCAGCTGGGTGTGCAGAAGTCCGGAGATCATGGGGT
>DHLW01000180.1:0-141 GCA_002405485.1 Phycisphaerales bacterium UBA4658
CAGGATCCGGCGCAGCAAACCACTCCAGCGTCTCGCCGCCCTGAGATTGCTCGCGCCCGCTCTGCACGATCACAGCATATCTGCCGTCCCTATCCTGAGCCCGCATGAGCGCCCAGAGCCCCGGCTACTCGATCTCCCTCG
>DHLW01000180.1:451-18063 GCA_002405485.1 Phycisphaerales bacterium UBA4658
ACCTTCGCCTGGCTCTGCGACGTCATCGTCGATCCCGCGCATCGAGGCCATGGTCTGGCCAAAGCCATGCTCCACGCACTCGAAGCCGACCCACGCCTCCAGACCCTCCGCCGCTGGTGCCTCGCCACCCGCGACGCCCACGCCCTCTACCGGCAGTTCGGCTACGAGCCCGTCCCCGCCGATCGCTGGATGGAAAAACGCCTCCCCATCGACCGCTGGCAAGCCCCCTCATGACCCCTCGATCACATCCTCCAGCGTGAACACCACCAGCGTCTGATCGTCCTCCCTGTCCGGCGAGCCGCGAAACCCGCGCAGCCGATCCTCCACCGCGCGCACCACCTCGCCCGGATCCGCGCCGGCCCGTGCGATCGCGCTGTCCAGCCCCTCCACGCCGATCTGCTCTCCTGACGGGTTCTCCGTCTCGCTCACTCCATCGGTATACAGCACCACCGTGTCGCCCGGCATCAGCCGCACACGCCGTGGCTCCAGCCGATACGCATCCCCCGCCACGATGCCCATCGGCGGGCCCGCCTCCGACTCCAGCCCGCGCACCTCGCCCTCGCGCGAGCGCACCCGCGGAATCGGATGCCCGGCCCGCACGAACTCCAGCTCCCGCGATCCAAGCCGCAGCACCCCATACACCGCCGTCACGTGCCCGCCCTCGATGCTCGACGCCGACAGCCGCTCGTTGGCCCATTCCAGCAGCCCCGCCGGGCTCTTCCACAGCTCCGGGCGCGCGTGCAGGATCGCGTGCAGCATCGCCATCACCGTCGCCGCCGCCGGCCCATGCCCGCTCACGTCGGCGATGAACACCCCGATCGAATCCTCATCCACCCGCAGAAAGTCGTAATAGTCCCCGCCCGCCTGTCCGCTCGTGAGATAGCTCGCGGCAAACCGCGCTCGTGGCCCGTCCTCCCCGCCCATCTCCGGCACGGCCGTTGGGAGCAAAGCCCTCTGAACCCTGGCCACCTCGTCGAACTGCGCCCGCAGCTTGTCGCTCAGCGCGGTGTTCTCCGCCAGCAGATCCATGTGCCGCGTGAGCGCGCCGAACAGGTTCACGTTCAGCACCTCCTCCTCCAGATCCTCGAGCTGATACCCCTTCGGATCCTTGCGGAACATGAGCGACCAGCTCACCGGCCGACCCTCGTCCAGCACCGGGATCACCATGCACGAGCCCATCCCCGCCACCGCATCCCCCACCACCGGATCCACGCCCGCCGACAGATCGTGCGCAATCCGCGGCTCCACCCTTGTCGATCCGCCCCCGCTGCCCGCCCCGGCCAGCAGTCGCCCCACGAGGCCCCCGCTCTGAATCGGCATCCGCGCAAGCGCACCGGGTCGCATCGCCAGCACCATCGGCTCCGGACGATCCGCCCTCTGCACCCGGCTGAGCTTGTAGCTCCCCGCCGGCACGTCCTTCACCGACACGCTCACAAACGCGTCGATCGGCCTCACCCGCCGGATCCGCGCCGCATACGCGCGCACCGCATCGTCCGGCCCGTCCGCCCGGCTCACTTCCTCGAGCATCTCCATCAGAATGGCGATGCGCAGACTTCGACCAGTCTCAATCCACTTCAAGCCCAAACAGTAGCAACGACCCCAACCTCCAAAACCCCGTCCCGCGCGCGTGCCTCACCCGCACGCCTCCTCCACCCTCATCCGCCGGTCGGCCATCTCGCCGAGCAAGCGGTGCATCTCGTTGCGAATCGCCACCCGCCGCGCCTCCTCCGCCACCAGTTCCAGATTCACCTTCACATTCCACCACCCGCTCTTGCCCCCCGCCTCCGCCAGAATCGCCGCGATCGCCAGATCGCTCCGGAGATGCCGATTCGTGATCGGTGCCAGCGACTCCAGGAGCCGAAGCAGGTCCGCGCACGCCCCCACCACCGCCCGCGGCGCATTCACCGCGTGCTCCACCGCGCCATCCCACTCCGCCTTCCGCCGATCATCGCCCTCGGGCAACTTCATGAGCGCGTTCACCGTCGCGTACGCCTCGGCGTCCTCCGCCGCAAGCTGCAGCAGCATCTCCGACGCCCGCCCAAGCACCACCGCCGCTCGCTCCAGCGCGGGCTGATGCTCCGCCAACGACTTCTTCCCCACCGAGTACGCCACCACCATCCGCCCAAGCGACGCCGACAACGCGCCCGTCACCGACGCCACCGCCCCACCGCCCGGAGCCGGAACCTTCGACCCGACCTCGTCCAGAAACGTGCCGATGGTCATCGATGGAAGCGGCTGCATGACCCCAGTCTATCGACCCGGAGCCAAGACTCGAACCCCGTGCTCTCAACAACCATCCTGACTTCGCCACCATTTCCGGGCGGTCGTCGTCAAGGTCACACGCTGTGAAGTCCACTTCAAAGAACGATCATCATGATCCCAACCCAAAGCGGTAGGGGGGGGATTCGAACCCCCGGTACCCATTCGGGTACGCCGGTTTTCAAGACCGGTACTTTCAACCGCTCAGTCACCCTACCGACGCCCTCAGGTTAGCCCGCCCCGCTCCCCAGTCGCCAACACCTCTTCCCGAATCGTCCGACTTCATCCATTCATCCGGATGAAGTGATCTTGGGTTGTCACCCAAACGCCCAAAAGGACTGATCAAAACCCAAACAAAATCATTGACATTCAGGTATCCGTACGGTACTTTTGGGGCATGCGCACCGCCGACGTCCATGCCCCATCCTTTCGATCGTCCGATCGGCCCGGGGAGCATCGGCTCCGTTCGGTCCTGGACGACATCGAGAAGCGTGTGCCCGGTGCGTTCGCCCGGGCGTATGTGACCGGATCGTCGTCGGCGGGATCGACGGCGGGAGCCTCCGCACTGATCGCCGAGGGGTTCTTCGATCTCCGCCTGCTCGGGCCCGGGGTGCACGAGTGGTTCGGGCTCGATCTGCTCGGCATGGGCCGAACGCATGACGCCGACTGGATCCCCCCGCTCTCGCTGCTGGCGATCATCGCGGCTCGGCTGCTGGTGCGCGGGCGAGAGGGGCGTGCGGTGTTCGTGGGCGAGCGCTGCCGGCCAAGCCCCGCCGCGCTCACCGCCCCGGGTCTTGCGCCGCTGCTGCACCGCTCGCTGCTGGTAAGCGTGGGGGCTGATCCGAGCGTGGACAGGCGGGCATGGGCGATGGACGTGGCCCTGCGCTCGCCGGCGGCGTGCGTGGTCGTCGGCGACGGTCGCGGATTGAGCATGGCCGACACGCGCCGACTGCAGCTTGCCGCCGCACGCGTGCCGCTGCTGCTGGCCCGTCCCGTGCGTGAACTGCGGGAGCTGTCGGCGGCGCGGACGCGCTGGCTGGTGGCCCCGAGCCCGTCCTCCACCAGCACACACGATCTCTCGACGCGCTGGAGCGTCGAGCTGCTGCGCAGCAAAGGAGTGCGGCCCGCCGAGGCGTCGGCGCGACCGCTCGGAGCCGATCTGGATCATGACTCGGGCACTCTGTCTGTATTTCCCGCACCTGTCGATCGACGGGCTGCGTCGGCGTGATCGTCGCCGGGGCGCGATCGACGATCCCCGTCCGACGATCATCGCCGCCACCACGGCGCACGCACGCCGGGAGGTATCGGCGTGCTGCGAGCGGGCGTCGGCGGCGGGCGTTCGGCGGGGCATGCCCCTGGCCGAGGCCCGCGCTCTGTTCCGCACGCCTGTGCGCGTGGAGGAGCACGACCCGGAGCGCTGCGCGGCCCTGCTGCGGGCTTTGGCGGTGCGGGCGCAGCGCTTCGCGCCCCGCGTCGCACCGCGCGGCGAGGACGCCGTGCTCGCCGACATCAGCGGATGCGCCCGGCTGTTTCAGAGCGAGTCGCGGCTGGTCCGCGGCGTGCTCCGGCATTTCCGGGTTCGCGGGCTGCGATGCCGGGGGGCGGCGGCGCCATCGCCTGAGGGCGCACTGGCTCTGGCCCGTCATGCCGCGGGCGATGACCAGCCGCTCATCATCGCCGACCTTCCCGGGCTGCGGGCCGCGCTCGCCGGGCTCCCGACCGCCGCGCTCCCGATCGAGCCGCACACCATCGACGCCCTGGGACGCGTGGGCGTGGAGCGGATCGGGCAGCTTCTGGCTCTGCCGCGGGCCGCGCTTCCGGCCCGGTTCGGCGCCGGGCTCGTGACCGCGCTGGACCTGGCGCTCGGGGTGGGCGGGATGGTGTCGGCGTTCGAGAACGTGCGCGAGCCGGTGCCAGAGCAGCGGGAGTTCACGCTCGACGGACCGAGCGATCGACCAGACGCCATCGAGGGCGTCACGCGCCTGCTGCTGGATCGTCTGTCCGAGGATCTTCGGCGTCGCGGGCTCGGGGCGAGCGAGATCGAGGTGACGCTGTTTCGACCCCGCGGGGAACCGGCCGCCGTGCGGGCGCAGCTCGGCCGCCCCAGCGCACGCGCGGATCATCTGTGGTCGCTGCTTCGGCCTCGGCTGGAGCGCGTGGATCTGGAGCTGGGCGGAGGCGTGCAGAGGATCGTGGTCGTCGCCGTTCGCACGGACGTGCCGCGAGAGACGCAGGGGGAACTGATCCGCGCCGGTTCGGCGGGCGGGGCACTGGGCGGCGAGACGGGCATGGACGCGGCCGGATCACCCGATGCGGAACTCGACCGGCTGGTGGACACGCTTGCATCCCGGCTTGGGCATCCGTCCCTGGGGGTGTTCGACTCCGGCGCGCTGGAGCGGTCGCACATTCCCGAGCGTGCCGCGCAGACCCGGGGGTTTGCAGGCGAGCCCGATCCGGATGCCCTGCGCGGTCGGGTGCTCGCTCGCGCGCTCCCCAGGCGACCGACGCTCCTGCTGCATCCGCCGGAGACCTGCCGCGTGGATCTTGAGCGTTCTTGGACGCTCCTGTGGCGCGGCGTGGAGCGCGCGGTGACGGCGTCGATCGGGCCGGAGCGCATCGCGCCGGAGTGGTGGCGCGACGGGGCCGAGCCGCGCACACGGGAGTACTTCCTGCTGCAGGACTCGGCGGGGTTGTGGCTGTGGGTGTATCGGGCCGTGGAGGATCGGTCGTGGTTCGTGCATGGGGTGTGGGCATGAGCGGGGCAGGGGCGGCCGGCGAGCGCATCATGGCGCAGGTGGCGGCGCATGCCTGACACGCCGCACGGCAAGGTTCGTCCGCACCCGTTCCGGGACGGACCGGGCCGGGCCGTGCCCGCGCCCGACGCCGACGCCGCGGGCCGGAGCGGCGTGCGATACGCGGAACTGGGCGTCACCACGAACTACACGTTCCTGACCGGCGCGAGCCATCCGGAGGAGTTCGTGATCCGGGCGGCGCAGCTCGGGTATCACGCGCTGGGGGTGGCGGATGTGAACACGCTGGCGGGGGTGGTGCGTGCGCACGTGGCGGCGAAGGAGGCGGGCGTGAGGCTCGTGGTGGGCTCGCGGATCGTGCTGCGCCAGACCGAGCCGGGAGCCGAGCCGGTCAGCATGTGGCTGTATCCATGCTCGCGCGATGGGTACGCGCGGCTGTGCCGGCTGCTGACGCTGGGGAAGCGTCGCGCGCCCAAGGGCGAGTGCGACTTGTCGCTGCACGACGTGCTGGAGCACGCGCGCGGGCTGCTGTGCGTGCTGGCCCCATCACGCGATCTGGACGAGCGCTTCGTGCAGACGACGCTCGCGCTCAGGCATGTCTTCGACGACGACCGGATGTCGATCGCGGCCTGGCGCGGGCTGGCCCAGGACGACGAGCGGCGCCTTCAGCGGATCGAGGCGCTCTGCCTGCACACGAACCTGCCCATGCTGGCGATAAACCACGCGCACCATCACGTGCCGGAGCGGCGGGCCCTGCAGGACGTGCTCACGTGCGTGCGGCTGGGGTGCACGATCGAGCAGGCGGGCCGGCGGCTGCACCCAAACGCCGAGCGGCATTTGAAGTCTCCGGCGGAGATGGCTCGTCTGTTCGAGCATCACCCGGACGCGATCGCGCGGACGATCGAGGTCGCCGACCGGGCGGGCGCGTTCGGGATGGACCAGTTGCGCTACGAGTATCCGAGCGAGACCTGCCCGCCCGGGCGGACGCCGGCCGAGCATCTGCGGGCGCTCTCGATGGAGGGCGCACGCGCACGGTATCCCGAGGGTGTTCCGCCAAAGGTGCTCGACGCGCTGGAGTACGAGCTTGCGCTCATCGCGGAACTGAAGTACGAGGCGTATTTCCTGACCTGCCACGAGATCGTGCGGTTCGCCCGATCGCGGGGGATCCTGTGCCAGGGTCGCGGGGGCGCGGCGAACTCGGCGGTGTGCTACGTGCTCGGGATCACGGAGGTGGACCCGGCCCGGTTCAACCTGCTGTTCGAACGGTTCATCAGCCGGGCCCGGAACGAGCCGCCGGACATCGACATCGACTTCGAGCACGAGCGACGCGAGGAGGTCATCCAGCACATCTACGCCAGATACGGACGCGAGCGGGCGGCGCTCACGGCGGAGGTGATCAGTTATCGCGGGCGCTCGGCGATCCGCGACGTGGGCAAGGCCATGGGCCTGTCCCCGGACACCGTCGACCTGCTGGCCAGGCACACCGACCTGTGGGGCCAGGACGTGAGCGACACGCGGGTGCGCGAGGCGGGGCTGAACCCGCACGAGCCGACGATCGCCCGGTTGATCGCGCTCTCGCGGGAACTGCTGGGATTTCCGCGGCATCTGTCGCAGCACGTCGGGGGTTTCGTGATCACCAGCTCGCCGCTGTGCGATCTGGTCCCCATCGAGAACGCGGCGATGGAGGATCGCACCGTCATCGAGTGGGACAAGGACGACATCGACGCCATGGGCATGCTGAAGGTCGACGTGCTGGGGCTCGGGATGCTGACGGCGGTGCGCAAGGCGATCGGGATGGTCAACAGCCACGCTGGCACGGAGGCACGGAGACACGCCGACGCTTCCGGCGGCGTCCTCGCGCCGGATGCGGTTCCGCACTCCTCCGCGTCGGCTTCGGCGTCGCCCGCCTCGTGCCTGGCGTACGCCCACATCGCCAGAGATCCCACCGATTCCGCGGTGTATGACATGATCTGCTCGGCAGACACGGTGGGAGTGTTTCAGATCGAGTCGCGGGCGCAGATGTCGATGCTCCCTCGGCTGCGCCCGCGGACGTTCTATGACCTGGTGATCGAGGTCGCGATCGTGCGGCCAGGGCCGATCCAGGGCAAGATGGTGCACCCGTATCTGCGCCGGCGCAACGGGGAGGAGCAGGCGTGGTATCCGAGCGCCGACGTCGAGCGTGTGCTGGGGCGGACGCTGGGCGTGCCGCTGTTCCAGGAGCAGGCGATGCAACTGGCGATCGTCGCGGCGGGCTTCTCGCCCGATGAGGCGGACAAGCTCCGCCGAGCGATGGCGGCATGGAAACGCAAGGGCGACCTCATCTTCCGCTTCGGACAGCGGCTGATTGAGGGAATGATCGCCCGCGGCTATGACGCCGAGTTCGCACACCGGTGCTTCGAGCAGATCAAGGGCTTCAGCGAGTACGGCTTCCCGGAATCGCACGCGGCGAGCTTCGCGATCCTCGTGTACGTCTCGGCATGGCTGAAGCGCTACCACCCGGCGGCCTTCGCCGGCGCGCTCATCAACAGCCAGCCCATGGGCTTCTACGCCCCGGCGCAGCTCATCCGCGACGCGCGCGAGCACGGCGTGGAGGTCCGCACGGTGGACGTGAACTTCAGCGCCTGGGAGTGCCATTTGGAGCAGGGCATGGGGCCAGGCACGCCGGAGCGCGATCGTCACGCCACCCAAGAACCGGAACATGCAGACGATCGCAGCGCTGATCACGCCGCGGCTGCGGGCTCTCCCTGCGCGCCTGCACGCCTTGGTGCTCATGCGCCACCGGCCCTCCGCCTGGGCCTGCTCCTGGTGAAGGGGCTGGCCAGGAGCGACGCCCAGAGGGTGGCGGAGGCGGTGCGGACGCACGGGCCGTTCACGGGGATCGAGCGACTCTGGCGTGCGAGCGGCGTGTCGACGGGAGCTCTGCGGGCGCTGGCCCGGGCCGACGCGTTCGGTTCGATGGGCCTGTCGCGGCAGGAGGCGCTCTGGGCGGTGTCCCGCCTGAAGGACGAGGAGCTGCCGCTGTTCGACGCGCCCGACGATGACGCGGAGCGCGACGGCGTGGAGCGGCTGCCGATGATCGCGCCCGCCACGCGCGTGCTGCACGACTATGCGAGCGTGGGGCTGTCGCTCAAGTCGCATCCGGTCTGGTTCGTCCGCGAGGAGCTGTCGCTGCGCGGGGCGATCGCGTGCGGCGACCTGCGCGATCCGATGCGCACGCCCACGGGAGCACGCGTGACGGTGGCGGGTCTGGTGCTGGTCAGGCAGCGGCCATCCACGGCGTCGGGCGTCGTGTTCATGACGCTGGAGGACGAAACGGGCATCGCGAACATCATCATCTGGCCAAGGACGTTCGAGAAGCACCGGAGCGTGGCTCGCCTGTCGTCGCTGCTCCTGGTCCGCGGAAAGGTGGAGCGGAGCGGAGAAGTGGTGCACGTGCACGCCGACGGTTTCGAGTCCCTGGACGATCGCCTGCCAGCGCTCGGGTCGATGTCTCGCGATTTCCACTGAATCCGCGCAGCGCGGGAACGCCCGAGGGCGATCGACGCGCCCGGGGTGCGCCGGGGGGCTATCGTTGTTTGAACGACTATTGGGAGCCGCATGCCCGCACCCAGACGATCCCGCACCTCGGCCGATCGCACGGATCTTCAGCAGGAGATCGGCAAGCGCATGCCGTTTGACGCACCCGAGGAGGAGGCGTTCCTGAACCTGCTGCGGACCTGTTCGATCTTCACGACCCAGACCACGCGCTTCTTCCGGGAGTATGGCCTGACGGAGGCGCAGTACAACGCGCTGCGCATCCTGCGCGGGCATGCGGGATCTGGACCGGGTTCGGCTTCGGGAGCGGGCCAGAACGGCGGGGGCGTGCCGAGCCAGACCATCGGGGAGCAACTGGTGGCGCAGGTTCCGGACGTGACGCGGCTGGTGGATCGGCTCGTGGAGGCGGGGCTGGCAGAGCGTGTCCGGACGGCGTCGGATCGGCGTCTGGTGATCGTGCGGATCACGGGGCGCGGCCTGGAGTTGCTGGCACGCATCGACCGGCCCCTGCTGGAGCTCCATCGCCGGCAGCTCGGGCACATGACCCGCAAGGACCTCGCCGAGCTCAACCGGCTGCTGGTGGTGGCCCGCCGGGGCGAGAACGAGTCGGTGAGCGATCGCTGCCCGCGCTCGCCGGGTCGCGTGGTACAGTGATCGGTTCGGGACGGGGCAGGACAGAGCATGTCGATCCCGAGTCAGGAGAACGCCGATGGCGATCGTGCGCACGCTGGTCATGATGGTGTGTGTGGCTCTGGGCCCGATGGCGCCTGCCGCGGGCACTGGGGGCTCGGGGGCCTCGGGGGACACGGGGGACACGGGCCACACGCTGCATGCCCAGCAGCGTGAACTCGTCCTGACGCGCGGGCTGAGCATCACGGGCGTGTCGAGCTGGGGTCGACGGGCGATCAACACCGACGCGGTCGCGGCGCGGCTGGTTGAGGGCGAATGGACCACGCCGAAGGCGGGCGCGACGCTTGCGGGGGACCTGGCGGAGGGCGCCAAGGGACCGCGGTGGCAGGAGTCCGCCGCCGCGCTCAACGGCGACTTCACCCTTCCGCGCGGCTCGTATCTGAGCATCAGCGTGAAGAGCGAACGCGAGCGGGTGATGCTGCTGCAGGCGAGCGGTCACTCCTTGGTCTACGTGAACGGCGAGCCGCGGACGGGCGATCCGTACGCGCACGGATACGTCAAGCTGCCGGTGCACATGCGCGCGGGCGAGAACCAGTTGCTGTTTGCGCACGCAGGGCGCGGCGCGATGCGGGCCGTGCTCCTGGAGCCGACCGCGCCCGTGATGTTCCTGCGCGAGGACACGACGCTGCCGACATTCGGGCATGAATCGATGCGCGTGCATCACGACGGCGCGGTGGTCATGCTGAACGCCACGCTGGAGCGGCAGGAGGTCGTCGTGCGGGCCTTTGCCGAGGGGCACGAGTCGGTCACACGCTCGCACAACTTGGTGCTGCAACCCTGCTCAGTGCTGAAGACGCCGATCGAGTTCCCGATCCACGCGGCGGATGACGCCGCCGAAGCCCGAACGGTGCTCTTGGCGAGCTCTCGCGATGGCCAGGAGTGGGACCGTATGACGATCGAGCTCAAGCGGGCCGGGCCGCGGGATCGACGGGTGGTCACGTTCTTCAGCGGGATCGACATGAGCGTGCAGTACTACGCGGTCGTGCCCAGGGCGGCGCCAGAGCCCGGGAGCTCGCACGCGGACAAGCCCGGGCTCGCGCTCTCGCTGCACGGGGCAAGCGTGGAGGCAACGAGCCAGGCGGCGGCCTATGCCCCGAAGCCGGACCTGGTCATCGTGTGTCCGACCAACCGCCGACCTTTCGGCTTTGACTGGGAAGACTGGGGCCGTGTGGACGCCCTGGAAGCGCTCACGCACGCAACCTCGCACGTCGGCATCGACCGGCGCCGACAGTATGTGACCGGTCACTCGATGGGCGGACATGGCACCTGGCAGCTCGGGGTGTTGCATCCCGAGCTGTTCGCGGCGATCGCCCCAAGCGCGGGGTGGCTGAGCTTCGAGACCTACGCCGCCGCCCGCGCGGGCGCCGACACTCCGACAAGCGATCCGGTCATGCGGGTGCTCCGCGATGCCGCCCGCTCGAGCGACACGATCGCGAAGCTCGATCGGCTCCGCGGCAAGGGCGTGTACATCCTGCACGGCGACGCCGACGACAACGTCCCGGTCTCCGAGGCGCGGCGGGCGCGGGAGGAGCTCAAGGCCCTGGATATCCCCTTCGAGTTTCACGAGCAGCCCGGGGCCGGACATTGGTGGGACATCGACGGCAAGGACAAGCGTGCACCAAACACCGGCGCGGCGTGCGTGGACTGGCCCGGGATCTTCGAGATGTTCGCAACCCGATCGCTCATGAGCGTGCCCCCGGAAGACCCGCTGGACGCGACGCACGCGGTGGTCTGGAGTGATCGGGCATACGCCGCTGACGCCGACCCGCGCGAGCGGCATCTGACGACCGGCGCGTTCAAGAACGCGTTCAATCATCGGTTCGCTCTCGTGTTCGGAACGGGCGGCACGCCGGAGGAAGCGGCCTGGTCGCGCGCCAAGGCGCGCTTCGACGCCGAACAATGGTGGTATCGCGGGAATGGGCACGCCAGGGTGCTCTCGGATCAGGAACTCCTGGACCACCTCGCGCGTCAGCCCGTCGAGGGCGTCACCATCGGCAACGTTGTCCTGTATGGCAACACCACCACGAATGCCGCGGCTCGGGTGCTTCTGAAGGACGCGAAAGTCAGCGTGGCGGACGGGCGCATCGTCGCGACGGACAGAACGATCGAAGGCGATGACCTCGGTGTGCTGCTGCTGCATCGCACTCGGCACGCCGATCGGTCGATGCTCGTCGGCCTGGTGGGCGGCACGGGCGTGCGTGGCATGCGCTCCACGGATCGCATCCCGTACTTCCTGTCGGGGGTGGGCATACCCGACGTGCTCGTCGTGCGATCAAGCATCTGGACGACGGGCCCAGAAGACGTGCTCATGGCGGGCGTCATCGAGGACAGCACGACGCTTCGGGCGGTCTGGCGACACCCTCAGCAGTAGCCCCCGCCGACTCGATCTGAAGCGGGTTTGGAGACGGCTCGGCACAAGTTTGGAGGTGGTTCGGTGGCGGCACGGTGCTGGCGCGGCATGGCGGGCCTCCCGCCGAAAAACCGCGCCCAGGCGAACCCTGCGAACCGCCCGTCGTACAGATACTTGTTCAAACAAGTACTCTGGAAAGGACCCGTCATGATCACCGTTCGACCCTCTGCGGCTCGGGGCCATCACGACTACGGCTGGCTGGACACTCGGCACACGTTCAGCTTCGGGAGGTACCACGACCCCAAGCACATGGGCTTCCGTGCGCTGCGGGTGATCAACGAGGACATCGTGGCGCCCGGGCGCGGATTCGGGCAGCATCCGCACGACAACATGGAGATCATCTCGTATGTCCTGTCCGGGGCCGTGGCGCACCGGGACACGCTCGGGCACGAGCAGGTGCTCCGCCCAGGAGAGGTCCAGCGCATGAGCGCGGGAACCGGCATCGAGCACTCCGAGTACAACCCGTCCAAGACCGAGCCGGCGCACTTCCTGCAGATCTGGATCACTCCCGGCGAGCGCGACACCTCGGCGAGCTACGAGCAGAAGTCCTTCGACCCGCACGGCGCGCTCAACGCGCTGCAACTGCTCGCCTCGCCGGAAGGGAGCGGCGGTTCGGTCCGCGTCGGGCAGGACGCGCGGCTGTTCCGCACACGGATCGAACCGGGTCGAGCCGTTGCGGCCGATCTGCGACCGGAGCGCCACGCTTGGGTGCAGGTGGCACGCGGATCGATCACCCTCAACGGACACACGCTGCACGCAGGAGACGGCGCGGCGGTGAGCGGAGAGACGCGGCTGGCGCTCGCCGCGGTGCCCGATGCAGATGGAGTCGCCGAGGCCCTGATCTTCGACCTGGCCTGAGGTTCACCCGGACGCGGCCGACTGCTTGGTGCAGGTGTAGACAAACGCCGGAGGGATGTTCAGCCAGACGCTTCGGCTGGTCGAGAAGCCCCCGAAGATCCGGGTGGCCTCTCGGCGGAAGTGGAAGACCTGGGACTTGACGAAACTCACGTGGTAGCTGAAGGTCCGGAACACGCCGCCGGGTCTGAGCACGCGATGCGTCGCCTCCAGCACACTGGTGATGAGCGGAGGCGGGAACGACGCGAAGCCCAGGCCGCTGATGACGACGTCGACCGAACCGGGCTGGACGCCCTCCGCGGCGGCGATCTGCTCCACGTCCGCCGCGCTCCCCTGACGAATCGTCAGCCGGGGGTGCGCGGCCCGGACGATCTCGACCATGCGCGGGTTGAGGTCGATGGCGATCACCCGCCCCTGACCACCCTCGATCTGCAGCCAGCCGCGCGGCATGGCCCGTTCGATGCGCTCGGTGAACACGCCCGTGCCCGGCCCGAACTCGATCACCGAGCGCATCGTCGAGAAATCCAGCCCTTGGAGCATCAAGTCGGCGAGCGCTCGCGAGCTCGGAGCGACGGCGGCCATGCCCGTCGGATTCCGCAGGAACTCGCGGAAGAACGCCTGGCGTGCGCCAAGGCGCCTGGGCGCGCCCTGCGCACAACCCGGACCGGCTCCGCCGTGCGCCACGGCGGGCGATGCGTGCGATCGCGTTGGACTGGAGGTGCTCATGCGCTCGTGATCGTTCGGATTCGGGCTCGGGGGCTTTCTGGCGACAGCTTAGCCGCCCCGCAACGGGTCCGGGGCCTGTGGGCGGGTCGCGGCGGTGGCGCTGGGATCCATGGATCTGGTCGTTTCCGCGGGAATCACGATTGTGAAGGTTGCGCCACGATTGGGCTCGCTGGTCAGCAGCACGCGCCCGCGATGCTCCTCCACCAGCCGCTTGGTGACGGTAAGCCCAAGGCCCGTCCCGCGGATGCCCTTGGTGGACTGGAACGGCTCGAAGATCTGCGCGTGGCGATCGCGGGCGATGCCCGGCCCGTTGTCGATCACGTCGATGCGGATCACCGGCTTGCCGGCCGAGCCCGCCGGGCCCGGCGCGATCGACCTGTCGGGGTTCGCGACATACGTCGCCCGGACGGTGACGGCGCCGACCTTCGGCTGCACGGCCTCGACGGCGTTCACGAGCAGATTCACGATCGCCTGGTGCATCAGGTGCGGGTCGAGCATGACCGGCACCATCTCGCTCTCGGCGTCGACGATGAGCGCGACCTCCTTGGCCTGGCACTGGTCGGCGAGCAGTTCGGCGCACTCCTCCAGCAGATCGCCGACGCGCGTGAGCTCGTACTCCGGCGTCCGCGGCCGCGAGTACGCGAGCATGTTCAGCGTCAACGCCATGATCCGATCGATGTTCCGCTTGAGGATCGTCCAGCCCCCACGGGAGATCTTCAGATCCTCCTTCTTCAGCCCCATCTCCACCACGTCGGCCCCGCCGCGAAGCCCCTGAAGGATGTTCTTGATCGAGTGGCTCAGCACCGCGACCGTCTCGCCGGTGGCGGCAAGCCGCTCGGTCTGCAGCTTTTTGGCGTAGGCCTCGGCGTTGGCCAGCGCAAGGCCCGTGTGGCGGGCGATCGCGTTGAGCAGGGCGAGCTGCTCCTGCGTGAAGGTGTAGTTCGCGATCGAGCTGTCCACGTAGATCGCCCCGAAACGCCGGTCCCCGAACTCGATCGGCGAGCAGAGCGCCGAGCGGATCGCGAACTGCTGCACGCTGTCGCCCTTGGCAAACCGCGGATCGCTCATGGCGTTGGAGCTCAGCACGCCCTCGCCCTGCTTGAGCGCGTGATTCAGAATCGTCCGCGATATGTGGATGCGAGCATCCTTGCGGTCGGCCGGCGGAGTCCGGTGCTTGACGACCGCGGGGAACCACTCCCGTCCGTCCGCGTCGGCCGAGGGAAGCGTCAGCACGATGAACCCGCGCTCCGGCTTGAGCTCGTTGAACACCAGCTCCATCACCGCCCGCAGCAGATCATCCCGGTTGGTCTGCACGCTCGTGAGCGCCGTGAGCCGGTAGATCACCTGCAGATGGTGCACCGCCGCGCTCCGCGGCTCCGGCTCGGCGAGGACCACCGAATCGTCGTTGCCCGCCAGCGTCCGCTCGACCGTCGAGTCGATCTGATCCTGGCGCAAAACCCGCACGAGATCGAGCTGGTCCCGCTCGTCGGCCTGCCCGAACACGAACAGCGTCGAGCCGGTCCGCACCTGGTCGCCCGGCTTGAGCTGCTGCCGGCCGCTGATCCGCACCCCGTTGACCCACGTCCCATTCTGGCTGTTCAGATCCCGGATGTACCA
This sequence comes from Phycisphaerales bacterium UBA4658, assembly GCA_002405485.1. GTDB lineage: Bacteria > Planctomycetota > Phycisphaerae > Phycisphaerales > UBA1924 > UBA4658. The sequence goes on from DHLW01000180.1 coordinate 15,293, forward strand.
CTTCCCGTCGTCGGGCGTGAGTTCGGCGTGGCGACGGCTCACGGTCGTGTCCGAGATCGGCAACGCCTCACTCGAGCGCCCGATGAGCTGCGGGAGCTGCGTCGTGAGCTCGAACTTCCGGCCTTTATCCGGACCTTGGAGAACGGTCAGTATCAGCACTTTCAAGGGTACGCGAGGGTTATCTCGCACCGGGAATCGGGATGCTCCCTCATACCGCAAAGCTGCTCGCCCGATTCTCGGTCGGCGTTGAGATCGACAGCCCAGCCACCGATAACGCGCCTGGAAATCGCCCCCTCGGAGCTCGCAACCGTCATGAACAGTTCCCTCCGAATCCGCCTGTTGATCGAGTCCGCGATCGCCATCGCCGCGGTCCTGGCCGCGTTGTTCGCGCTGGCCGGAGCGCACGCCGAGTGGAAGTGGTCATGGGTGGCCAGATCGCTGGAGATCCTGATTCTCGTGGGCGTCGCCCTGGCGATCATCGCCTGGCGCTGGCGCTCCGCGTCGGCGGCCAAGAGCCGCGAGCAGGCGCGTTCCGGACACTCGACCTTCACCGTCGCGATCGCGCTGCTCGTCCTTGGTGCGATCGCCACCGCCACGACCGTCACCGTCATCCGCGCCCAGACCGAGCGCATCGCTCAATCGAACCACGAACGCTCCTTCGACTTCGCCGTCGAGTCCCTTCAGGACGCGCTGCAACACCAGGAGTGTTCGCTGTGGGGCGTTCGCGCGGGCTACGCGGCGAGCAGCTATGTCACGCCTCTCGAGCACCAGATCCTCATCGAGCATCTGGGCTCGGCCAGTTGTGAGCTCGGGAGCTCGGGCGTCGGCCTGATCACCCCGGTCCAGGCAAGCCGCCTGGAGGAGTTCATCGCGGCAGAGCGCGCTGCGGTCGGGCAGGACTTCTCCGTCATCTCCGACCGGCAGTCCGAGCAGCTGCTTGTGGTCAGCCGCGTCGCCGATTCTCAGGAGCGTCCCTCCCTGCTTGGACGGGATGTCAGTTCGAATGCCCTCTTCCGCAGCGTGGTGGAGAGGGCGCTCGACACGGGCGAGTGCGCGCTCTCGGGACCGATCGGGTTCCCAGACGTCTCGGGCCCGCCGTCCGCCACGATCATGGCCCTGGCGATCTACAGGTCGCACCCGGCTCCGTCCACGGTCGAAGCGCGGCGCCTGGACGTTCGAGGCGTCGCGTTTCGATTCATCGATCTGCGCGAGGTCGGCCAGCACCTGAGCAAAGCGTCGGGGGGCTCGCAGGACTTCGTCGTCCGCGATCTGACCTCCACGGCAGAGCCCGCCTCGCTTGTCCCACACGCCTTGCGCCCGGCCTCGAACCGCTCGAAGACCGATGTTCGAACCCGCGTGATCCGCGCCTCGGACCGCTCGTGGGAGATCGTCGCCCATCCCACCACCGGCCTCGCCGCGAGCATCAATCCCTCCCTGGAAGGGGCCTTCGGCGTCGTCGGCGCACTGGTTTCGGCCATGGTCGCGCTGACCCACTGGCTGCTGGCGACATCACGCGACAGGGCCCGCGCCGCGGCCCTTGCCGCCACCAGCGATCTCCGTCGTCTTGCGATGGTCGCCGAGCGCACCATCAACGGCGTCATCATCGCCGACGCACGCGGACGCGTCGTCTGGGTCAATGACGGGTTCACCCGCATGACCGGGTACACCCTCGGCGAGATCATCGGCAAGACACCCGGCTCGGTGCTGCGCTGCGAACGCTCGGACCCTCAGGAAGTCGCCCGCATGGCGGCGGCGGTGCGCGCCGGCGAGGCCTGCGTCGCCGAACTCTACAACCGATCCAAATCCGGCCGAGAGTACATCGTGAGCATCGAGATCCAGCCGATGCTCGACGACACCGGCTCCCTTCGCGGGTTCATCGCCGTGGAGACCGACGTCACCGACCGCCGCACCGCGCAGGCCGCCCTTGCCGAGAGCGAGGCTCGATTCCGCACGATCGCCGACGCCGTCCCCATGCTCGTCTGGATCTCCGGTCCGGATATGGGCTGCACCGACTTCAACCGGGCCTGGCTGCAGTTCACCGGAAGAACGCTCGCGCAGGAGATCGGCAGCGGCTGGCTCCAGGGCGTGCACCCCGACGACCGGGCGCACTGCATGGAGAGCTACGTTTCGGCGTTCAACGACCGCCGCCCCTTCCAGATGACCTATCGACTCCGTCGCCACGACGGCGAGTACCGGTACCTCGAAGATCACGGCGCGCCGCGGTTCGCCGCGGACGGCTCGTTCCTCGGCTACGCCGGCGGGTGCATGGACATCACCGACCAGGTGCGCCACGCCGAGGTCCTCAAGGAGCACGCCGATCGGCTGGACCTCACCGTCCACGCCGCCCGGCTTGGCACCTGGGACTGGCACATCCCCTCCGACCGCGCCACCTTGAGCGAGCTGTGGACCTCGATGCTCGGCTATCAGGGCGACGAGCTGGAGCACTCCGGCTCGACCTGGCGGTCGCTCGTGCATCCCGAGGATCTTGCGCTCACGTCCGAGCGGCTGGAAGCCCACTTGCGCGGCGAGACCCCGGAGTTCCGCGCCGAGCTTCGCATGCGGTGCAAGGACGGCTCATACCTCTACGTCCTCACGGTCGGCCGGGTGATCATCCGAGGCCCGGCCAACGAGCCGCTGCGCATGGTCGGCATCCACATGGACGTGCATGAGGCCCGCCTCACCGCCCAGGCCCTCGAGCAGGCCAAGACCAGCGCCGAGGCCGCGGTCCGTGCCAAGAGCCAGTTCCTCGCCAACATGAGCCACGAGATCCG
>DHLW01000180.1:18174-25945 GCA_002405485.1 Phycisphaerales bacterium UBA4658
AGCCACGAGATCCGCACCCCGATGGCCTCGATCCTCGGATACGCCGAGCTGCTCTCGGAGGCCGACGGCGTGCAGCTCTCCGCCGCCGAGCGCGCCGCGCACGTCGCCACCATCCGTCGCAACGGCGAGCATCTGCTCTCGATCATCAACGACATCCTCGACCTCTCGAAGATCGAGAGCGGACGCCTGAGCATCGAACTGCTGAACATTCCGCCCATGCAGATCGTCCGCGACGTCGCCGGTCTCCTGCAGAACACCGCCCGCTCCAAGGGCATCGCGCTGAACGTCGAATGCACGACGCCCATCCCCGCCACCATCCGCACCGATCCGGTCCGCTTCAAGCAGATCCTCCTTAATCTCGTCGGCAACGCGGTCAAGTTCACCACCTCGGGCGCCGTCACCATCGCGCTCAGACTGGACACGGCATCCCCCGAACCAGCACTGTGCGTCGACGTCACCGACACCGGCATCGGCATCGCCCCGGAGTTCCTCCCGCGGCTCTTTGACGCCTTCTCCCAGGCCGATTCCAGCATGACCCGGCGCTTCGGCGGTTCCGGACTCGGGCTTCGCATCTGCCGCCTGCTTGCCGACCTTCTCGGCGGCGCCATCACCGTGCAAAGCGCTCCGGGCGCGGGCAGCACCTTCACGCTGCGTCTTCCCGCGGGCACGCTCAGCGGCATCCAGATGCTCGAGCCCGGATCGCCCTCCATCACCGGCTCGCAGAACGACGAGATCATCTCCCGCCGAAAGCCGGAGGCGCCGCTCTCCGGCGTGCGGATCTTCTTTGCCGAGGACGGCATCGACAACCAGCGTCTGGTCGCTCACCTCCTCCGAAGGGCGGGCGCCGAGGTGACCCTCTTCGACAACGGCCTTGCCGCGCTCAACGCACTCGTCGATCGCTCGCGCGTCGATCGGCCCATGCTCGATCCGCTCCCCTGCGACCTGCTCATCACCGACATGCAGATGCCCGAGCTCGATGGCTACGGGCTCGCCCGGCTGCTCCGCGTCAAGTCGTCGAATCTCCCGATCCTGGCCCTGACGGCGCACGCGATGGTCGACGACGCCCGCCGATGCATCGATGCCGGGTGCGACGCCTATTTGTCCAAGCCCGTCGCACGCGATGCCCTGATCCGTGCCTGCCTGCAGACGCTCGAGCGCCGTTCCAGCGCCGTCGGCATGACCTGACCCTTCCGGGTTCCGGTCCGCCGACGCGCGGGAACTTCGCACGAATGGCGAAATCCGGTTCCGCCTGTGCCGCGTACTCCAGCGCGGCCCATACGCTCACAGCCGAACCGCTCGACCATCCGACAAGCGCATGACCATCCCATCTGATCCGCCCGTGGTGCTCTTCGATGGCGCCTGCAACCTCTGCGTCGCCAGCGTCCGGTGGATCATCAACCATGACCGCCGCGAGCGATTTCGCTTCGCCTCCCTGCAATCAGACGCCGCGTGGCGTGCACTCGCGGACGCCGGCTCGTCGCCCGAGCTTGCCAGGACCATGGACTCTGTCGTGGTCATCTCTCACGGACGCGTGCACACGCACTCCGACGCGGCTCTCGCGATCGCACGCGAGCTTGGCTTCCCCTGGTCGCTCGCCGCCGCCGCCCGCTTCATACCCAGACCGCTCCGCGACGCCGTCTACTCCTTCGTCGCACGCAATCGCATCTCCTGGTTCGGCCGCCAGACCGCCTGCATGATCCCCTCCCCGCAGCTCTCAGCTCGATTTCTGGATCTCGGCGAATCACCTCCCTCGGACACGCTCGGCACAGCCCACCTTCCGGATCCGGATCGCCCCGGTCCCGGAACGACCCTCCGGGCATGGTCCCAGCGCCTGATCTTCGCGTATCTCTTCCTGCACGCGTTCTGCTTTCCCATCGGGCACGTTCCGTTCACCGAGCCGCTCGCCGACGCCTACGACGCGGCCGTGCGCTCGGCGGTCTCCGCGTTCGCCTCACTCTTCCTGGACCTCACCATCACCGTCTTCCCCTCCGGCTCCGGAGACACCACGTTCAACTACGTGCAGCTCCTGGTCTTTGCCCTCACCGCCATCCTGTCGGCCTCGGCCTGGACCATGGCTGTCCGAGGCCGAGCCGTCTCCGCCCGCGCCGCCGACGCGTTCACCACGTACATCCGCTACTTCCTCTCGGCGAACCTGCTCTCCTACGGACTGGTCAAGGTCTTTCCCCTGCAGATGTCCCTTCCCGGACCCGATCGACTGCTCGCCTCATACGGCGACTCTTCTCCCATGGGCCTGCTCTGGACGTTCATCGGCGCCAGCCCCGGGTTTCAGATCTTCTCCGGGGCATTCGAGACGCTCGCCGGCCTGCTGCTGGTCTTTCGACGCACCACGCTCCTTGGCACGCTGGTCGCCCTCGCCGTCATGCTCAACGTCGTCGCATTCAACGTCTTCTACGACGTGCCCGTCAAGATCTTCTCCTCCCACCTTCTGCTCATGTCCCTGTTCCTGCTCTGGCCGCACCTCCCTCGCCTCGCGGCGTTCCTCCTCCTGAACCTGCCCAGCCAGCCCGTTGTTCTTGGCCCTCCCGCTCGGCGACCCTGGACGCGACGGGCTGCCGTCTTCGGCAAGATCGCCTTCGTCGCGTGCTTTGCGGTCTATCCCGCCGTGCTGAACTGGAACGATCTCCGCACCGACGGCCTGCTCGCCCCCAAAGCCGCGTGGCACGGGCTCTACCGCGTCGAGTCCTTCTCGCGCGACGGCAAGTCCGGGTGCGACAACCCCGATGCCCAGCGCTGGGTCCGCGTCGGCGTCACCTCCCAAGGGCAGTACGCGTTCATCGCGATCCAGAACGCCGATGGCACGTCCCGCCGATGGGGCGCGAACGTCAACGCAGACCCGCCCGCCTTCGCCCTCATGAAGCGCGAAGACGCCGAGCCCCCCACTCTCGAGTTCTCCATGCCGGACGATCAGACGCTCCGTCTGCAGGGCAACTTCCAAGGGGCCGCCGTCGTCGCCGTGCTCAAGCGCCTGCCCGATGAAGAGTCCACCCTCCTCGGACGCGGGTTCCGGTGGATCAACGAGCACCCGTTCAATCGCTGAGCGCGGGACGGGCACGGACCCTCTACCCTTGGCCGTGGCCAAAGCACCGGCTCCATCCGCACCCGTGTCCGCTCAGACGCGCGTTCTCATCCTGCATGGCAAGGACCGTTTCCTGCAGGACGAGCACCTCCGCGTTCTGCGCGAAGCGCTCACCAGCACGCACGGCAAAGACGGCGTCGACACCATCCGGTTCGACGGCACGCAGGGCCCGCGGATCATCGCCGACATCCTCGATGAGTGCCGCTCCTTCGGGCTCATGCGCCAGCACAAGATCATCCTCGTCGACAACACCGACCTGCTGCTCAAGGCCGACGATGACGAGCCCGCCGCCGCCCCCGTCGCCAAGGGCGCTCGAAGCAAGCGCGGCCCCGCCCCGCAGACCCCCAGGCAACTCCTCGAGGGCTACGCCGCCGATCCCTCCGAATCCGCCGTGCTCGTGCTCCGCGCATCGACCTGGCGACCCGGCAAGCTCGACAAGGCCGTCGAGGCGCTGCCCAAGGGCCAGGGCGCGATCCTCGATTGCGATCCGCCTTCGTTCGACAAGGCCCTCCGCTGGGCCATGGGACGGGCCAAGGTCCGCCACAGCACCCAGATCGACGAGCAGACCGCCGCCATGCTCCTGGAAGCCGTCGGCACCGAACTCGGCCGCATCGACACCGAGTTGCAGAAGCTCGCCCTCGCCGCCGGCGGCAACGGCCAACCCATCACCCCGGAACTGGTCGAGTCGCTCGTCGGCGTCACCCGCCAGGAGAGTTTCTTCGTCATCCAGGACGCCCTGCTCAGCGGCGACTCCGCCCTCGCGCTCCGGCAGCTCGACGATCTGATCACCATCTCACGCCAGGATGCCACCCCGATCGGGTGGGCCTTCATCGAAGCCGCCCGCAAGGTTCACGTCGCCGCGCGAGGCCTGCAGGCCGGACAGTCCTCCCGCCAGTTCGAGGGCGATCTGCGCATCTTCACCCGTGGTCCGGGGCGCGATCAGGCCATCGCCGGCATCCTCCAGGGCGCACGAACCGCCGGCCCGCGCGCCGCCGCGGACCTGCTCAAGGCCGCCGTCACCTGCGACCAGCACAACAAGTCCGGCGTGGGCGAACCGGTCCGAAATCTCGAGGCCCTCGCCGTCCGATTCACCACCACGATCAACCCCAGGCAATCCTCACGCTGAGGTTTTGCGGCTCCGTCCATCCAGATGCCGATGACTCCACCGGCTCGGCGAGGATCGCCGGGCTCTGTCCATTGGCCGGAGGCCGTCACCATGCTCCCCTTTCCCAAGCGACTGCACCGCCCGATCCCCAGCGTGCTCGTCCTCATCGCCGCGGGCGCTGCCTGCGGATGCGCCGGGCGCACCGCCCCCGCCACAGCCACCGGCCAGGGCGAGCCCCAAACCCTTCGATCCGCACGGCCGAGCACCGATCGCGCCCAGTCCAACGATCTGAACCAGGCCGCACTCGACCTCCAGGCCCTCTTCGATCAGCAGGCCACGTCGGACCAGCCCGATGCCGCCGCTCCCCAGCCGTCGACGCCCGTCCCTCCGCCGACAAGCGACGCACCTCGGCGGCCGACCGATCGGCCCGCAGATCGATCTGCCCGACCCGGTCCGACGGCCGATCGCATCGCCCCCGCCGCGGCTGCCGCGAGCAGCCCCGATCCCACGCCGCCGCAACCAGACACCCGCTCGCTTGCGCAGCGCCAGCGTGACGCCGCCCAGAGCTTGGCGGACCTGCTGCGTCCAGAGATCGGAGCTGCACGTGAGCCCATCCGCGCGGCCCTGCCTCTGCTGGCGCTCAATGCGGTGGCGCCGGGATCCGCACAGGAGTCGCTGAAGGCCATCGAGGAGAGCGTCTCCGGGGAGCAGCGGCGATCGCTGGACGCGCTGCGTGCGGTGCTCCGGGCGGCGGAGACAGATCCGGACGTCGCCGCGGGAGAGCCGGCGGCCGTCGCACGCGTGCTCAAGGACTATGGCGAACGCCTGCAGCCCGCGCCCCCGCCCGAGTCGCTGAGCATCGCTCGTGCCGTGCTCTGCACCCGCGTCGAGGCCTTTGGGCGATACACCCCGGTGAGCACGAGCGCGTTCCTCGCCGGTCGGCCAAGCACGGTGATCCTGTACACCGAGCCGCGGAACTTCGCCCACGCCGCGGGACGCGCGGTGGACGCCGGCTCCGGTGAAGCGGGGTACGTTGTCGAACTCGCGCAATCGGTCACGCTGCACCTGGACGCCGATGGCTCCGAGCAGCTCGTGGTGCCCGAGGTCGTCATCAAGGACGCTTCGCGCTCGCAGCGGCGCGACTTCTACCTTGTCCAGCGGCTGGAGCTGCCGCGCACGCTCTCGGTCGGTCGATACAACCTGAAGGTCCGGATCCGCGACGTCGTCGGGGGCAGCGTGGCGGAGATGAACATCCCGCTGCGGGTGGTCGCTGACGCGTCGGCGGCCCGCTCCCAGCGATAAGAAGACCGCCCAAAAGCACAGCCCGCCCGGAGAACTCCGAGCGGGCCGTTGAGGGATTCGAGAAGAGATCAAAGAACACTGCCGAGCGATCGCCCGCGATCAGCGGCGGCGACGTCCGGCGAGGATCCCGCCCAGTGCCAGCAGCACGCCAGCGCCGGGCGCCGGAGCGACGGCAAAGGTCGAGGTGCCGCCCGCGGCGTCGCCCGCGGAGACGGTGAAGCTGAACAGCGCCTGAATGCTCGACGCCGGGCCGATCGGGTTCCAGACCGGATTCGCCGGGCCGCCGGTGCCCACCGACGAGTTGCCGTTGGGGTCAGCCAGAGTGCCGTTGAACAGACTCTGATAGGTGGTTCCGCCGTTGTACAGCGAGGTGTAGGCAAAGCCGCCCGGCCCGCTCGGGGTGAGCGTGATGCCGTTGGACGTCTGATCCGACCCGCCGAACGTCGCGCTCGTCAGAGCCGTCGCGTTCAGCACGGTGTCGAACATGAGCGTGGGGGAGAAGAGGTTGAAGGTGGTGGGAAGGGCGCCCGGTCCGCCGTTGCCGGCGACCACGCCGTAGTCGATGTCGATGAAGTACCGAACCTCGCCATCGGGCAGCGTGTTCCGCCCGGAGAGCACGGTCATGCTCACGAGCGTCGCGACCACCGTGGACCCGTCGAGGATTGGCACGGCGGACGGCGCCTGCCAGAAGAAGATGTCCATGTCCGGCTCATTGATGATCGTGATGCTGCTCAGCGGTACCGAGTACGAGCCGTTGAACGCACCCGACGACGCCTGGACGACCACGTACGGATCGGACGCCGTCGTCACCGCGACGGAATGATCCGCCGCGACCGCGACAGCCCCGGCGGCGGCCACCAGCGCCCAACTGACCAGCTTGCGAGTACGCATTCTCTCCAACTCCTCTGCCGCCGCCGGCATCCGATGCCTGAACGACGGAAATCGGGTCTCTCTCAGTCATGCACACGGGCCCGGGCGGACCTTCGTCCGCCCCGGACCCGCTTGATCACGGTCAGGCCGGATCAGTTTCGGCGACGACGAGCGGCCAGCAGACCGCCCAGACCCAGCAGCGCGGCAGCGCCGGGAGCCGGGATGATCTCGAAGGTGCTCGTGCCCGCGGCCCGATCGAAGGCCGACAGCGTGAACCGGAACTGCGACTGCATGTCGCTCGCCGACGAGCCCAGGGGCTCGTAGTTCGGGAACGCCGGATTGGCCCCGACGAACGACACCGAACCGCCGGGCGTCACACCAACGGTGCCGCCGGTGATCAGGTTCACGAACGTCTGGGTGTTGCCGTTGTACCGAGCGCTGAAGGCCGTCCCGCCCGGCTGCAGGCCAGCCAGGGTGACCGTGCCGCTGCCCAGGCCCGAGGCCGAGTCCGTCACACCGATGAACGCCGAGGCCACGCCGACGGCGCCGGGGATCGTCGGGAAGCTCAAGAAGCTCGAGTTGATCGTGAACGTGGTGTTCGTCAGACCCGAGGAGACGTTGAAGTTGGCGGTCACGACCGGATCGAAGATCCAGCCGAAGTTCACGCCGTGGACCCGCACGTTCTTCTCCGGATCCGGGTCATTACCAAACTGGATGGCGTTGGGGTTGTTGCCGTTGAGGACCCCCCACGACATTCCGCCGCCCGGGAGAGTCGGATCCACCGGGGCTTCCCAGAAGTCGCTCCCAATGATCTCGTCCGTTTCAGCATTCCGGGCGATGATCTCGATTCGAGCGATCACGTCCGCCGAAGCCGCCGAGGCGGTCAGCGCGAGCCCAACAACTCCAAGCAGCACGTTCGTACGCATTCTCTCTCTCCTCCAAGGGTCCGGAAAGCCGGCACCCGACTGGTTCCATGCTGCACACAGACACGACGAGTGCAAGGGACAAGCCCTCAAGCACCAACCGCGAAACGTGCGCATCGTGGAACGATCTCTCCTCGCACGCCGCCGCAAGTCGCAGCGGACTCCCTAGTCTGACATGTTCTCGGCCCTGATTCAAGAGGGTCATTCGAAATTTGGACAACTTCGTGGGTCGTTGACACATTGGGCAATACTGGCCACCTGACTAGGGTGTTTTCCGGTCAGCCCGGCACTCGGCTCATCTGGGGATACCGCCGCCAAGCTTGCCCGGATTCACACAGACTTCCCAGAAGACTCTTGCGGTGGCCGACGCCGCCCGGTACATTTCAAGTCTCCCCGGGTTGAGACTTGGCGGAGAGAGGAGAGAGTGCGAGGCATGGTTCAGACCTTTGCCGTGACTGCGGCGGGGGGGGGAGG
>DHLW01000180.1:26109-31767 GCA_002405485.1 Phycisphaerales bacterium UBA4658
ACCGGGGCGGTGGCTTTCTCTGAATCCGGGGGCGGACCTGTCGGGCACGCACCGGCCGGGGGCGGCGCGTCGGCGGCCACTTCGATTGTCGATCGTGCCGACTCTGCGGCCGTGCGGGATGGGGTGTTCACGGATCGCGTGATCGTGCGATGCCGAAGCGCGGCGGCGCAGTCGGAGGTCGTCACTGGCACTTCCGAGCGCTGGGCCAAGCTGGCCAGCGAGTGGCGGGTTGAGGCCGTGACCCCCACGTTTGATCCCGCGCCGAAGAATGTGGCTCTCGCGACGGAGCTTGGCATGGACCGATTCCTGACCATTCGTGTCCCAGCCGGGACGCGGGTGCAGGAGCTTGCCAGCGAGCTTGCCGATCAGCCGGAGTTGTTCGACCACGTCGAGCTTGACCCGTGCGGGGAGGCGCACACGCCGCCGGTGAATGATCCGCTGTTCGTGGATCAGTGGCATCTGCGCAACACCGGGCAGGTGATCAGCGGCGTTCCCGGCACCCCGAGCGCGGATATCAAGGCGGTGGAGGCCTGGCAGATCGTCCCGCCGCTCTCCCCAGTCGTGGTCGCCATCATCGACACCGGGGTGAGCCAGAGCCATCCGGACTTTGCCGGCGTGCTTGTTCCCGGGCGGAGCTTCATCGGGACCGATCCGAATCAGATCGACGACAACACGAACATCTCGCACGGCACGTACTGCGCCGGGATCGCGGGGGCGTCGTGGAACAACGCTTCGGGCGGAACGGGGCTCGGGCCCAACGTCCGGATCATGCCGATCAAGGCGTTGTCCTCGATCCAGGTCGGGTCGCAGTCGACGTGCGCCAACGGCCTGACGTGGGCGGTGGACAACGGGGCCCGGATCGCCTCCATGAGCATCGGCTGGGGCTCGTCATCGGAGTCCGGTCCGCTGGCCACCGCGGTGGCCTATGCCGCGAACAACAACGTGCTGCTGATCTCCAGCGTGGGCAACTCCCCCGGGTCGCCGGTGGGCTTTCCGGCGCGGTGGGACAAGGTGATCGCCGTCGGCGGCTCGGGACGCGACGACGAGGGGTGGTTGGGTTCGACCACGGGGATCGAGGTCGACATCGTGGCGCCCGCGGACAACATTCTGACCACCTGCGACGACAACGCCGGCGGGTTCAACGGCTACTCGCGGCAGTCGGGCACCTCGATGTCGGCGCCGATGGTCGCCGGCGTGGCGGCCCTGGTGCTGGGCGTGAACCCGTCCATTTCGGCGCAGCAGGTGCGGAGCATCCTGCTTGGGACATCCGACGATCTTGGTGCGCCGGGGGTTGACCCGATCTTCGGCTTCGGGCGATTGAACGCCGAGCAGGCGGTGCTCGCGGCGATCGCCACGCTTCCCTGCGGCGCGGACATGAACCGCGACGGGCAGCTCACGATCGACGACATCTTCGTGTTCCTGAACCTGTGGTTCACGCAGTTTCCCACGGCGGATTTCGACCGCGACGGGCAGCTCAACGCGGTGGACATCTTCGACTTCCTCTCCGCGTGGTTCAACGGCTGCTGAGCCGTACGCTCCATTCATGAGCGAGCACATGTCGCCGGAGGAGTTCCGCGCCGCGGCCCATCGCGTCATCGACGCGATCTGCGACTATTGGACGACGATCGAGGATCGCCCCGTGCTCTGCCCCGCTCGGCCGGGTGAGATCGCCGCCAAGCTCCCAGACCGCGCACCGGAGATCGGCGAGCCGTGGGAGACGATCCTCGCGGACATCGACCGGGTCGTGCTCCCCGGGATCACGAACTGGCAGTCGCCGAGCTTCTTCGGGTTCTTCCCGGCCAACGCCTCGTTCCCGGCGATCCTTGGCGATCTGCTCTCCAGCGGGCTGGGCGTGCAGGGAATGCTGTGGGCGACCAGCCCGGCGGCGACCGAGATCGAGACGCGCGTGCTGGACTGGCTCGCCGACCTGCTCGGTCTGCCGAAGGCCTTCCGCTCCGACGCGGGCGGGAACAGGGGCGGCGGGGTGATTCACGGGACGGCGAGCGAGGCGGCGCTGACCGCGCTCGTCGCGGCCCGCAGGCGCGCACGCACTCGGTCGACGGTGATCGGGGCGGCCCAGCAGAGCGATGGGAACGCCTGCGCGATCTACACGTCGACACAGGCCCACTCGTCGGTTCTCAAGGCCGCGATGATCGCCGGACTCGCCGCCGACGCGAACGACCGATCCCGCGTGCGCCTGATCGAGACCGACGCCCGGCACGCGATGCGCGCCGACGCGCTCGAGCGGGGGATGCGCGAAGACGTGCGGCGGGGGCTCATCCCGGCGTTCGTGTGCGCCACGGTCGGAACGACCGGATCCACCGCGGTCGATCCGATCGCCGCGATCGGCCCGCTGTGCAGAGAGCTTGGGGCGTGGCTGCACGTGGACGCGGCCTTCAGCGGCTCGGCGCTGGTGTGCGAGGAGCATCGGTGGATGATCCAGGGCGTCGAGCACGCCGACAGCTTCACCATGAACCCGCACAAGTGGCTGCTGACCAACTTCGACTGCTCGTGCTTCTGGACGAGCGATCGCGTCGCGCTCGTGGACGCGCTCTCGGTCACCCCCGAGTACCTGCGCAACCCAGCCAGCAGCTCCGGAGCAGTGATCGACTATCGCGACTGGCAGATTCCCCTCGGTCGCCGCTTCCGGGCCCTCAAGCTCTGGTTCGTGCTCAGGCACTACGGGGCCGACGGGCTGCGGGCGTACATTCGCGAGCACGTTCGGCTGGCGGAACTGCTGGAAACCTGGATCCGCGAGGATGACCGGTTCGAGATCGCCGCCCCGCGCACGACTTCGCTTGTGTGCATCCGCCTGCGCCCCGGGCCGGGCCAGAGCATCCAGATCGCCGACGCCCGGGCCCGGGCGCTGCTTGAGTCGATCAACGCCTCGGGAAAGGCGTATCTCACCCACACGACGCTGCCGGAGCCCAGCGGCACGCCGCGATTCGTCCTGCGAATGGCGATCGGTTCGACGCTCACGCGCGAGCGGCACGTGCGCGACGCGTGGGACTTGATCCGAGCGTCTCTCGACGGGCTCCGGGCCTGACCCGCCCGCGGGCGGTATGCTGTGCCCGATGAGATCGCCTCAACTGCTCCTGTGCGTGCTGATCGGATCCGTCGGAGCGTCGCTGCTCCAGGGGTGCGCGTCCAGAACCGCGAACGCCCCCCACCCCGACGCGACCGCCGAAACGCCGGCGACAATCTCGTCGGCCACGGCTCAACCGGCAAGCTCGGGGAGCTCGGCGGACGTGCCACCCGGGGCCTATGCATCGACCTTTGACGCCGTCCGACAGGAGCTGCGCGACATCGGCTTCGTGCTCGACCGCGTCGACGCCCAGCTTGGCGTGATCACCACCCTGCCCAAAGGGTCTGGCGGGCTGGCCACCCCGTGGGACCGCGAGCAGTCGTCGCTCGCCGACGAAGCCGCGGACGCGATGCATCGCGCCCAGCGCATCGTCCGCGTCGAGTTCACGACCGTTGACAGCGCGAGCGGGCAGGTCGGCGGGGGCGGCGATCTGCGTTCCTTCGGCGGGCCGCTGCGGATGCACGTCAGCGCCGTGCTGCAGCGGGTGAACGTGCCGGGTTGGCGACTGAACACGCTCGCGGTGCTCAACAGCACCTATGCCCGCGATCCCGCGCTCGACGCCCGCGGCATGGCGACCTATGCCGTGCCCGTCCGCCAGGACGACGAGCTCGCCCGCTGGCTGACCGACCGCATCGTGGGCCGGGCGTCGGCCTCTGCCGGTGCGTCGGCGGGCGGATCGCGCTGAACGTTCAATCCGGACGCTCCAGATCGCTGGAGTTCCGCCGACGACGTGGCATGCTTCAGGTTCCGATGCTGCGAGTGCTCGCCCGGCTGTTGTGTTCTCTCCTGGACGATCGACTCCGGGTCGGCATCCGGGCGTTCCTGGCCCTGACGCTGCCGTCGATCGGCGCGGCCGAGCTTCGCGCCCAGCAGGACGTGACCTTCCAGATCAGCTACAGCCAGACCGTGGTCGGGCAGTCGGTCTTTGTCCTTGGCGACATTCCCGAGCTTGGCGACGGAGACATCCGCAGGGCCATCAAGCTCGAGCCCACCGATTGGCCCTCCTGGCGCGTCGCGGTGCGCATCCCCGCGGGCACCACATACACCTACAGCTACTACCGGCGCGACGACGGGCCGGGCCGGCTTGGAGATGCCAGCAATCGCCTGCTCATCTCCGGACCATTCACCGCCAGCACCCCGCCCGCAAGCGGCTCGGGCCTGCCAGCACGCAAGGCGATCCTGCTGCACACCACGCTCGTCGAGCCCACGCTCATGTGGCGGACGATCACGCCCGCGCCCGGCCCGTTCATCGCCTCGCCGATGCGCGAGATCGGCCCCGGTCGCACCCCCGGCGAACGCCGCTTCGTCGCCCTGGACATCGGCGTCGGACAGTCGACCATCGAGTTCTACGTCGTCGGCGGCGGGGGCGGGGGACGCGAACCGGCGGCGGGAACACACTCCACCGCACTCGACGGCGTGTTCGTGCAGGACTCTCAGCTCTTCGCCTATGTGCCCGCGGCGAGCGTCGCCGACTGGCGGCGGGATTACACCACCAGCTCTCTCCCGGCGATCCAGTCCCAGTTCCTGTTTGAAGGCGGACAACGCGAGTGGCGCGAGTATCGCGTCATCCTCCCCCGCGGCTATGACCAGCACCCCACACGCCGCTATCCCGTGGCCTATCTCCACGACGGACAGAACGTCTTCGAGTCCGGCCCCTTTGGCACATGGAACGCCCACACCACCGCCGCCCTGCTCACGCGGCAGGGACAGATGCGCGAGACCATCCTCGTGGGCGTCGACAACGGACCCAACCGGCTCAGCGACTACGCCGCGCCAGACGCGGGGGGCAACGCGAACAACTACGTGCGCTTCCTGCGCGAAGAGCTTATGCCGCTCATCAACGCGCGGTATCGCACGCTCACCGACGCGGACAACACCGTCGCCATCGGCTCGTCCATGGGCGGGCAGGTCTCGCTCTACATGGGCTGGGACCATTCGACCACCTTCCGACGCATCGGCGCCTTCAGCGGGGCCTGGAGCGTCTTCACCTCCGGCTTCTACGACCGCGTCCGCGCCCAGCAAAGACGCAACATCCTGCTGTACATCGATTCCGGCGACGCAGGCACGGCCAGCGATAACTACTGGCCGACATTCAACCTCCGCGACAACCTCCTGGACCCGCAGCGGGCTGCGTCCAGCGGCGGTGCGTTCGTGCTCGAGAGCAACCTGAAGCACGTCATCGGCCTGGGCCAGCAGCACAACGAGGCCGCATGGGCCAGCCGCCTGCCCGACGCCTATCGCTTCCTGCTGCCCGCAAGCGCGGATCAGTCGCTGCTCGTTCTTGCCAACGGCACGGCGTTTGATCTCACGGGTGACGGGCAACTCGGGATCGACGATCTGTACGAGCAGTTCGCCACGCCGCGCGATCTGAACCTCGACGGCCAGATCACCCCCGACGACGCGGCGTTTCTGGAATGGGCCATCCGCCGCGGCGAGCCGACGAACATCGCCACGCCGCAGCGGCCCTGATCCGGGTCGCAAAAAGAGCAGAAACCGTCGTCCAAAGCCGCCCCGGCGGCGTCCTGTTGGTACACCCTTTTGCCACGGAGACGCCCATGTCCGCCCACCCCACC
>DHLW01000180.1:31905-33288 GCA_002405485.1 Phycisphaerales bacterium UBA4658
CTCGCGGTGTTTATGGGACTCGCCGCAATCGGTTCGCCATCGATCGCGAGCAACGCGCTGATCGATCAACCCGCCGCCCCCGCCCTTGATGCCGCGCAGAAACGCTTCGCCGATCCGACCAACGCCGCGTTGATGTATGCCCGGGCGTGGCTCTTGATCCCCGAGGACACTTTCAGGGCCGTGGCCGACGCCAATCCCGATCGCAAGCCCGACTGGGTGCCCGACGCGGATCTGGCGAAGAAGCTCGTCGATGCGCAGGCCGGCATCACCACGATCGTGCGGGCCGCGAAACTGCAGAACGCCGACTTCGGGCTCGAATACTCCCAGGGCGTCGGTGCGTTGCTCCCGCATCTGGGCCGGCTCCGCGGCTCGGCCCGCATTCTGGCCGCCGATGCCCGTCGCCTGCACGCCGCGGGCGACACATCGGCAGCGGTGGAGCGCGTGGTCGCCCTGTTTGCACTCTCGCGCCACAGCGCGGGCGATGGCGTGATGATCTCCTCGCTCGTCAGTGCGGCGATCCACGCGCTCGCCGCCAGCAACACCGAGCGATTGCTCGCCTCCGGCGCACTCACCATCGAACACCGCGACGCCATCCTCGCCGAGATGCGACGCGTCAACCCGAACGATCCCTTCGGCGTGCAGCTCGCCGTGCTGGGCGAGCGCCAATGGACCGAGGGCTGGATCCGCAACAACTTCTCGGGCGAAGGCGGCGCGAAGAAGCTCATGAGCCAGCTCGGCGGCATGCTGCCTGACAGCGGCGACGCGCAAACCGCCAAGAACTCAAAGATCGTCGAGGCCTACACCGCCGCGCAGTTGAAAGCCGACCTCGATCGCATGGTCAAGTTCTACGACGAGGCCCATCGGCTCATCCCCGAGCCCGATGCCGCCGAGCGACTCGCGGCTCTTGAAGAGCGAGCCAAGAAGGGCGAGTTCGGCACGCTCGCCCGCGTCTTTGCCCCCGCCCTCAGCAAGAGCAAGGCCACCGATGCCAAGGCCACCAGCGAACGCAAAGCCCTGATCGAGAAGCTCACCGCCTACGCACCCGCAAAGAAGTAACCTCAGATTTGCCACACACGTCGCGCCGCGGGGCCTGAGCGGTTCCGCGGCGTCTTGCATGTCCGAACCGTCCGACCATGATCTGCTCATGCGCATGCGCCGCGGCGACCACGCCGCCGCGGGGCTGCTGCACACCCGCATGGGCCAACGCCTGCTGGCCTTCGCCCGAGCGATGCTGGGTGATGATCCCGCCGCTGAAGACGCCGTGCAGCAGGCCTGGGTGCATGCGATGACCTGTCCGCACGCGCAGGCCAAGCAGGTTCGCGATGTCACGGCGTGGTTGATCGTTCTGTGCAGGAACGCCGCACTCTCCAGCATGCGCGGCGA
>DHLW01000180.1:33438-38317 GCA_002405485.1 Phycisphaerales bacterium UBA4658
CGCGGCGAGCAACCCGCAGGGTCCGGGCGCACTTTCCGATGACGCCCACTCACTCCGCCGCGCCGTCGATCAGCTCGACGACGCGCACCGCGAGGTGATTCTCTTGCGTCACGTCGCCGCGCTCACGTTCGATCAGATCTCTGATGTGCTCGGCACGCCCAAGAGCACGCTCAGCTCGCGATATCGGGCCGCGCTCGACGCGCTGCGATCCATCATGCTCACCCACCCGGAGGCGACCCATGCTTGAGCCGCGCCCCGACACGCTTGAAGACCTCTCCCACCGCCTGGACGCGCTGGGCTCCGCGCTCCGCGCTCAGGAGCCCGCCCGCCCGTCCCCCGCGCTCGAATCGCTCGTCATGGCGAACGCACGATCACTCTTCGTGCAACGCTGCATCCTCACCGCCGCGATCGTCGGAACGATCATCGTCATCCTCGCGCTCTCCTGGCGTCCGATCTTCGGCACGATTCCAAGCCCGAAAGCCAGCGAGCCCCTGCAGGACCTGCCGACCATTGAGTTTCTTCGCCGCTTGAATCCCGACGCGAGCGTCGATGCGCTGCGCTTGCCGCCCTCTCGCTCCGGCGGCACTCCGGCCGCTCCCGGACCGAGGGACACCATCGAGCCCTGACTCTCACGCGCAACGGCATACGCTTGCGCCCAATGGCGACCGAAAACCAAGCGAAAATCCAGCCCAACGCGTCCGCTGATCTCACCGCCCTGCTGCGGGGTGTTGCCGCCAAGGCCGAGGCCGCCGGCGTCTTCGGCACGATCCGCGTCGATGGCTCGACGCTCCGCTGCGACGCCCTCGCCAGCGCCGAGCCCGCCGAGTTCCGCGTCTTTGTCGATGAGGGCAAGCTCTTCGTCGCCCTCGTCACCGAGCATCGCTGGCTCAGCCAGTCCATCGAGGCCGACCTCGTGCACACCGGCGACAAGATCGACGAGCTCGTGGAAGAGGAACTGCTCGACCTCGGCTATCCGGGCCTCAAAGCCGGCCAGGGCCGGTGGGGCTTCGAGCACTTCCGCGACCCGCAGAAGCTCTACACCTTCCGCACCGCTCTGCCCATCGACCTGCGCTCGCTCGCCTCACCCGACACCATCCACCGCGCCGCCATCGCCCTGCTGGCGTATGAGCAGGCGTTTCGCCCGCTGGGCGACATGGAAGCGGATGAGGAGTGAAGAGGTCGAGAGGCCGAGAGGTCAAGAGGCCAAGTGAAGAACAATCACTCTGCCACTCGACCTCTTGACCTCTTGACCTCTTGACCTCTCCACCTCTCGATCTCTTGACCTCTCGGCCTCTCGACCTCTTGGCCTCTCGACCTCTTCCTACACCGGCTCCGGCCCCATCGGGTGCGGGCTTGAATCCCGCGTGATCAGCGCCACTTCGCTCGGCAGGAGCTTCACCACCTGCTGGATCACGTCGCCTTCCAGGGCCCGCGCGAACGCTCGGCGATGGGTCTTGCCCATGATCAGCGTGTCGCACCCGAACGTCACCGTGTAATCCAGGATCTCCTCGGCGACGTTCGTCGCGCACACATACACCGGCACCACCGGCACCCGATACCGCCGCGCCAGCGCCACCACCGCGCCAAGACTCTCGAGCGCCTGCGGATCGTCCTCGACCTGAGGCACGGCCCCCGGGGCAAGGTCCATCACCCGCAGCGTGCGCACATAGATCACAAACAGCGTCCCGTTCCGACGCCGCGCAAGGTCGACCGCGAACTCCGCCTGCCCGCGCCCGCGGGCCGCGAGCATGATCTTCGGCCTCGCCGGATCGATCGGAAGCGGCTCGGCCTTCAGCTCCGCCAGCCAGCCGTGCTCGGGCATGGGTGATGGCAATGCCATCGCCTTCAGCTTCGCCCGCTGGTGCACCAGGAACCGCGCCGTCAGCACCGCCCCGACCATCACCGCCGCAAAGATCGCCGCGTTGATCTTCGCATACACGATCGTCAGGAAGACCAGGGCCATGAAGATGCCCAGCGCCCACATCCCCATCCGCTCCCAGCGCTTGATCTCAAGCTCGCGGTTGTACGCGCACGACAGCACGTTGATCGCGATCGCCCCCACCACCCCGATCGCGTACAGCTCCGCAAGGAACTTCGCGTCGGAACTGATCATGAGCAACCCGGCGGGCAAGATGCACGCCACAATCAACCCGACCCACGGCACGCCCGAGTAGTTCAGCTTCCTGAACACTCCCGGCAGCTCCGCGTCCGAACTCATCGAGTACTTCACGCTGACCATCGCCATGATCGCCGTGTTCACCGCACTCAAAAGCAGCAGCCCGAAGATGATCCCCGTGACCACCCCGAAGATCTGGCCCGTCCGAACGTCCCCGGTGATCTGCGTCGCAGAGTGCGTCGCGAGCTGGCGCATCGCCGTGTCCCGATACTCCTTCACTTCGTGCGGAATCTGATCCGGCTTGAAGGCCTGGGCCGTCCCCTCCGGCCCCAGCGTGTTCTGACCCTTCTCATACATCACATAATGCGGCATGTCCACCGGCTTCAGGTCCGGCAGCGCATTGATCGCCAGCCCGAAGATCAGGTTCAGAATCACCACCTCGATCAGCACCGGGAAGATCGTCCGTCGAGACGTCTTCGCCACCGGCTGCTTCATCAGCCCGGTCATGTTCGCGACCGCTTCCAGGCCCGAGAGCGCGAGGATCACGCGAACGAGATTCTCCCACCGATCCCAGGGATTGGAGATCGACGAGTGCCCGGACGACACCGTCTTGACCCCCTCCAGGACCATCGGGATGCACATCACCGCGATCACCAGCGACAGCACGATCGATGCCAACGCAATCAGCAGAGCAAACCGCCCCGCGTTCTTCGCACCCAACCAGTTGATCACCCCGATCACCAGCATCGAGCCCACGCTCAGCCACACCACCCACCCGCTCGGCACGCCAAAGTAGTTGAACCCCTCCACCGCCGAGAGCGCCGCCGTCACGATGTAATCGCACAGCAGCAGCGTGGCTCCGATCACGCTCAGCGTGGGCGAGAGCTGCCTGGCCGCCGTATACACACCGCCGCCCTCTGGAAAACACCGGCAGATGATCGAGTACGCCCACGCGACCACGATCATGATCACCGACATCGCCAGCAGATACCACGGCGAGGCGTGCCCCGTGTAGTAGAACGCCAGCCCCAGCACATACAGCCGGCTGGTCCCCCAGTCTCCGAAGAGCAGAGGCCCCGCGTGATACCACGAAAGTTCCCGCGGTCGCTTCGAGCCCGTCACCAGCGCGGACATGGAGTTCCTCTTCTGCCGATCCTGCCGCGTGCAGACCGCACGCACGGGACGACGTGAACCACCAGCGTACTCGGATGCGTCGCAACAGTCATCCGACGCTCGGCCCCGATCTTCTCCGAATGTGCCGCCACCGAGTCTCACTCATCCCGGTGGGTTCCACGATCATTCGGCGGCTTGTACAATCCCCTGTACGCGGTACCGTGAAGTTCGCACGACTCCATTGATCGGAGTGCATCATGTCCAACTCACACTCGCCCCGGTGTGCCGTCGTGCTCTTTGGTTCGGGCCGGGCCGACGGGTCGGAGATTCAGGAGGCGGTCAGCATCCTGATTCATCTCTCGCGCCTGGGCGCAAAGACGCAGTACTTCGCGCCCGATCGTGCGCAGGTCGATGTCGTCAACCACCTGACCGGCGCACCGACGGGCGAAACCCGCAACGGCCTGATCGAGGCCGCGCGTATCGCGCGCGGCGAGATCCGCCCCATCACCGAACTGATCGAGCGCGATGAGGATGCGCTGTTCTTCCCCGGCGGCTTCGGCGCGGCGAAGAACCTCTGCGACTTCGCGGCCAAGGGCGCGGGCTACGGCGTGCAGCCCGATGTGGCTCGCGTGGTGCACGAGTTCCATGCCGCGGGCAAGCCGATGGCGTTCTGCTGCATCGCGCCGATGATCGCCGCGCGCCTGCTGGGCACCGCCGCCGGCGGTCCGGGCGTGAGCATCACGCTCGGCCCGCCCAGCCCCGCGGCCGATGTCGCCAGCGCGCTCGGCGCGACACACATCGTCACTCGCGTGCGCGAGGCTCACACCGATCGCGCAGCGCGCGTGGTCACGACGGGCGCGTACATGTTCGACCGCGCCTCACCCGGTGAGATCTTCGACGGTATCGGGGCCATGGTCGAGTCCACGCTCGAACTGGTCATGCACAGCAAAGCCCCAGCACCCGCGCGCTGACGGCGCACACCCGGATAGAAGATCATCAAGCACATGCCGCGCACGCTCGGCCCGGCAGCGCCGCATCGTGGTGCGCTCGGTCCACTCAGGCCGCCATCGCACCACGGACATCCTGCGTGAAGCGCAGGGCCACGGTCTGCCGTCCGCTCGGCCCGCGGAGCGCACGCACGACCTCCGCGCGCACCATCTCGTTGGATCGCACCACCGCCGCATCGTTCCACGCGATGGCCACCAGCAGCTCCTCGCCGGGCGAGAAGTCGCGATCCGCGGCGATCTCCACCAGCGCGCCGCCCACCGAGACGTTCGTCGTCACGGCCGATTCGTACCGCTGCGTGCTGACACGCAGCATCTTGCACGGGCGAGAGACAGCGATGCGAGCATGCTGGCGACGATCTGAACGCATGATCAACTCCTGTCCGCACAGAGACCCGTCCGGGACACGCCGACGCCATCGTCGATGAGCCCGCGTTTCATCCAGTTCATCGGCTGGAGGATCCGAGAACTTTCACACCAGCCGAGCATCAGGGGTGATCGCCCGCCGCTTTGGGGTCAACGCCTCACGGTCGCGGCGGGCCGGTGCGCAAGAAGTGCCAGCCGGCGGGGGGTGTAAACCCGCGTTTGGTGTGGTCGGACCGAGCCGAACCCGCGCAACGCTGCGTCACAGGCTCCTCGGCACGGT
>DHLW01000056.1:0-358 GCA_002405485.1 Phycisphaerales bacterium UBA4658
CGCCGCGCCCGGGCTGCCCTCGAGCCAGATTGACGCTCGCAAGTTCTACATCACCCAGCAGTACGCCAAGTACACCCGCGAGGACCACGACGTGTGGCGCGATCTGTTCGATCGGCGCTGGACGCTGCTGGAGCAGCAGGTCTCGCGGCAGTTCATCGAGGGCATGAAGATCCTCCGGCTCACCAGGGATCGCATCCCCCTGCTCGACGATCTGGTGCTGGACCGCGATATCGAGATCGCCGGAGGCGCGCGGGTGACCAAGGGCACCAGACTCGACGGGATCAACAAGTTCCTGCAGGCGCAGTCGAGCTGGGCGAGCTATGGCGTGCCCGGCTATCTGCCGGCCAAGAGCTTCTTT
>DHLW01000056.1:586-15175 GCA_002405485.1 Phycisphaerales bacterium UBA4658
GACGTCTTCGGGCACGTGCCCCTGCACACGCTGAGGGTCTTTGCCGACTTCCTGCAGACCTATGGCAAGGCGGCGATGCTCTGCGAGGACGAGGAGCACGTGAAGCGGCTGGGTCGGCTGTTCTGGTTCACCGTCGAGTTCGGGCTCATCCGCGAGCAGGGCAAGATCAAGGTCTACGGCTCGGGGCTGGTGAGCAGCCACGGCGAGTCGGCCTATGCGCTCACGGGCGAGTGGGAGAAGGGCGGGCGATCGGCGACCCCCGACTGCACGCCGCGAGACGTGCCCGAGTATCGCCCCTTCGATCTCGAGCGGGTGTGCAACACCGACTTTGAGATCGATCACTACCAGCCGATCTATTACGTGCTGGAGAGCTTCGAGCAGTTGCGCGATGCCATGAACACTTATGCGGAACAGGTCATCGGCGAGGCCGGGCTGGCCGCGGCGGGCGCGGGAAAGCGCTGACGCGGCCGCCGCGACGCGCAGGGGCGACGCGCTACTTCAGCTCGTCGGGCACCATCGCGTGCAGCTTCTTGAGTTGCTCGGCATATGCGCGAGGCATGACGAGCGTGGCTTCGGGCGTGTGGACCACGATCAGGTCCTTCACGCCGAGCACGCCGACGGTGTGCGGGGCCTTGCCCGGCGCCGACTCGCCCACGATGAGCGTGCCCGCCGAGTCCACCAGCAACGCCTTGACCTGGCCCCCGACGCGATTGCCCTGCGCGTCGGCGTTGAGGGTCTCGGCATAGCTCGGCCACGAGCCGACGTCGAGCCAGTCCACGTCGGTGGCAACGGTGCAGATGGACACCTGGGAATCCCGGCTGGCGGGCTCCATGACGGCGTAGTCGACGCTGATCTTGGGCAGCGTCGGGTACACCTCGCCCACGACGCGCTGCTGATCACGCGTGCCCCACGCGGCCTGGATCTTCATCAGCCCGGCGTGGCTCTCTGGCTTGAAGCGCTTGAGACAGTCCAGGAACGCGCCGGCGTGAAAGACGAACATGCCGGAGTTCCACCCGAAGTGCCCGGACTCGAAGTACGCCTGGGCCCGCGGAAGGTCGGGCTTCTCGACAAAGCGGGCGACGCGGTAGGCCAGCGGCTTGCCCCCGAGCGACGCGGGCGACGTGGCCGACTCGGGCACGCCGTGGATCGCCGGCCCGCGCTCGACATAGCCAAACCCCGTCGCCGGGTACGTGGGCTTGATGGAAAACGTCACCAGCCGGCGCGGATCCTGCTCGACCAGGCGGAAGCCCAGCTCGGCCCGCTGGCGGAAGACATCTTCCGGAGTGATCAGGTGATCGGCGGTGAGCACGATGAACGCGGCGTCCTTGTCGAGCTTGTGCAGGACGGCGGCGGCGAAGCCGACGGCGTTCACAGTGTCGCGTCCGATCGGCTCGCCCAGGATGCGGTCGTCGGTGAACTCGGGGATGGCGGCGAGGATCTGCTCGCGGAACGACTCCCCGGTGCAGATGTACCGCCGCTCGGGGGGGACGAGCCCGTCCACGCGACGAGCCGCGATCTCAAGCAGCGAGAGCGGGCGATCCGGATGGCTGGCGTCCGGCGGGAGCTTGGCGGTGTAGCGACCGGACCCGGGAACGATGAGCGGAAGGAGCTGCTTTGGCCGCTGGGCTCGGCTCATTGGCCAGAGCCGCGTGCCCGATCCGCCGGCCATGATCATCGCGTAGCGCATGGTGGAAGGAGCGTAGCCGAAAACCAGGAGATCCGGGAACGGACGGACATGATGTCGGCGACGTGGGCGGATCGTGGGAGAACCGTGCCGAGCGTCGACTGATACGCTTGGCGGCATGTCCACCCCAGAACTCACCTCGCTCCTGAATGTCGCCCTCGAAGCCGCCTATGCCGGCGGCCGACGCACGCTCGCCTACTTCAACGCCGGCGCCGGATCGGCGGCGATCGAGGAAAAGGCAGACGAGACGCCGGTGACCCAGGCCGACAAGGAGGCCGAGCTGGTCATCCGGGGCGTCATCAGCAAGGCGTTTCCGTCGCACGCGCTGCTGGGCGAAGAGCACGGCTTGTCCGCGGGCGACCCGTCGCGCACATGGGTGATCGATCCGATCGACGGCACCAAGAGCTTCGTGCACGGCGTGCCGCTGTATGGGTCGGTGGTCGGGTGCTTGGTAAACGACCAGCCGCTGGTGGGCGCGGTGTATCTGCCCGCGCTCGATGAGCTGTATGGCGCGGCGATCGGGCACGGCGCGACGATGAACGGCAGGGCATGCCGCGTGAGCAATGTCTCGCAGTTCAAGGATGCGACGCTGCTCGCGGGGAGCATCACGCGGGCGATCGATCGGTCGGATGCGTATATGACGCTCGCGAAGCAGGTGAAGCTCAACCGCGGGTGGGGCGACGTCTTTGGCTACATGCTGGTGGCGAGCGGCAGAGCGGAGATGATGCTCGACCCGCGCATCAGCATCTGGGACATCTGCGGCATCGCGCCGATCATCAAGGAAGCGGGCGGATGGCTGGGGGATTGGTCGGGTGCCGAGACGGTGAAGGGCAAGGACTGCGTGGCGGTGAATGGGGCGTTGAAGGGGCCGCTGCTCGATGTGCTGCGGGGGGAGAAGCGGAACGTAAGGTGAGTCGCGAGGCCCTGGCCGCCAATGGCAGGGATTGGCGATTTCTGCCACGTCTCGGAGACTTGGTGCATGGCTGCATCGAGCACCATCAGCATGAACATCTCGCTTCCTGAGCCGCTGAAGCGCTTCGTGGACGGCAAAGTGGCCAGCGGAATGTACGGGCCGGCGAGTGCGTGTGTGCGCGAGGCGATCCGCGAGAGACTCGGGCGAGATCAGGCCGTGCCGAGGCGAGCGCGGCGCTGACGGCGAACCTGGTCATTTTGGTTCCGACTATGCTGCGTTGCAATGCTGCGCCGCACGTTCCCGCCATTGGTGTCTGAGCCGAAATGCCTGAACTGTCAGTATGATCTGCGCGGGCTGCGCGATGACATGCAGTGCCCGGAATGCGGGCTGGAGGTGCGGGTGTCGCTGCAGGGCGACGGCCTGACGGGTCAGCCGCTCATCGACACGTCTCGCAGCGTGACCACGCTGTTGTGCATCTCGTTCGGCCGCTCGCTCGCTGCTGTCGGTCTCGTCGTAAGCATCGCATTCCAAAGCACTCTTCTTGTCCAATGCGTTGCTGCGGCGTTTGTCGTCCTCACGCTCTCACGGGTGTGGATCGCGGCGCGACTCTGCAACGGGTTGGTTCCACACTCGAAGTTGCAGGTGCACCGCCGGCGCTGCCGGGTGATGATGGCGGCCGAGATCTTCCGAGGACTTGTCACCACTCTCAGCGGACTTGCACTCTCGGCATCGATCTTTGGTGCAGACCCGAATGCTCTTGATGAGTTCTTCAATGGGCCTTTGGTCATCCTTGTGCCAGCCACGGAAGCGATATGCCACTTCCCGAGTGAGGCGTTCTTCTTGTCGCTGGCGCAAAGGATCGGAGCAGACAGATACGCCAGAACCAGGTATATGTGCGTGATGGCTGAGAGCGTGCTTGCAACTGTGCTTTGTCTGCTGTTCGGTGTTGGACCGCTCTTGGCGATGCTGCTGCACCTCTCGGTGTCGTTCGATCTCGCACGGAAGTTTGATCGACGAGCGACACGCGAGCGTGCCGCTTCAGCATCTCGATAGCGCCGCGCGGTTGCGTATCCTCACCCCATGCTCACCATCCACGTCCGCTACACCGGCCACAAGAAGTGCGACCTCGTCCACCCCGAGGGCGCGACACTTCGCACCGATGCCCCCAAGGACATCGGCGGCGACGCCAGCGCGTTCAGCCCGACCGATCTCGTCGCCTCGGGGCTCGCCTCGTGCATCCTCACAACCATCGCCATGTGGGGCGAGCGGAACGGGCTGGATATCACCGGGGCCTCGGCGAGCGTTGAGAAGCACATGTCCACCCCCCCATCGCCGCGGCGGATCGCCCGGCTGCCGGTCGTTGTGAACATCCCCGCCGCCGCGGTTCCCGTCGACATGCGTGAGCGTCTGGAGAAGATCGGGCACGCCTGCCCCGTGCACGCAAGCTTGCATCCCGAGGTCGATGCCCCGATCGAGTATCGCTACACCTGATCGTCCACATCGTCCCGAAGAGTCTTGCATCAAACCAGGGTTTTTCTGTACCGTACTGGAATGAGCCAGACTTCGATCGGTGCGACACCTCCCGCCGTTCCCAGCTCAGGTGCTTCGTCGCTGCTCGTGGATGGCGATCGCAACTGCGTGAAGTGCTCGTACAACATCAGAGGCCTGCCCATCGCGGGCAAGTGCCCTGAGTGCGGGACCGACGTGGCCATGTCGCTCAAGGGCGTCTTGCTTCAGTACGCCTCGCCGGAGTACCTGGCGACGATTCGGAGCGGCCTTGGGCTGGTGCTCAATGGCATCCTTCTGTACATCGTCTACTTTCTCCTGTCGATCGTCATCGGACTCGTGGTCGGCGCGACCGCGGGCGGACTTCCCCGCGGGTTCATGCTGCTGCTCGCCGTGCTCGGCACGGCTGTACAGGGCATGATCCTGTTTGGCTACTGGAAGTACACACAGCCCGATCCAGGGTTCATCGGGCGCGAGATGCCCGACACAGCGCGGAAGATCGTGCGCATCGCCGTGATCATCCAGGGCGCCGCCGCGGTCATCGCGCTCCCGGCCCAGCTTGGCGCCAACTTTGGCGGCGCAGGCGGGTTGGCTGCGGCGATCGGCGTGTTGATCATGATCGTCGGCTTCGTGTCGTTTGCGGCGTGGATCATGGGCTTCTTCGGGATCATGCGCTACACCGACTGGATGGCCCGTCGCATCCCTGATCAGTTCGTGATCGCGCGCGTCAAGCTGTACATCTGGCTGCTCCCGGTCATCGCCGTCGTCGGGCTGGTCGTGTTCGGGCTCGGGCCGCTCATCGCGCTCGTGATGTACTGGAATCTGCTGGATCGGATGCGCAAGCACCTGAAAGCCATCCATGTCTCGGGGCAGCCCGCCGAGCTACCCAGGCGACTGGCCTGAGCGGACCACCTTGAACGCATGGCGTCATCGCCCGCCGGGCTGGGCTTCCCAGCCGGCAAGGATGCCTCCGTCGAGCGTGAGCTCGCTCCCGGTCATGTACGCGGACTCATCCGACGCCAGGAACACCACGAGGTGGGCGACGTCTTGGGGTGTGCCCATTCGTCCAAGCGGGACGGAGGCGGCGACCTGGGCGATGGCCTCCTCGCGGGCGGCTCCCTCGCCGAGCATGTGGTCCCACATGGGCGTGAGAATCGACCCAGGGTGGATGGAGTTGCACCGGATGCCCATGGCGTGCTGGGCGCAGTACAGCGCGACGCTCTTGGTATGGTTGCGGATGGCGGCCTTGCTGGCGGCATAGGCGGCGGCCCCGGCGATCCCGACGACCCCGGACCTTGACGAGATATTGATGATCGACCCGCCTCTGGGCCGCCCGCCGATCGGACGCTTCATCACCCCGATGGCGTGCTTGCATCCCAGAAACGTGCCTTCAGCGTTCACGGCGTGGACGCGCCGCCAGGACTCCAGCGAGGCGTGTTCGGGGTCCTGTGGCCCGTCGGGACGATCGAATCCGGTGACGCCCGCGTTGTTCACCAGCACGTCCAGCCGACCCGCCTCGCGGACGATCCCGTCCATGACGCCGATCCACTGGCGCTCATCGGCGACATCCAGATGGACATACCGGGCATTTCCACCGATCTCCCGGGCGACCTTGGCCCCCTCGGAATCGAGGATGTCCGAGACCCAGACCGATGCCCCCTCGTGCGCAAGGGCCCTGGCGCACGCGGCCCCGATGCCCCTGGCAGAGCCCGTGACGAGCGCAACTTTGCCGGCGACTCTGCCCATGAGCGTTCCCAGGGCCCCCGAGATCCGATCGTACGCGATCCCGCGAGGGTCGACGCGCCGTGCTCTGACTTCCCCCCGGGTCAGGATGCGGGACAGAATCTCCTTCCCGGCACGCAAAGCGGTGATACACTTGAGACAACTCTCGGCACGAGCGCGCACCGTGTTCAGCCCACGGGGAAAGGTGACAGCGGCGGCGCGTCGCACCGGTCGGAGCGTTTGGGATTCGTCGCCGGGCCCGATGTTGCAACTCGCCCGGCCTTGCCCTCCCGCACCTGGACACCTCCGCACCGCGTCCGCGCACTCTCGTCCTCTGTCAAGACCAACCTTGTTGTCCGCACCGCGCTCTTGCGAGCGCACCCTGGGCACACTCACGAACATGGCGACGATCACCGTCTCGAAGAACGCGTTCCTCCACGGCCGATGGACCACCGAAGACGCCGCCCGGCTTTACGGGCTCTCGGATTGGGGCAAGGGATACTTCGGCGTCAACCGCTCGGGGCACGTCGTGGTCATGCCCGACAAGGACTCGAGCAAGCAGATCGACCTGGCCGACCTGGTGGCGGGCCTGGCCGAGCGCGGCGTGCATACGCCGGTGCTTGTCCGATTCTCAGGCATCCTGGAGCATCGGCTCCGGGAGATCCGCTCGGCGTTCGACAAGGCCATCGCCGACCACGCGTACCAGAACTCCTACTCGTGCGTGTATCCGATCAAGGTGAACCAGCAGCGCCACATCTGCGAGGAGATCGCCTCGCTGGGCAAGGAGCTGAAGTTCGGGCTCGAGGCCGGCTCCAAGCCCGAGCTGCTCGCCGTGCTGGCCCTGAGCGAGGGCCAGGACGACATGCCCATCGTGTGCAACGGGTTCAAGGATGACGAGTTCATCGAGACCGTGATCCTGGCGACCAAGCTCGGGCGGAACATCATCCCGGTGGTGGAGAAGTTCAGCGAGCTTGAGCTTCTGGTCAAGCACGCCAAGCACTACAACGTCCGTCCGAAGATCGGCATTCGGGTCAAGCTCTCATCCCGCGGGGCTGGCCGGTGGGAGTCCTCCGCCGGAGCACGGTCCAAGTTCGGGCTCTTTGTCACGGAGGTGCTCGAGGCTCTCGAGTTCCTCAAGCAGCATGGAATGGGCGACTGCCTGAACATGCTGCACTGCCACGTCGGGAGCCAGCTCTACGACATCAAGCAGATGAAGACCGCCGTGAACGAGCTCACGCACATCTACACCGAACTGCACCGGCTGGGCGCCGGGATGCAGATCATCGACGTGGGCGGCGGGATGGGCGTGGACTATGACGGGTCGCAGTCGGCGTGGACGAGCTCGATCAACTACACCGTCGAGGAGTACGCCAGCGACATCGTCTACCGCATCAAGACCGTCTGCGACGACGCGGGCGTCCCGCATCCCAAGATCATGTCCGAGTCCGGCCGCGCGATGGTCGCGTACAACAGCGTGCTCATCGTGAATGTCCTCGGCAAGAGCAGCTTCCACGCCGAGCCGGGGCTGGAGAAGATCCAGGCCGACATGGCCCAGGAGAAGGAGCCCCCGCAGCCGCTGCTGGACCTGATCGACAGCTGGGAGCGTCTCTCCGAGCGCAACGCGCTGGAGGTCTATCACGACGCCATGCAGGCCCGCGACGAGGCGATGAGTCTGTTCTCGCTGGGGTACATGACCCTGCCCATGCGTGCGGCGAGCGAGCGGCTGTTCTGGTCCATCGGGCGCAAGGTCCTCGATCTGCAGATGAAGAAGGGCGAGGTGCCCGAAGAACTCGAGAACCTTCCCGAGATCCTCTCGGACATCTACTTCTGCAACTTCTCGCTCTTCCAGTCCATGCCCGACTCCTGGGCCATCGACCAGCTCTTTCCCATCTGCCCCATCCACCGACTCGACGAGGAGCCCACGCGACGCGGCATCCTCGCCGACATCACCTGCGACTCCGACGGCAAGATCGACAACTTCGTCGACAAGCGCATCGACAAGAAGACGCTGGAACTGCACGAGCTCAAGCCCGATCAGCCCTACTACATCGGCGTCTTCCTCCTGGGCGCGTATCAGGAGATCCTGGGCGATCTGCACAACCTCCTCGGCGACACCCACGCCGTGCACGTCACCTACAACCCCGAAGGCGGCTCCACGGACAACCCCGAAGGCGGGTACTGGTCCCTCGATGAGGTCGTCGAAGGTGACACCGTGAAGGAAGTCCTGCAGTACGTGCAGTTCGACACCGAGGACATGTGCGAGGCCGTTCGGCGAGATGTCGAGCGAGCCATCAAGGGCAACCGCCTCACCGTCGCCGAGGGCAAGTCGCTGCTGCTCTTCTACGAGCAGGGACTCGACGGTTACACCTATCTCGAAGAGTAACCCCGTCAGCGACGCTCTGAAGCGTCCCGCCGCCGCAGCAGAAACGCCGGCAGCTCCGCCTCCGCATACGCCCGATCCCACGAGCCGTGGTTCACCCCCGGGTAGATCGTGAACTTCGGCGGCGGGCTCGCGCCCGCGCGCTTCATCGCGTCGATCAGCTTTGCCGTCTGCGCGATCGGCACCACGTCGTCGGCGTCTCCATGAAAGGCCCAGACCGGGAGCCCCGCCAGCCCCGCCGCCAGCGCATCGGCGTCGTCCTTGGCACGATTCGAGTCCACGAACCCGCAGACCGGCGCAATCGCCGACCAGATCCCCGGATGCCTTGCGCCAAACCAGATCGTCCCGTGGCCACCCTGAGACAGTCCGGTCAGCGCGATCCGGTCCGGATCGATCGCGTAGTGCGACCGCACGCGCTCCAGCAGCGCCAACACCAACCCCTCGTGCGCCGGCCACAGCACCGTGCGATCCGGTTTCTGAGGCATCAGCACGATGCACGGCCAGCGGTCGGCGTTCCACAGGATGTTCCCGCCGAGCCCCTGGATCGCATGCTTCTGCCCATCGGTCCCGCTCTCGCCGGAGCCATGCAGGAACACCACCAGCGGCCAGAGGCGCTGCGGCGTGTAGTCCCTCGGCACGTACACCACGTACGGATACCGCGCCCCGTCAAGCTCGATCTCCTCGAAGATCATCCCGCGCGTCGGTCGGCCAGAACTGGTCACGGACTGCTCCTCGATCGCACGTGCGGCACGCACGCCGCTCCCGCATCCGGACAGCACGGTCGGCATCGCCGCGACAAGCGCCGCCAAGGGCAGGACTCGACGCGGCCATCCCGCCCGCCCAGAACGACTCCTCCAGCGTTGACGCTCCCGCCGCATCACTTGCCCAGCATACCCGCGCCGGAACCGCCGTGTCGCTCGATCTCGGCCTGCGCGGGCGTCCGCGCACGCTCAGGGTCGCCGTACGGCGGAAAGTTGAACGGTGTCGGATCCCCGCCCGCGGGCTGCCCCACGCGCGGATCCGTCGGCGACCAGTCCACCTTTGCTGCGCCCGCCAGCGTCCCCGTCGCGAACGCCAGATCGATCTGCGCGATCTGATAGTCCGCAAGCGCCCGGACCTCGCTCGTCTGGGCGTCGGCAAGGCGGGCCGCGGCGTCCAGCACGTCCGTGCTCGTCCGCGCGCCCGCGTCAAACTGCCGCTGCTCGCCCTCGAGCGTGCGGGCCGCGAGAATCACCGACTGCTGCGCCGCCAGGATCCGCTGCCAGCTCGCCTCCACCTGATCGACCGCGGCGAGCACTTCCTGACGGATCGCCGACGCACGGGCCTCCTTGCTGCTCAGCCGCTGCAGCCGACGCAGAATGGCCTGCTGCACACGGGCCTTCGCCGCTTCGTTCCCGATCGGAACCTCGCCCGCGAGCCCCACCCTCCAGTCATGAAAGTCGGTCCCCGCGAGCTGGTCGTTCGCGTCCGCGAAGTCGGATCCCAGCCCCGGAACCCGATACGCAAAGTCCAGCGCAAGCAGCGGCAAGGCCTGATTCTTGTTGAACTCGATCGTCGAATAGTCCTGCGCCAGTCGAAGCTCCAGCTCCAGCATCTCCATCCGATTGCTCACGCCCAGCGCGGCAAGCTCCGGCCCGTCAAACGCGTACCGCACAGGGTCCGGCACGCTCGTCGGCACCACGAGCGTCCGCGACTCCATCTCCAGTCCGGCGATGTTCAAGAGCCGCTTGAGCTCGCGTTGCTGATCCAGCACGGCCTTCTCGGCGAGGATGATCTGCTCGAGCTGGGCCGCCGCCCCGCTCTGGGCTCGTGTGACCTCCAGCTCCGGGGCGTCGCCGGCCCGGAAGCGGCGCTGGGCCCGCTCGAGCTGCGACTGCGCGACCTCGTACTGCTTCTGCCGAACCTCAAGCGCCTGCCGCACCGCGTACAGACGCCAGTACGCCCGGTCCGCCGCGGCCACCTGTCGGATCACCTCGAGCTTCGTGCGGCTCTCGGCGATGCTCAGATCAAGCCCCGCGATGCGGATGGAGTACGTGCTGGCCCGTCGCCCGGCGCCGCGCAGGAGCGGCTGGCTGAGCGAGAACTCGACGTTCGAGTTGTAGGACTCTGGAAACGTGAAGAACGGATTGTCGGTCTCGCTGCGCGACAACGCGTAGTTCACGCTCGCCCGCCCACCGGAACGCAGCGGCACATCCACGCCGGCGCCGATCGTCGTCGAACGCTGCTTGTTCGCCGCCGTCACGTCCAGCGTGGGGTTGTTGGTGTTGCGATAGTCCAGGAACGGCTTGAACACCGCCTCGAACTTCGCCTCCTCCTCCTGAACGTTCTGCCCCTGGATGATCGGCTCGACCAGCGCGACGCGCAGATCGAGGTTGTTGGCGAGCACCGCCGCCCGCGCGTCCTCCAGTCTCAGTTCGTACTTCTCCAGCCCCGAGAGCGGACTGATCCGCGGC
This sequence comes from Phycisphaerales bacterium UBA4658, assembly GCA_002405485.1. Classification (GTDB taxonomy): domain Bacteria; phylum Planctomycetota; class Phycisphaerae; order Phycisphaerales; family UBA1924; genus UBA4658. Next base: position 11,245 of record DHLW01000056.1, read on the forward strand.
GCATCGTCCTCCCTGGCGCCATTGCCCCCGTTGCCCGTCGCGGGCATCGCGCCCGCGGGGTCGGCTGGGCGCGCGTACCGGTCTCGGTCCAGCCGATCGATCTGCCGCAACCGGTCCATCGCCGGGGGGCGATCACGGTCGTAGGGCTCCGGCCCGAGCGGGTTCCCGCACCCGGGCGCAAGCGTCACAAGGCCCACCATCCCGACGCCCACCCACGGCCACCGAGCCCGCATGGTCGGCCGCACAACCGCAGAAAGATGCTGATGCTGCTTCATGGGATCCCATCGCCAAGCCACCCACCACTCTCGCCCGCCCACACTCTCCCTCCCCGCGCGTTGCCACTTCGCTACTCGTGCCGCAGGGCCTCGATCGGATCCAGCCGCGCCGCCTTCATCGCCGGGAGCATACCGAAGATCACGCCCACGCCGCCGCAGAACACCAGCGCCAGCAGCGCGGCCCACGTCGGCACCGCGGACTCTGGCAGCGGGCTGTTGGGGATCACCTTCAAACCCATGACCACGATGAACCCGACCGCCAGACCCACCGCCGCCCCGACCAGGCACAGCACCACCGCCTCGACCAGGAACTGCATGAGAATGGTCCCCGGCTTGGCGCCCACCGCCTTCCGCAGGCCGATCTCGCGCGTCCGCTCGGTCACGCTCACCAGCATGATCACCATGATCGCAATCCCGCCCACGATCAGGGCCACCATCGTCAGTGCGCCGGCGAACACCTGGATGAGCGTCGTGATCCGCTTGATCTGCGCGATGTACTGCTCGATCGCCTCGACGCCGAAGGTGTTCGGATCGTCCGCCTTGAGGTTCCGGATCTTGCGCATGTAGAAGGTGATCTCGGCCTTGGCATCCTCGAACAGCTCCGGCCGCTTCGTCTGCGCGATGACGAAGATCCCCCAGTCCGGCTTCATCGCCATCGCCGTGTTGAACGGGATGTACACCTCGCTCTGCACGTCGTTCTGCCCGAACATCGGCGAGACCGCCTTGGTCTCCACCACGCCCACGATCAGAAACCGTCGACCGCCAACCAGTATGTAGTTCCCCGGCCCGCCGCCCGGCAAACCGAACTCCTCGATCGCCTTGTCATTCACCATGCACACGTTGCGGACGGCTTCCAGGTCGATCTCGCTGAACGGCCGCCCCGCCGTGACAAACCGCTGCTCGATCTCGTGCCAGATCGGGCGGATCCCCTGCACCTTCACCACCGGGCGGCGACGATCCCCGAACTGCACGTCGGCGGTGAACTCCAGCACCGGCGTCAGCCGCTCCAGCGACGGACACTTGGCCAGCATCCCGTCGGCTTCCTTGACGTTCATCCGGATCTGGCGCCAACTGAACCGGTCACGCGCTTCCGGCGGCCGCCGCGGAAACACCCAGACCTTGTTCGCGCCGACCGACGAGAACTCCTTCAGGATGTTCTTCTTGAACCCCTCGAATCCCCCCGTCACGAGCACCAGCGACCCCGCGCCCACCGCGATCAGCAGCATCGCCAGGACCGCGCGAACCTTGTTCGTCCAGATCTGGGCAAGCGCCAGAATCACCGTCTGCATGATCAGCCGAACAACGATCATGCACCACCTCCGGCCCCGCCGGGCCGAACGACGGCGGGGGACGCCGAACCCGCCCCCGCGACGGTCACCCTCGGCTCCCCGCTCCCCGGCAGCCCCGGAATCGCCGGCGATCGCTCACCGTTGCTCGCCGCGTTCGCCGCGTCGTGCTTGGCCATGTCCGCAGCCGCGACCGCCATGCGATCCAGATACTCGCGGTGGATCGGATCCTCCGCGGTCTTACGATCCGACATCACCCGCCCGTCCTTCAAGCGCACGATCCGCTCGGCGTGCCCGGCGATGTCCTCCTCGTGCGTCACGATCACGATCGTCTGACCGTCAGAGTGCAGCCGCTTGAAGAGCGCGATGATCTCCTCGCTCGTCTTGCTGTCCAGGTTGCCCGTCGGCTCGTCCGCAAGCAGGATGCTCGGCTCGTTCACGAGCGCCCGCGCGATCGCCACACGCTGCCGCTGCCCCCCCGAGAGCTGGTTCGGCCTGTGCTTCACACGCTCCCCCAGCCCGACCCGCTCCAGCGCGTGCCGGGCCCGCTTCCTCGCGCCCAACCAGCGCTTGGGCGAGTAGATCAGCGGCAGCATCACGTTCTGCAGCGCGCTGGACCGCGGCAACAGCTCGAAGGACTGAAAGACAAACCCGATCTCCTGGTTCCGCACCTCGGCCAGCGCCGACGCGCCCATCTTCGCCACCGGCTTGCCGTTGAGCACATACTCGCCATTGCTGGGTCGATCCAGACACCCAAGGATGTTCATGAGCGTGCTCTTGCCCGAACCGCTCGACCCCATGATCGCGACGAACTCGCCGCGCTTGATCTCCAGGTCCACGCCGCGCAGCGCGTGCACCCGCTCAACACCGACCTTGTAGATCTTCTGAATGGAACTCAGTCGGATCGTCATGCGATAGTGCGCCCGCTCGTCTCCCCCGCCCGCAACCAACGTTCACGATCTGGACGCGGTTGCCGGCTCGTCCGGTTTGCCGCTGGGGTTCGATTGGGGCGGTGCGTCCTTTCCTGCGCCCTCCAGCAGCACCTCCTGATCGTGCCGAAGACTCTGCAGAGCCTTGAACGGCCCGGTCACCACCGACTGCCCGTCCTTCAGCCCCGCGATGATCGCCGTTCGCGTCAGGTCGCTGGTCCCGATCTGCACCGGGGTGGCGACGACCTTGTGCACCGCTCGGCCGTCGCTGTGCACCTTGCCCGTCTCTTCCAGCCGGTACACAACACGAGCATATGTGTTGGCGCGGTTGATGTTGCCGTTGCCTTCGGTCACGGCCTTGGGCAGTTCGTCGATCTTGCGATCGACCACCGCCTGGCTCGGGAGCACGAGCACGTCGCGCACCGTCTCGACCATGATGTCCGTGTTCGCCGTGAGCCCGGATCGAAGCGTCTCGCCCCGCTCGAGGGTGATGGGCACCCACACCTCGAAGTACCCCGTGTTGTCTCGATCGACCTTGCGCTGCAGCTCGACCCGCTCCACAACGCCTCGGAACTCGCGTTCGCCATAGGCGTTGATGTACACCTTGGCGATCTGATTCTCCTTCACGGGCACGATGTTGCTCTCATCCACGCGCGCCTTGAGCACCATCTTCGACAGGTCGGCGATCTCCATGATCACCGATCCCGCGTTGTTCAGCGTGCCGACCACGACCAGCTCGCCCACCTCCGCGTCCAGCCGCGTGATCGTGCCGTCCATCGGACTTGTGATCGTCGTGTTGTCCAGGTCCTTTTCCGCGCGCACGATCTGGGCCCGGGCCTGATCGATCGCGTGCTCCGCCGCCCGCAGCGAGCTCTGGGCTCGAAGGTAGTTCGCGTCTGCAAGCTCCACGGCGCTCGGCGCCACGTCGCCCGACGATGCCAGCTTCCGCACCCGATCCCGCTCCTGCGTCGCCTGCTGCACCGCCGCCTGCGCACCCTCCAGCCGCGCTTCCTCCCCACGCAAAGCCGCCCGGGCAGAGTCCAGGAGCGCCGCCAGGTCGCGCGAATCCAATCGAACGATCACATCGCCCTTCTTGACCGTCTCATTCTCTCGAAACGGCAGTGCCACGATTCGGGCCGAAACCTGCGCGCTGATCTTCACGCTCGTCTCGGGCTCGATCTGCCCCGGAGCCGAGATCGTCCGCGTGAGCTCCCCCTGCATCACCTTCTCGGCCCGGACCTCCGTGAGCTTGTTCCCCGGCATGTACTGCTCGATCTGGGCGCGGATCTCCTTGCTTGTCCACACGTAGTACCCGCTCCCGGCACAGAGCAGAACACAGAACACCAAGAGCCCAAGCATCCATTTCCACACAGGCACGCGCCTCCGGAACCACCCACCCCATCCCCGTCTTTCCCGCACCCCGCTTGCCTTCCCTCTTCCC
>DHLW01000056.1:15326-15782 GCA_002405485.1 Phycisphaerales bacterium UBA4658
TAGCCGCCTCCGAAGCAGCCCCATGCAAGCCGAGGATCCGCACGGCTGGCGACCTGCCCAATCGCAGAAGTGGATCGTAGGGATTCTGATTCCTCGGATTTCAGCCAGAATGCCCGCGATCGCTCTCGCACCGCCATCGATGCCATCCGAGTGCCCACGCACCTATTCCGCACAAATGGACGATTTTCTCTTGACTTGCCGGCCTCATCCTTTATATTGAACGTTCAATCAACAGTTGATTGGTCGTTCAACCATGAGCACACCCGATTCCGGTACTCGCGTCCGCATTCTGGAGGCCGCCCGCCGACTGTTCCATGAGCAGGGGTTTCACGCCACAGGGGTTTCCACGATCCTCCGTGAGGCCGACGTTCACTCTGGGTCGCTGTATCACTATTTCCCATCCAAAGACGCGTTGCTCGTCGGCGTCCTGGAGCATTACCTGCAACTCCTCCGCCC
>DHLW01000056.1:15937-16258 GCA_002405485.1 Phycisphaerales bacterium UBA4658
GCCGTCATGGATCATGCCGAGCGGGCCGCGGATGACCCGATCGAGCGGGTGTTCGCCCTGCTTGGTCTGTATCGGCTGGGTCTTGAGCAGACGAGCTTTGCGATGGGGTGCCCGGTGGGCAACCTGGCGCTGGAGGTCGCCGACGACCATCCGGACGCCCGTGCCCTGATCGATCAGAACTTCCGGAACTGGTGGTCGATCGTGCGATCGTGGCTGGATGATGCCGGCGATCGCCTTCCATCGTCGGTCGATCGCGAGCAGCTCGCGGTGTTCGTGCTCACGGTGATGGAGGGCGCGATGATGCAGGCCCGTGCGGCACGC
>DHLW01000056.1:16400-16588 GCA_002405485.1 Phycisphaerales bacterium UBA4658
CGCTCGCTCCCTTTGACGCATCGGTCGCGCAGCTCCGCGCGTACTTCGACTCCTTGCAGGCCGCCGCTCGGAGAGCGCCTGCGCTGACAGCCGCAGATTCACCCAGATCGGAGACCTCACCATGACCAACGTGCGCGTCTGTCTCTGCGTCGGCTCGACCCTTCTTGTGCAGGCGTGTTCCTCGGCCG
>DHLW01000026.1:0-17262 GCA_002405485.1 Phycisphaerales bacterium UBA4658
AACACTGTTGGATGGGATACTCAACCTGCCTGAACTCGACCCGCTACTCGCGCCGCTCGCCAACGACTCGGTAGACGAGCGTGTGGAATCCTGTGCATACGCCTTGACCGCATGCATCACCGTTCTCCTCGTCATGAACGGCTTGCCAAAGACCCGAATCTTGGACGCTGCGGGGGTCGAGAGCATCGGCGTCGTCACGGGCTGGGCCGAAGGTGGCCTTGAGAGAGTCGGCAAGCTCTCACGCGACGGCTGGTCCCCGCTTCGACGCACCCGACCTTCAACATCGCAGCTGCGTGTGCCAGCCGAGGATCTCATCCCTCCACTCTACCCCTCAGAGTTTCTGAAGTACCTCCGTGCCGGAGGTGATCCGAATCGTGAGCATCCCGAGGATGGTCGGACGCTCCTGATGAACAGTTCAAGCGAACGAAAGTCGTTCATCGACAAGCTGATTGAGGCCGGTGCACGCGCCGAAGGTCGTGACCTTGATGGCCAGGAGATACTGCACATCTTCGGCGCAAGCAATCTCTCTGTTCTTGACTCACTTGTCAGCGTCGGAGCGAACCCCCAAGCGATCTCAAGTCGTTTCGGCGAGAGCGTGTTGGATCGATTGCTCCGCTCGGGCGACTGCACGGCCACCCATCTCGATTGGTGCTGGAAGCTCGGCGGGCGTTTTCACAAGCATAAAAAGCACCCGATCCACTACTTGGCTGCGAATCCTGGGTTCAGACCCGAGTATCAGCGCAACATAACCGCCATCACACATTGGCTGGTCGAGAAGGGATACAACCTAGAAGCACGGGATGCTCATGGTGCGACACCCTTATGGTGCTCGCTGACTGCCCATGTTCAAGAGATGGCCTCTCTTCGCAAGAAACGCGCACCGAGAACCCCACGCCCTGGCATCGATGTGTTCGGATACGACGCAACGGCAATCTCGATGCTCAAGGCCGGCGCAAACGCAAACGCTCGTCTCAAGGGACGCAAGCTTCCGTCAGTTCCAGAAGGTGCTACGCCCCTCATGGTGGGACGATACGACAATACAAACCTGGTGCGAGCACTTCTCGCCCACGGAGCCGATCCCACGCTCAAGTGTTCAAGCGGAAAGACCGCGTTGGACCTCGCGCGTGCCGCGGCCAAGCGACCGAAGCTCTTCGGCCATCAGGCCGCATCCGAAGTCGTCACCATCATGGAACGGGCAATGGCCAAGGCACAGCGACGCCCAGCAAAGTCATCTCCCCGCAAGCCGCATCCATAGCCCGGAGCACACGAGATGTACTTTTCGATATCCTCACCCGGATGAGCCAGCTGACCGGCCTCCTCGGCGTCCTCGTCCTCCTCAGCATCGCCTACGCCCTTTCCACCAGCCGAAAGAACATCAACTGGCGCATCATCATCGGCGGCGTGCTCCTTCAGTTTGTTCTCGCCTTCCTCGTGCTCCGCTTTGAGCCCGCTCGCATCGTCTTTGACGGGGCCGCTCGGGCCGTCACCAAGGTCATCTCGTTCTCCGACGATGGGATCCGGTTCATCTTCGGGAATCTCGCCGACCCCGGCGCGGGGCCGTGGGGATTTGTCTTTGCCGTCCGCGTGCTCCCGGTCATCATCTTCTTTGCGTCGCTCATGGGCGTGCTGTATCACCTGGGTCTGATGCAGCGTGTCGTCGCGGCGTGTGCGTGGGTCCTCAAGAAGTCGCTGGGGATCAGCGGCAAGGAGGCGCTCTCCGCCGCGGCGAACATCTTCCTGGGCCAGACCGAGGCCCCGCTCACCGTCAAGCCCTACATCGCCGGCATGACCAGGTCGCAGCTCATGGCGGTCATGACCGGCGGATTCGCCACCATCGCGGGGAGCGTGCTGGCGGCGTATGTCGGCATTCTCGGCGGCGAGAGCGACGATTCGCGCGCGGTGTTTGCCAAGCATCTGCTGACGGCGAGCATCATGAGCGCGCCCGCCGGGCTGGTGATGGCCAAGATCATGCTCCCCGAGACCGAAAAACCCGAGCCCGAGGACGTTGGCAAGCTGCTTGCCGATCGCCCGGGCACGAGGAATGTCGTCGATGCCGCCGCCGCCGGGGCCACCGACGGGCTGCACCTGGCGCTCAATGTCGGGGCCATGCTCATCGCGTTTGTCGCGCTGCTTGCGCTGTTGAACTGGCCGCTGGCGGCGCTCGGGGATCTGCCAAGGGTCGCGGCGTGGCGGCAGGCCAACAACATTCCCCCGCTGACGTTCCAGAACATCCTGGGCGTGCTGCTGTCGCCGCTGGCCTGGTGCATGGGCATCGCGTGGAACGACTGCCGGCACTTCGGCTCGCTCATGGGCACACAGGTGATCGCCACAGAGTTCGTGGCCTATCTGGACCTCGGCAAGCACATCTCCGAGGGCACCATGTCCCCGCGGAGCACGCAGATCGCGACCTATGCCCTGTGCGGATTCGCGAATCTGCCGTCGATCGCGATCCAGATCGGCGGGCTCAGCGCCATGGCCCCGAGCCGACGTGGCGATCTGGCCGCGATCGCCCCGCGGGCCATGGTCGCCGGGGCGCTCGCGTGCTGGATGACGGCCGCCGTCGCCGGCCTGTTCATCTCCTGATCGTGTCAAGATGGGGAAACCTGGCGCTCGCCGGGTGCCGGGTCCGGAGCGTGAAAGTCGCGCATAACACGTGATTTGCCGATGAGTTGCGTCATTTCGGACCCGCTCGCGTCCTCACTCTTGCATCACGGCAGGCAAGCGATCATGATGCGTGTATGAATGGGCGTCGGAGATCAGCATCGGGCGATCGGTCTGCGCGTGGCGTGGCGGCATCCCCGTGGGCATTCGGGGCGATCCTGCTGGGTTCGGCCATGTTCATGCACCCATCGGCGTTGGCTCAGAGCACCTTCGTGAACTTTGAGTCGGCCCACGTCGCTCCGCTGGCCCTCACGCCAGATGGCCAGACGCTGCTTGCGGTGAACACCGCCGACAATCGGCTGGAGGTATTCGACGTCTCCGGCGGGAACGCCGACCGGCCCCGATGGGTGCGGTCGATCAGCGTCGGGTTCGATCCCGTCAGCGTGCGGGTGCGCTCGGGCAGCGGGGCGGGGTCCTCGGGCGAGGCCTGGGTCGTGAACACGACGTCCGACTCCATCAGCGTCGTCGATCTGGACACCTGGCGGGTGTCGCGGACGATTCTCACCGGCGATGAGCCGATGGACGTGGCCTTTGCAGGCGGGCGGGCGTTCGTGAGCGTGTCCACGCTCAATCAGGTGCGGGTCTTTGATCTGGCGAATCTCGCCGCCGCCCCTGTGGTGCTCACCATCGCCGGCTTCGATCCGCGCATGCTGGCGACCAGCCCGGACGGGTCGCGGGTGTATGCGGCGATCTTTGCCTCCGGCAACGGGACGACGACGATCCCGCATCACATCGTGAGCGATCCGAGCGGGCCGTACGGCGGGCAGAATCCGCCACCAAACAGCGGGAACGCCTTCAGTCCGCTGGTCGCGCAGCCCTTCCCCGCCGCGCTCAAGCTCTCCCAGATCGTCAAGAAGGACGCCGCTGGACGCTGGCGCGATGACAACAACCGCGATTGGACGGCACTGGTCACCTGGGGCGTGCTGGATAACGACGTCGCCATCATCGATGCCCAAACACTCGGGGTCTCGTATGCAGGGGGGATGCTCTCCAGCGTGCTGGCTCTGGGCGTGCGCCCAGACGGGGCCGTGAGCATCGTGGGCATCGACGCCGACAATCTGAAGCGATTTGAGCCCAACATCAACGGCACGTTTGCGCGCGTCGAGATCGGCACCTTCGCTCCGGCCACGCCGGGGGCGACGAGCGTGAGCGACCTCAACCCGCACCTGGTGTACACCTCACCCTCGGTCCCAATCGGTCTGCGCGAGCTGAGCATCGGCGATCCTCGGGCCATTCTCTGGCATCCGACGAGCGGCCGCGCGTTCGTCTCGGGCCTCGGGTCGGGAACGGTGATTTCCACCGACGCCGCCGGCACGCGGTATGGGCAGATCGATGTCGGCCAGGGGCCGACCGGGCTCGCCCTCTCGGCGCTGGGCGATCGCCTGTACGTGCTGAACCGGTTCGACGCAACCATCTCCACGGTGGACACGGCCTCGTTCGTGGAGATTGGCGCGCCCGGCAGCCGCCCGCGCTTCTTTGACCCGACCCCGCAGGCCATCCGCGCCGGTCGACCCTTTCTGTACGAGACACATCGATTCAGCGGCCTTGGGCACCTCTCGTGCGCCACCTGCCACATCGACGGCAAGACCGATCACCTCGCATGGGACCTGGGCGTGCCGGGCGGGCCCATCAAGCAGGTGAACTTCCCGTGCATCAACAACCAGTTCTGTCAGCCCTGGCACCCCGTCAAGGGGCCGATGCTCACGCAGACGCTGCAGGGCATCATCGGACAGGAGCCGCTGCACTGGCGTGGCGATAAGGAGAATCTCGCCGCGTTCGACTCCGCGTACACCGATCTGCAGGGCGCGCCGGCGAAGCCCACGGCGAGCGAGATGGCCGCGTTCCAGAACTTCGTCGCGACCATCCGCTTTCCGCCCAATCCGCATCGCCAGATCACCGACATCATGCCCGCGAGCATGCCCGTTCGCGGCCCCGGCGGCGGCCCGATCGGAACCGCGGGCGGCGTCGGCAGCCCGAGCACGGGTCAATCGATCTTCAACACCTTCAACCTGCTCGGCCCGCTCAAGTGCGTGACCTGCCACCCCGGTCCAACCGGAACCAGCAGGATCATCGATGACGCGCTCCTCGCCGTCGAACCCCAGAGCATGAAGATGGCCGGCCTGCGCGGGATGTACAAGCGCGTCGGCTTCGACCGCTCGCGGCAGGACAACATCAAGGGCGTCGGGTTCGCGCACGATGGCGAGTTCGACTCGCTCTTTGCCGTCGCCAAGCACTCCGACTTCGTCTTTGCCCCGGGCGCCACAGGCGACCAGCAACGCATGGACCTCGAGGCCTTCATGCTCTGCTTCCCGGGCGACGTTCACGCGGGCGTCGGGCAGCAGCTCATCCTCGACGGCACGAACAACGCCCAGCCCGACACCATCGCGCGACTGAACACCTTCATCACTCTCGGCAACGGAGGGAGCCTCGGACTCATCGCCAAGACCCGCATCAATGGTCGCGAACGCGGGTACTTCTTCGTCGGGGGCACACAGTGGCAGTCCGATCGCCGAGGGGAGACGACCACCACTTCGGTCCTCACCTCTGGCGCGATCGCCGGCCGCGAGCTCGTGCTCACCCTCGTCCCCAGCGGCATGCAGACCCGCCTCGGCGTCGATCGCGACCTGGATACGTTCTACGACTTCGACGAGATCTCTGGTTGCTCCAATCCCGCTGATCCGACCATCTTCCCCGGTTCCCGCGGGAGCGTCGACGCCAACGCCGACCTCGCCGTCACCGTCGCCGATGTCTTCGAGTTCCTCAATCGCTGGTTCGCCTCGGATCCCAGGGCCGACTTCAACCGCGTCGGCGGCGTCTCGGTCGCGGACATCTTCGACTATCTGAACGGCTGGTTTGCCGGGTGCTGAACCTCTTGGTCAGCCCTCCCACCATGCCGGCGCCCTGAAATGCCAAAGGCCGTGGGAAGCGTGACCCACGGCCTTCAGGCAAGAAAAGTGAACCGTCGTGTTTCGTATCGCGCGATGAGCGGTCAGCACTCCTGGAACCACGCGTTCAAGAACTCGAAGATGTCCAACGGGGTCAGGCCGTTCCCGTCGAGGTCCGCGCGAGGATCGCCCGCGAACCACCCGTTCAGGAACGCGAAGATGTCGGCGGTGGTGACCGAACTCGAGCAGTCGAAGTCGGCGATGCACGCCCACAGCTCGGTCTGGGCTTCCGCCACGCCGCAGGGACCGGTGACCGACAGCAGAATCCCCTCCAGTCGCGAGAACGTCCAACGCGGACCGCCCGACGTGTCCGGTGGGCGGATCTTGAGTCGCGGCGAGTCGACTTCGGTCGCCGAGAACAGCGGTCGTCCATCAGGCCACCGGTTCAGCCCTTCGACGATCGGCTGCACCGCGCCCGAGATGGGATCCCGGACTGACCACTGAACCGTGAACGGTCCCGTGCCGATCACCTGCGCGTCGAACTGCGCCGGGCCCTCCGCACAAATGCGCACGATCGGCATCGGCAGAATCCGGGGGATCGCCTGGACACTCAGCGGCTGATCGACGGTGGTCGCGATGCCGCACTCGGTCGCGACCACCGCGCGGAAGCGCAGCGCGTTTCCGATGTATGGCGTCGTCGCGCTCGGAGTGATGCGCAGCGTCCGCGTATCGCCCCCGGAGACTTCCGCGATTGGCACGCCGTCGCGAGTGATCGTTCGGGTCCACGGCCGCCACGGTCCGCCGTCCAGAGACCACTCCCATCGAACGCCGGCGAAGGTGTCGTTGGCGGCGGCGAACGAGAAGGTGGTTTCGATTCCCTGGCACACCGAGGCGGCCGAGGGCTGAAGGGTCACGGCCGGTCCCTGGCAGGGCGGAACGAGGAACCTCGCATCCAGGAGATATGCCCGGAGCACTCCGCCGAAGATCCCCTGTCCTGCAATCCATCCGTTCGGACTGGCCGCGGTTGCGGAGAGGAGCGTCCATGCGGCGCCCGCAGAAGGGAAGATGTCATCCAGCCAGAGGTCAAGGTTGATCATGAACCCGTCGACGCCTGGGGTGCCGAAGTACATGAACGGCGCAGTGCTTCCACCGGGAAGGTCGCTGGTGCCGACGACGATGCCGGTGGGCGTGATGCCGAAGGCCTCGCTGGCGGCGAAGGTTCCGCCGAGCGATCCGAGGTCATTGATGATGCTGCCACCGCCGGGGACAACATCGCGCCGGAACGCCCGAGCGACTCCGAAGCTGGCGATGGTTCTTCCGGCGACCTGGCCGCGATCGTTCATCGCTCGCGGAGTCATCATGGGGAATCCGCCAGGGGGCAGACCAAGGTCCACGCTCGTCCCCATGGGCCATGGCGTCGGGGAGTTGAGAAAGCCCCGCGTGTTGAGCTGGCTATCGGCATAGGTGCCGACGACCTGCCCGCTGGAGTTCATCGCCAGAACCTCCGACAGCAGATTGTCCGTCAGCGGGGTGTCCAGGATGTTCAGCGTTCCGTTGAAGCCGAACTGTCCCGTGTAGCGGTACGCGTACGTGCCCGGGGCGATGGTCCCGTCGCCGATGACTGCCATGCGACCGCCGATCTCGCCGAGGTTGTTGATGGCGTTGGCCGAACCCTCGAACACCAGCATCGCACCCTGGAACGGAGCTCCGACAGGGCTCCTCACGAAATACGCGGCAGGCCGATCGAACGGCGGCGCGGGCACGAAGTTGATCACCGCCTGGCCGAGTGCGTTGATGCCCCCAGACATACCGCCTCCGCCGCTCTCGATCACCAATGACGGACCGCTTCCGGGTGATGTGATCAGGTTCTCATACCGCCCGACCAGGACGCGGGGCGAGCCAAAGCAGACGGAGTCGTCGATTCTCGCGAGCACATGCCCCGAGTTGTTGACGGCCAGCGGCATGACCGGCGGGTGAGGGCACTGGACACACCCCCCCCACAACATCCCGCATGGGTACCCGATCGCAGAGATGCTCTGGGCGTGTGCGGGCAGCAAAGAGCCCGCACAGCATGCGGCGACCACGCCGAGCGTTTCCCCATGGGCGCGTGTTCTCAGACGTTCGATCGTGCTCGTCACGGCTGGCAGCCCTCCGGGACCCCTGAGCAGAAGCGCAGGTTCGGACCTCGGCCTGTCAGGAATCTCCCTGTGTGCCGGAACTATGCTCCGAAACTCGGCACTACGGGACGCCGAGTTCGCATTTTGGTCCCGATGTGGCATGGTGAGAAGGATTGCATGACGCGGCGGATTCGTGCAATGAGGGCGTTTTATGGCGGGTGGGCAGTCGGGCTTGGCGGAGTGGATGCGAACGGAGGCGGGGCGCGCCGAGCCCTCGGCGGACGTCCTGTTGCCGCTCATCTATGACGAGCTGCGCGAGGCCGCGCACCGCGCCATCATGGCCGAGGCCCGGGGCCACACGCTGCAGACCACGGCTTTGGTGCACGAGGCGTATCTCCGGCTCGGTGCGGATCCGGATGCGCGATGGGATAACAAGCGGCACTACTACCTCGCCGCGGCGGTGGCCATGCGCCGCGTGCTCGTGGATCATGCACGATCCCGTGACGCGGTCAAGCGCGGGGGGAAGCGGTCGGAGCGGCGGCGCGTGCCGTTGGAAGAGGCAGACCTTCAGCAGCCGGCCCAGCCGACCGACTGGCTGGCGCTGGACGCGGCGCTGTCTGCCCTGGAAGTCCGGGATCCGGACCTTGCCCGTCTGGTGTCGCTCCGATACTTCGCGGGGCTGAGCGTGGAGCAGGCGTCGGCGGCGCTGGGCGTCTCCGCGAGCACGGTCGCCCGGGAGTGGCGCGTGGCACGGGCGTTTCTCGAGCGGCACATCCGCGAGCACGAGGCGTCGAGCGCATGAAGCTCTCCGGCGACCAGTGGGTCCGTGTCAAGAGCATCGTGATGGACGCGATGGAGCTGCCCACGCGCGAGCGACGCCCATTCGTGGATCGTGCCTGCGGCTCAGACGCGGCGGTTCGGGCGGAGGTCGACGCGTTGCTCGCCGCCGACGACCTTGCCGATGCGCACGCCCGGGGCGATGGAGAGTCCTCGCCGCGCTTCCCGCGACTGTTCGATCCGCCGCAGGCCACTCCCGGATCGATCGCGCTGCCCGACAGCGGGGGATCGATGCTCGTTGGGCGTCGGCTTGGGCGATACGTGATCACGCGGCTGATCGGCATGGGCGGGATGGGTGCGGTGTACGAGGCGATGCAGGACGGGCTGCCGCGTCCGGTCGCGCTGAAGGTCATGCGGGCCGGGCTGATCTCGCAGTCGGCGCGTGCCAGGTTCCAGCGCGAAGTGCAGGTGCTGGCCCGGCTGGAGCATCCCGGCATCGCCCGGATCTATGACTCGGGGGTGCATGAGTCGGAGCTCGGCCCGATCCCGTACTTCGCGATGGAGCTCATCGCGGGCGCTCGGCCGATCACCGAGCATGCGCGCGCCTGCGGGCTCTCGCTGCGCGAGCGGGTCGCGATGTTCGCCGACATCTGCGACGCTGTGCAGCACGGACATCAACGCGGGATCATCCATCGGGATCTCAAGCCGACGAACATCCTGGTCGGTCGCATCGGCGACGACACGGGCGAGCAGGTGGCAAAGGTCATCGATTTCGGCATCGCGCGGTCCACCGATGCCGACATGACGCTGGCCACGCTGGAGACGGCCCGGGATGCGATGCCCGGCACGCTGGCGTACATGTCGCCCGAGCAATGCGATCGGGACCCGGCGGATCTGGACATCCGCTCGGACGTGTACGCGCTCGGGGTGGTGCTCTATGAGCTGCTGGTCGGGCGCCTGCCCTACGACGTCGTGGACAAGCCGCTCCCGGAGGCCGTGCGGATCATCCAGCAGGAGCCGGCGCGTCGCCCGAGCGTGATCGAGCCGCGTCTGACCGGCGATCTGTCGGTGATCGTGCTCACGTGTCTTGCCAAGTATCGCGAGTCCAGGTACGGATCGGCCGCCGAGCTTGCCGGCGATCTTCGCAGATGGCTCGATCATCTGCCCATCGCGGCCCGGCGGGCGAGCCGGTGGTACCAGGCGCGCATGTTCGTTCGACGGCACCGGACGATCGCGCTGGCCGGCGCGGCGGTGACGGTCGCCGTGATCGCCGGGCTCATCTCCACGAGTGTCGGTCTGCATCGGGCCCTGATCGAGCGGGACCGGGCCAAGGCTGCCGAGCGTCTGGCGCTTCAGGAGAAAGCGCGTGCCGAGCGCGTCGCCGAGTTTCTGCAAGGGGTTCTGCGGGCCACGTCGGCTCCGGTGCTGGCCACGCGGTCGGTCGATCCGAGCATCAGCCCGATCGCGGCGCGTCTTGCCCGGGCGTCTCGGCTGAGCGATGGCGGCAGGCCGGAGTCGCTGCGCGACGTGACCGTTCGCGTGCGCCGGGGGCTTGATGCGGGGTCGATGGGCGATCCCGTGCTCGAAGCCGAGCTGCGCCTGGTCACGCTGCAACTGCTCATGACGCAGGTGGCCAGCTCCGTGGAGAACGAGGAGCTTGTGCGGTCGGCGCCGTCGGAACTGGACGCGGCCAGCCGCGTGCTCGGCCCGGCGCACGAGAGCGTGCTGGCGACTGCGATCGCGCTGAGCGGGTTCATCGCCGGCTCGGGCGATATGCGCGGGGCCGCCGCGTTGCTTGCGCCGCACCATGACGCCGCGTGCCGGGCTTTCGGGCCCGGAGACGTCCGGTCGCTGGAGATCGGTCGGCAGCTCCTGCAGACGCTGACCGATGACGCCGACGGCGACACGCGTCGCACGCTCGCCGAGCGGCTGCTGCGCGACGCGATAGCTGCCCATGGACTGCTCGCCCGTCCGACGCTGGCCTGCCGACTCGCCATGGGCCAGTATCTGCTGGGGACAGCCGACGCCGCGGGTGCGTCGGCGGAGGGCCGGGCCGTGCTCGAGGCCCTCGGCCCGGAGGCCGGTGATTCCGACGAGCTCGTTCAGTGGGCGCTTGCGCTGAGCATCGCCGATCTTCTGATCCATCCACCCGATCGGCAGACGCTCGAGCGGGTGCTCGAAGTGCAGATGCGCATCCTCCGGGGCGTCGAGGCGAGTTCGGGCGCCGATCCGCGCGTGATGTTCGACGCCGTCGGTACGCCGCTGCTCACGCTGGCCCGGCTCGGAGACTTGGCCAGGGCCGAGCCGCTCATGCGGTCGATCGCCCAGACCGCCGAGCGTCGCTTCGGTCCGACGTTCCATGTCACCACCAAGAGCAAGAGTCGTGTTGCTCGCCTGCTGATCTGGAGCGGGCAGGACTCCGCCGAGGCCCTTCGGCTTGCCCAGACCGCCTACGTCGATGGCGTCGCGGGATCCGGCGTACCGCTGGGGGACTACGAGGTCTTTGATCATGCCACCGTGCTCGACGCAAGGCGCACGCTCGGCGAGGCCGATGCCGCGCTCGCGGGCATCGACGCCCTCGTCGCCGCGTATACCGAGCGCTCCGGTGGACACCTGTCCTGGTTCGGCGGCTATCTGCACATGGTCGCGGCACAGGCGCTGGAGGACCTTGGCCGCACGGACGAGGCCCGCCTCCGATGGCGGCAGGCCTGGAGCGAGATCGATGAGTCCCAACCGCCCGCGAGCGTGCTGCGGATCATGGCCCTGCGCCAAGGCTCGGGCTTCTTCCACCGTCACGGGCCAGAGGCCGATGCGATGGTCTGGCGCGACCGTCTAGAGGCCATCGCCCTGCCCGCCGAGCCCATCCGCCCAGACTGACGCCCGCGCCGCGACTGGGCAGCGCGGGGGTTGACGCTCAGCACCCGGCGAACCAGGCGTTCAGGAAGCTGAACACGTCCTGAACTTCCAGGCCGTTCTGGCCATTGAAGTCGGCCTGCGGGTTTCCTGCGAACCACGCGTTGAGGAAGTCGAAGATGTCCTGAACATCCAGGCCGCCCGCGCCGTTGAAGTCCGCCGGGCAGCACCCGCCGGGAAGCAGCGAGCAGATCGGCACGCGGACGAACTCTGCCGCTTCGATGTTCCCGTTCCCGTTGCCGGCGGGGATCTGCATCGACGCGACGAGCGTTCCGTTGTCCGGGGTGGTGTACTGGGCGAAGGCGAGGTACAGATCGCTGGGCAGGGGGCCGGCGCCGAGTGCGAGCTCCTGTCGAAGGTTGATGGTGCCCTCCAGCACGCCGCTCGATCCGCCCCGTGCCTGCGTGACCGCGGCCCCGGCGGTCTGCTGCTGCCACCCGAAGTACGACCCGCTGCCCTCGCTGCTCAGGAAGCAACTGAAGCCGGCGATCTGCCCCTGCTTGGCCCAGTTTGCCGGCGCCAGCGCGCCCGGAGGAGCGGCGAGGTAGATGAAGCGGTCGTCGGTCTCTGGGCCCATGGGCCCTGCGATGTACAACACGTCGCCCCGAAGGGCCGCGTGCAGCGACCGCGTGCCCCTGGTCGCGACGACGGTTGCGCCGCCATCCAGCAGTCCATCCATCACGAACGGGCAGGGGTTTGGCGTGCAGGATGCCCCGCTTGTCCATGTCCCGCCGCACGCGCCCTGTGCGACGACGGTGCAGGTGCCGGCTGCGCAGCACGAGCCGGTCGGTTCAGGCGGGCAGGCCGAGGCGCAATCGCCCCCGGGGGTGAACGTCCCGGTGCAGGCCGACTGGAGCGTCACGCCGCACGACCCCGCCACGCAGCATCTGCCGGTGACGGGCGTGCCCGCCTGCACGCTGAAGTGCCAGTCCGCGCCAGAGTTGTTGTCCCATGTTCCCGTGCCGTTGTTGAATGCGATGTCCATCACCGTCGCGTTGCTGGGGAGCGTTACGGTCGCGCTCCAGGGCTGGCTCGTGCCGGCGCGGCTCATTGCCGACGTCTGGATGCCCGACCATCCGTTGACGCCCCAGTACATGTTCACGCTCGTCGCGCTCGACAGGTTTCGCCCCGCCGGGTCATAGGTCACCGTCACGCTCTGCCCGGCGATCGGCGGGTCCGGCGTCAGCATCACCACGTTCGACGGGTTCGGGTTGCTCCCCACGCCGTCGCCCACCCACACGTGCTGGATCGGCGACCGAGAGACGTTCCCCTTCGTGTCGACCGCTTCGACGTAATAGCCCAGCAGTTTCTCGGCCTGCCCGGTGATCTGCGCCGAGTAGTGCCCGGCGATGTGCTGGGGCATCACGAAGAAGTTCAGCTCCGGGTCGTTGTACACGTTCGAGGCCGGGAACGCCCGGCCGTTCATCGGCACGCTGATCCACGGCCCGACGCCCGGACCGCCCGCATAGGTTTCGTTCTCGGTGTTCGACAGCGACCGCACGCCGTCCAGATCGACGCGGTACTTCAGCGTCACCGATTGCACGTTGCTCGCGTCGGCCACGAACGTCCACACCGTGAAGTCCACCGGCTGCACGAACGGGCCAAAGTTGCTCCCCTGCCGGTACGGATTCCCGAAGCCCTGCCCGCCCGGGTTGTACGGCCAGCGCTGCGGAATCCAGATCGTCGGCCCCGTCAGGTCGCTCGTCGGTCCGGTCGCGGGCGCGGCGGCGAGAATCGGGTCGGTGAATCGGGCCGCGTTGTTGCACGCCACCGCCTGCTTCACCTCCATGTCGATCGACGAGCCGTAGTACATGTACCCGGAGTTCAGCGACCCCATGAAGTAGTGCCACGCCCGCTCGACGCTGTTTGCGCCCTCATGCGGATACACGATCCGGCGCGGATTCACCGTGCCCCCGGCGTTCACGTGCATCTGCTCGATCGTGTCCACGCGGTTCTGCATCGCGGTGATCACCGCCCAGTTCCGCGCGTCCACGTGCCACCCGTTCACGGGATCCGGCTGGCCGCTGGCGTTGAGCAGGGGCCAGTTCCAGTTCCAGAACTGCGGCGAGCCGAAGTCGCCATCGGCGTTCACCCACGCCCCGTCCTCAACGTGCACGAAGTCGTTCGCGGGCACCGGATGATCCGCCAGATACCGCTGGATCACCGTCGGGACATATCCCGCGTTCCTCGCATCGCGCACGCGATTCGGCGTCGCCTCGAGGTAGTAGCTCGACCCGCCGCCCCAGTCGTTGTCTCCATCGTGGCTGAGCACGACCAGCATCGGCCGGCTGGGGTCGTTGCGGGCGTTGAGCGTGGCGAACTCCGCGGTGCCCTGGGGCGAGTAGCCGTCGCGCCAGGAGAGCGACTGACTGCTGGGCACCACGATGATGCTCTTCACCTGGCCCGTGTTCGGATCCACGTACCGTGCCCGCCGCGGGGTGAACGCGTAGGGATACGCCTCCGCCGGCGAACACCCGCGATCGATCGACACGCGGAAGTAGTCCGCCTGCGCGGGGTTGATCTGGTCCGCCCTGTTGGGCGGGTCGCAGGGCGTCCCGCCTGAGCCGAACACCACCGGCCAGTTGGCGCACGCCCGGCTGATCTTCTCCCCCGAGACGATCGACCACTGCACGCCCTCGTCGGCGAGCGCGCCGATCATCCGCGTGCTGAAGGCCATCTCGCTCGGGAAGAACCCCACGCTCATCGGAGCGCCCGTTCCCCAGGCGTCGGCGTAGATCGCCTTGTACGTCTGGATCTGCTTCCGCATGGTGCTCTCGGCCACCAGCGGCATGAGCGCGTGGTGGAACGGGAACAGCACCATGTCGCACCGCGGCACCGCGACCCCGCCCGTGGTCACCCACGACCGCGCCTGACGATACCCGTCGTACCAGTTGGACCCGTATCGCCCCCCGATGAAGCCCGTCCCGGCGACCGACTGGATGTTCTGGATCAGTCCGCCGCTGAACGAGACCTGTGCTCCACCTTCGGGCACTGAGCCAAAGGATGGAAACGCCGCGAACGCGCTGATGCTGTCCCGCGGGCGAAACTGGTACGCCGCGACTCTGTCGTCCTTGTTGAAGATGTCAAAGAGCGTGTTCAGCGGGTGCGTTCCACCGCGGGCGAGCGACTCGGCCAGGCGCTCGTACTGATCGCCGAGTCCGGGATTCGTCGTCTGCCGATCGGGCCAGTAGATCGGCTGCTCCATGTGCCACATGTAGGTGAAGTGCAGGTTCTGCTGGGCCGGCGCGAGCTGTGCAACCAGCGCGGTTCCCGCCACGATCGTGAGCACACTTCCACCAGCGCGCATGCCGAGGCCTCCAATCCCGTTCACGCCCACATCCCCTTGCACAAGCCTGTCCACACACCTGTCCGCATTGGAACAGAGCGAAGTAGCAGTATGCCATAGAAAACCCGGGCGGGCATGCGGCTCCGCGAGTGCCAAGCCAAAATTCGGGTCCGAGCGGCGAAGCCGGGCGTTCTCCCCGGTGCGGGATCACCACGCCATGGACGATTCATACCCGAGCTCGATGAGCAGCTCGCCGGCGACGCTCTTGAACAGGAGCTTGGCGTCATTGGTGAAGCAGTTCCGCCAGTCGCCGATCACGCCCTTGCGGAACTCCGACGCGTGATCGACCTCGCCGGGCTTGCGACCCCCGGTCTGCCGCTCGAATCGGCACATGTCCACCGCCCAGTGCACCAGGTCTTCGGTGACGCTCACGCCCAGCCAGCGGTAGAGCTCGGCGATCTCGGCGTGGGTGTCGGCCACCATCCGCTCGTACCGAACCTCGCGGTACTGCGGGCCGTACAGCTCCCGCGCCCGCTGACCTCCGGCCACGGTTCGCGCCCACTCCGAGGCCAGGTACCTGAGCACGTCGGGCTGCAGGAGCGGGACCGGCCGGCCCCGCCCATGCACGTGATACTCCGCCGACTCCAGCGTCTGGGCCCGCACCGGCGCGGGCACCTCGCGCTCGTCGATCTCGCGGATGAGCAGGAACAGGTCGCTCACCACCACATCGCGCCCGTCGCGGATCATGTGGATGAACCGCGCGTCGGGAAACGTCGCGTGCACTCGGTCGATCTGCGAGCAGTAGAAGCTCGTCGTCTTGTCCCCCACCCAGCGCAGGCGAGACCAGTCCTTCCACCCTTCACGCACGATGGCCTCGCGCACCAGCGCCGCCCATGCCCCGCGGCGGAGCGCGTGCAGGCACTCGTCCACGCTCATGTCACGCAGCCACGTCCCCTTGGATTCCTTCCCCGCCGCCCACCGCCGAACCTTGCGCTCATCGATCCACTCCGGAAAACTCGCCCCGAAGTCGTTGAACAGCCACCCCTCGTTGCGGCACTCCAGCTCCGGATGGATGTTCAAGAGACTCGCCAGCCACGTCGTGCCCGAGCGGCGAGCCGCGCCGAAGATGAGCGGCCCAGGCGTCTGCGGCGTCGCCGGCTCCGGCTGGCGCGCGTTCGAGGGCTTGAGCTCCAGAGACTGAGCGACATGCACCCCGGCAAGCGCAAGCGCGGGCGGCATGTCCTTGGATGTGGTGCGGGCAACCGCGCTCATGCAACCTCCATGTTGCGATTCCAAGAGCATACGACCCCGGCGGGGCCGCATGGCCATGGTACCGCCACGACCAAACTCGTGTCGGGGTGCGGGGTGACGCGGAGGTTCCCTTACTCTGACAGCAGGTCCGCCAGCAGCCGCACGCCCCACCCCGTCGGACCCTTCACCCAGCACCCGCTGTCGCTCTCCGAGACGTGCACGCCGGCGATGTCGATGTGCGCCCAGGCGACCTTGGGCTGGACGAAAAACGACAGGAACGCCGCGCCCTGGATCGGGTGCGCCTTGCGGTTGGGATTGCTGTTCACGATGTCGGCGATCGGGCTCTTCATCAGGTCCCGATACTCCTGGTCCATCGGCAGCCGCCACCAGCGCTCCCCAGAGGTCTGCATCGCCCGGCCGAGCTTCTCCCGCAGCTTGTCGTCCTCGCAGAACAGTCCGGCGAAGGTCGAGCCCAGCGCGGTGATCACCCCGCCGGTGAGCGTCGCCAGATCCACGATGTACTCCGGCCTCTCCTTCTCGCACGCCCAGATCAGCGCGTCGGCGAGCACCAGCCGCCCCTCGGCGTCGGTGTTGGTCACCTCAACGGTCACCCCGTTGCGATACGTGAGCACGTCGTCAGGGCGATACGCCTCGTCGGAGATCGAGTTCTCGGCGACCGCCAGCAGCGCGACCACCGGGCGACTGGGCTTGATGACCGTCGCGATCGCGTGCATCGCGCCAAGCACCACGCACCCGCCGTCCTTGTCACGCTTCATCCCGACCATGCCGTTGTTGATCTTCAGCGAGAGCCCGCCGGTGTCGTAGGTCATGGTCTTGCCCACGAGCACCGCCGGCTTGGCGTTCGTGCGGGCGTTCTTCGGGCGATACTCCAGCCGGATCAGGCAGGGCTTGTTCTCGCTGGCCTTGCCGACGTTGATCAGCCCGATTAGCCGCTCACGCTCCAGGTCCTTCTCCTCGAGCACCGTGCACTTCAGCCCGAGCGTGCGGGCCAGCTTCCGGGCCTGATCGGCCATGAACCCCGTGGTCGCGATGTTCGGGGGCGTTTCGCTCAGGTCGCGGGCGAAGTTCGTGCTCTCGGCAAGGGCCAGCCCAACCTCCAGGCCCGCGGCCAGCCCCTCATGCGGGCACGAAACGCTCAGCGACGTCCGCTTGGGCGCGTCCCCATGACCCGTGCCCTTGAACATCCAGTTCTTCCACCCAAGCAGCCCAAGCCCCTCCCCAAGGCAGCGCCCGGCATGCTCCAGGTCGAGCTTGGCCACGCTCTCCAGCGCCGAGCCAAGACGCAGCTCCACGCGCTCGTCCTTGGTCGCCTGCAGGCGGCGACCGATCGCCCCCGCCACGCTCCGCAGCG
>DHLW01000026.1:17381-31694 GCA_002405485.1 Phycisphaerales bacterium UBA4658
TCCGGGCTGAAAGCTCTCCCGCTTGCCAAGCCCCACGATGAGCACCCGGGCCGGTCCGCCCTTGCCCGTCGGCAACGCCTCGATGATCCGCCCGCTCTCCCCGCTCCCCGGCGATCGCTCAATGGCGCGCCCGATCGAGCCGTCGGCGTCCAGCTTCGCGCTTTGGGCATCGAGCTTGGCATCCGAGAACACGCCGATGACGACGGCGCTTGGCGACTGACGAGCAACCAGGCGAATGGCTTTGAACATACGAGGGGGCACTCCGGTTCAGACACATGTGTGTCAGGTCCGGAGTGTAGTTGCTCAGGCGGCGGCCCGCATTGAGTCCGCCCGCTCATCCACCGGCCACGCCCAGGCCGAGCCCATCGGCGCCAGAATTCGGGAATGGCCTGAGCGCCCCCCCTCGCGCGTCGCGCGCTCGATCGCATCCAGCATCGGCCCGGGCGAGAGTGTCCCGACCACGAGCGTCTCGGGCGCCTCCGGATCCGTGGCACTCACGACCCGGGCCCCGAGCTCCATGAGCACACCGTGCACCACGTGCGCGTTCTTCCCGGGGTGCACCACCGCCACACGCTCCCCGCGGCGAACACCCCGCGGGCCCCCAAGCGCCTCCCGGCACGCGCTCAGCCCGATGAACCGGTCCCACTGCTCGGCATTCAGCGGAGCCCGGCGCTGCGATCCGAGCGTCCAGACCAGCCCGCCCAGCCCCGTCAGATAGCCGCGCTCGGCACGCTCCAGGTGCGCGATCCGGCCGTAACGCACGATGGTCCGCCAGATCTCCCGGAGCCGGTCATCCTCTGGCGCATATCGAGCCATGACCCAGCCGTTGTTCCGCACCAGCCGACCGAGGATCAGGTGCATGTCCCGTCCCTGACTGGTCTTCTCGTGCAGCACACGGAAGCGCCGGTCGTGCACGATCCGCCCCCCCGCCCGGATGAACCGGGCCGACAGGTCGTACTCCTCGGCGTAGAACCCAAAGCTCGGGTCATACCCCGCGAGCAGATCGAGCCGAGCATCCGCGCTCGCCTCCCACGCCGACCGCCGGATCGCCACCCCGCACCCGACGAACACCTCCGGCAGCCCTCCAGACTCTCTACGCGTGCTTCCCTCCGGCCCCGGGGGGAGCACGATCTCGGCGCCGATGGCTGCCACGTCTGCGGGGGCGTCCCGCAGGGCCTCCAGATAGCCAAGATCCAGCGGGGCCGAGTCGTCATCGAGCATGACGATCCACGTGGCCGACGGGTCCGCGGCGAGCACGCCCGCGTTTCGCCCCGAAGCGCCCTCGTTGCGGCTGCGCATGAGCACCCGCACCGGCAACCCGTTGTCAAGCACCAACGCCGCTCGCGACGGCGGGTCGCTGGCGTTGTCAACGACGATCACCTCGGCGTCGTGCCGGGGCAGCGCGCCAAGCCGCCGAAGCGTTTGCGCCAGACGCTCCGGCCGGTTGCGGGTCGGGAGCACATAGGCGATCACGACGCGGCCGCTCCAAGCGCGATGGGCCTCTGGCCCGCGCTGGTGACCTCCGCAGGGACATAGGCCAGATGGGCCGTGTGCAGCCGGGCGACTCCGGAACGCACATCGCCCGCGGAGACAGACGGGTTGCCCAGCCGCTGGGCCTGAACACCGGCACTGACGGCCCCGAGAAACGCACCGGCCAGGAGCGACCCGCCCGAGGCCAGCGCGAGCGTCGCCGCCGCTAGAAGCGCGTCCCCGCAGCCCAGCGGGTCGATCGCGGCCGGCGCAAGCGCGGGCACGTGCTCGGCCTTGACGCGTGCGCCCCAATGCTGTTGCGCGTCGTCAAAGCCCGCCAGGCGGTCGAACGCGACCAGCCCCTCGCTGCCCATCGTGACGATCGCGTGCCGAGTCCGCGTCCCCGAAAGCAGCCGATACGCCGCCGCGGGCAGACTGTCGTCGTGCTGGTGATACGCGTCGCGCAGTTCGCTCTCGCTCGGGCAGAGCAGGTCCAGCCCGGAGAAGTGGGGAAGGTGCGAGCGCCGCCCGGAGACATCCCCGCTGGCCACCCCGGACCGGGCCCGCACCAGCGGACACAGGGACCGCAGCAGCCCCGCGCTCATGAGCCCGAGCCCGAAGTCCGCGATGACCGCGGCGTCGGTGGCCCCGCCGCTCTCTCCCAGCGCGTCACCCACCATCCCAAGCAGCTCGTCCTGCACGCCCGCGTCAGGGTCCAGCCGCGTGACCAGATCCACCTTCATGACCTTCTGCGCCCCCACCAGGAAGCGCTGCTTCTCCGGCGTCGGTCGATCCACGCGAACGCTGCGGAGTTCCACGCCCTCGGCGGCCAGTCGCCTGCGGAGCGCGCCGGCCAGCTCGTCCTCGCGCAGCGCCGAGACCAGCACCGGGCGTGCCCCCATCGCCGCCATGTGTCGGGCGATCACCGCCGCGCCCCCGTCATACGTTCGATGCTCGATCGGACGCAGCGTGAGCACCGGGCTCTCGCCGGCGACGTCGGGGCGATCGCAGAGCACGTACGTGTCCTGGATGACCTCGCCCACGATGACGCAGCGCTTGCCCCGGAACTTCGCGATGAGCGCACTGAGCGCACCGCCCTCCAGCTCCGGCATCTGCAGCAGCGTCCGCAGCCGGGCGTGATACGGGTCGGCCGATTGCTCGAGCGCGGCGATGAGCGCGCTGGAACTGAACACCACGTCGCCCGAACTGAACACCACCCGGCCTCCGTGGGCCTGCACCGCAGCCTTCTCACGCGCAAATCGCGGATCGCTGTTGAGCTCGTACTCCCGCCCCTTCACGTACACGTCCGGCCGAACCTCGTTCAGCAGTTCCTCCGCCGTCGGCCTGGGCTCGATGTACACCCAGTCCACGCAGTCCAGCGCGGCGAGGTTCTCGGCTCGCAGCTCCTGCGGGATCAGCGGCCGGCCCGTGCCCTTGCTGATCATCGAGTCGCCCGTGATCGACACCAGCAGCACGTCCCCCTGGGCCTTGGCATAGCGCAGGTGCCGAAGATGCCCGGGATGCACGATGTCAAAGCAGCCGTGGCACTGCACGACCGAGCGACCCGCCTCCCGCGCACGCGCCCGCAACGCCAGCAACTGCTCGTGCGACACCACCTTGCCAACCGGCCCGGTCTGCGGCCCGGAGGTCCCGCTCATCATGTGCGGCTGACCGGCTAGGTGCAGCCGCGGATGCGGGAGCGTCGATCGCGTCGGCATGAACGATGAGTCCGCCATGAGCGCCTGCAGTCCAAAGCCCGCCCCGCTCCCCTCCGCCGCCGATACCGCCCGCGGCCGGTGATCGTCGCATATCGGCTCTGCTCCACGGTCCAGCCCACGATCGGCCCGTCCCCTCAGGACGCGCGGATTCTGCGCGAAACTCTGCGGGGATCGGGAGAGCCGGGTCGATACTCGCACATGCTGTCTGCTGGCTCTCCTCCAGCCCAGTCTGGGTCCGCTGTCCCGGCGCGCCTCACGCGAGCGGACATTCTGCGGCTTGGCTCTTCCGGAGCGCCGGTGGACTTCGTGCCCGTGGCTATCGCCGCGCTCCGCGTCGCACCGACGGATCCGGATGTCCGACTGCTCCTTGCCCGGGCCTATGCCGCCCTGGGGCTCAAGACGGCGGCGCACGAGCAGATCCTGGCGCTCCCGGAGCAGGTCATCGAGCACCCCAGCGTCATCGACGTGTCACGGGCGATCGATCAGCTCCCCGATGATCGCGTCCCGATCCAGACCCTGGAGCGAACGCTCCTTGGCAACCTCGACGCTCTGGCCCTGCGCCCTGCGTCGCCGATCGATCTTCGCGAGCACGTCGGCGACTGGCGCGAGCGGGCCCGGGCTCGCGAGCACTTCCGCGGCTGGAACATGTTCCTCGCCTGGCGACCGTCGCCGGAGCCGGGTCGGCAACCCCCGGCCTGGAGCCGCTTCCTCGACGTGCCCGCCCGGCTCGCATCGGCCTCGCTCCCCTTTGACGCGTCCCCGGGCGCTGCGGGGGGTGTGGATCCTCCAGCGCCGATACTGATCGAGGGCGCCGATCCGCCAGAGCTGCTGGCGCGCGTGCTCCGCGCCACCGCCCCACGGGGCGATGGATATCGCTCGCTGGTCACCCTGATGCAGTCCGATCCGCTGCAGCTCATGGACGGACTCATGCAGATCGACCTCGCCTCGGAGCTCCGCGACGATCGGGTCTCCGTGCTCGTCGGGCCGTCGGCGACGTCGACGGTGCTGGCCGAGTTGGAGCCCGCCGTGCTCGCTGGTCATCGTCCGATCGGGCTGAGCATCGCGATTCCGACCTCTCAGCCGCGGCTCTCGCCCTCGCCCTCGGAGATCATCGCCCGCGTCGAGCGGGCCCGGGCGTCGGCTCTGGACGCACTCGCGCTGGACGTGTCGGGGGTCTATGCCGGGCGGGACCGGGCGTTCTGGGCAGCTCGGTTCGCCGCTCGCCGGACCCAGCCGCTGCGCGTGCTGATGGTGACCAGCCGCTACACGACGTATGTGCGGCATGCGATCGAAGACCTGGGCGAGGCCCTTGCGGCACAGGGGTGCAGCGTGCGCACCGTCTTCGAGCCCACCGAGCACGCCACGTTCGATCCGCTGGGCTGCCTGAGGCAGGTGCGCGAGCACGAGCCGGATCTGGTCATCGTCGCGAACTTTCCGCGCTCGACGCTGGGCGCCGCACTGCCCGGGTCGGTGCCCTTCGTGCTCTGGCTGCAGGATCTCATGCCGCACCAGCAGTCCAAAGAGGTGGGAAGGGCGATGGGGCCGCTGGACTTTGTCGTGGGCAACCTGCGCGAGGAGATGTTCCAGCACTGGCTGTATCCGCGGAGCCGATCGCTGCCCACGCCGATGTGCGTTTCGGGGAGGAAGTTCCACGACGGGCCCGTTTCGGCGGATCTGGCCCGGCGTCTGGAGTGCGAGGTGGCGTATGTCTCGCACCACGCAGAGCCCCCCGAATCGCTGCACGCGCGCAAGGTGCGTGAGGCGGGCGGTTCGCCCGGGCTGCCGCGGGCGCTTGAGGCGATGTTCCCGCGGGTGATGGAGCTGATCGAGCGCCCGGTCGACGCCGGGCCGATCGGACCGGAGCTGCGGTCGATCGTGCGCGTCGCGCTCTCGTCGGCCGGTCTTGTCAGCGACGACCGGGCCGTGGCGCTCGTCACCGGGGCGTACGCGTACCCGATTGCTGATCGGGCGTTGCGGCACCAGACGCTCTCGTGGGCCGCAGACATCTGCCAGAAGCACGGGTGGCGCATGCGCGTGTACGGCAGGGGCTGGGAGAGCCATCAGAGGTTCGCCGCTCTGGCCGGGGGCGAGCTCCCGCACGACGAGGCGCTGCGCGTGGCGTACCGATCCGCCCGGGCGCACCTGCACATGTCGGCGCACACGGCGATCCATCAGCGCGTCTTCGAGTGCGCACTCTCCGGCGGCCTTGCGCTCTGCCGGCTCATTGCCGACGACCTCTCGCTCCTGGAGTATCTGGCTGGCGCCGCCGCCTGCCGCGCCGGGGCCGAGTCGGAGATCGATCCGGCGGTCGAGCTGCCCGGCGGGTATCGGATGCACCTGTATCCGGCGGACCATCCGCTGGTCCGTCCATTTGCGGACCTGCGCGCCCGGCTCGGTCTTGGCGGCATCTCGCACGTGCGCCTCGGGGGGATCCACATCGAGCGACTCCGATCGGATCCCGGCGAGCCGATCGACGGCGTCGGGCTCTCGATCACGGACATGTTCCAAGACCCCGCCGAGGTCATGTTCCACGACCGGGAGCGGCTGGAGCATCTGCTCGTCCGGGCTGTCGAGGACGATGCCTGGCGCGAGGCCGCCCGCGCCGGCATCGCCAGCCGAGCCGCTACGTCGGCCACCACCGAGGCGCTGGCGTCGCGGATGCTCGAGTTCATCGGCGAGCGGCTGGGGCAGTCGGATCCCGGGGACGGTCGTCGCTGGTATGACGGCCATATGGAGGGGAATCGCCTGCTGGCCTCGTTCCGCCCGTCGAACCAACGATCACCGTGATGACCAAGCTCAGGAGCGATCCGACAGTCACGCCCGCGGCTGCGACCGGGTCGATGTTCCACGTGGAACATCGCGGTCGCAGGTCGATGCACGTCGCGGCGAACCGCGTCGGGGACCCCCCCGATTCGGGAGAGAGTGTTCGCCAGATCGCCGAGAATGCCGCGTGTTGCCAGACACTCGCCATGCGGAGCCGCGGCTGATGTGCGGCCTCGGCGTCATCGTGTCGGGAACGCCGATCGAACTGGACCGGATCCAGCGGGCACGAATGGACCGTGCGCTGATGCTGCTCCGCCGGCGGGGGCCGGACGGCTCGCACACGGAGGTGAGCGGCGACGGGCGGATCGTCATGCTGCATGCGCGACTGGCGGTGCAGGACCTCTCAGACGCGGCCCGGCAGCCGATGATCAGCGCTGACGGGCGAGCGCGGCTGGTGTACAACGGCGAGATCTACAACGCAGCGGCCCTGCGCGACCGGCTGGTGTCCGAAGGCCACACGCTGGTCTCGCGGTCGGACACGGAGATCCTGTTCGCCGCGCTGCTGCGGTGGGGTGTGCGTGCGACGCTGGAGCGCGTCTACGGGATGTACGCGTTCGTGCTGGTCGTTGAGGACCGGGTCATCGCTGCGGTCGATCACGCCGGCATGAAACCGCTGGCGTGGTCCTTCGAGCCGGGCCAAGCGGGGGGCGTGCTGCGGATGGCCTCGGAGTGCGACGCGCTGGCGGAGCTTCGCGGCGGTCGGAGCATGGATCTTGAGAGCGTGGAGACGCTCCTGAGCGTCGGCTATGTCCCGGCGCCTTCGACCATGGACGCCGGTGTGCGCAAGCTGGGTCCGGGACAGGTGCTGGAATGGCGGATCGGCGACGCTGGCGGGCCGCGGGTGCACGCGCATTGGAATCCGCCGGAGGAGGTCGATCCCGCACGGACTCTGGATGCCCAAGCGCTTGGTGCGATCGCGCGGCAGCACACCATCGGCGACCGGCCGATGGCCATGTTTCTCTCCGCGGGGATCGACTCGACGGCGATCGCCGCGCTCATCGCCGGAAGCGGCGATCTGGCAACGCTCACCCTGAGCCCGGGCGACGCGACCGACGAGAGCGCGATCGCGTCGGACACGGCGTCCCGGCTGGGCATGCCGCACGAGCGCGTGAGCGTAAATGAGGCGGCGCTTGGGGATCTGCTGCGCCATGCCGGTGCGGCGTTTGACGAGCCGCAGGGATACACCGCGCTCTTCACCGCGATGCGCATGACTCAGGCGGCGGCGGCGAGCGACACATCTGGCCGTCGGCGGGTCATCATCGGCGGGGACGGGGGCGATGAGGCGTTTGCCGGATACCCGTGGCATCGCGACCCGCCGGACCACCCACTCTGCCTGCACGCGATCGGCGCGCCGGATGCACGGGCCGGCGCGCTCGCCGCCGCCGTGGCTCGTCCCGATGCACAGAGCGATGAGCGGCACGCGGCGATGATGGCGCTTGGGTCGATGTCGTGCGTGCGGCGATACCTTGTGCGGACGTTCGGGGGCTTCCACCCCTCGGAGGCGGCGGCTCTGCTTGGACGCGATCCCGAGGACGCCTTCGAGCGGTTCGGGCGGTGGCTGGAGCCGGCCGATCGACCGGCGTTGCCGTGGCCTCGGCGGGCGCAGCGGCTGGATGTGCTGGGATTCTGTGCCGGATCGATCCTGCCAAAGCTGGATCGATCGGCGGGAGCGGCGGGCCTGGAGATCCGGGCGCCGCTGCTGGACCGACGCGTGCTCGATACGGCTCTGGCCGCGCCGGTCGATCCGTGCGAACTCACCGGCGAGGGCTCAAAGCCCCTGCTGCGGTCGATCGTCGGGTCTGCGGTCAAGCAGCGTCGGGCGAGCCCGGAGGTCCTTCACCGGCCGAAGCAGGGCTTCAGTCTTCGGCTTCCCGGCGCTTCGCCGCTGACGTCGCTTCCGGAGTCGATCGATCGATCCGCGATGCTCCGCGACGGGCTGATCCGCCGCGATTGGCGGTCGTTCATCCCGGACCCCGGGACGATCGGCGGGCGGGCCTCAGGTGCGCAGCGCATCGTGGCGCTGGCGATGCTCGGCGCGTGGTACGAGCATCGGGTCGGCTGAAACCGGCCTTTGCAGGCAGAATCTGGCGCGGGCCTCGGCAGGTCCCCGGGCGAATCCGCCGATGGTCCGGATCCACTGCGGCGTGCGCGTGTCCAGCGCATAGTCGAACTCGAGCATGCGATCGAGCGCGTGCGTCGAGGAGAGCGGGCGATCCAGCGGCAACTTCTCGCGCAGATCGGCATCGCGCATGCGGGTGTCGAACTCCGGATACGCGCCCATCCAGTCGTACTGGGGCGGGGGCGGATCCGGCCTGCGAGCGTCGGCGGCACCATCCAGCAGTCCCCAGACGGCGACGCGGGCGTCATCGTCTCCGCCCCGGGCGAGGCCCTCGAGCAGATCGACATAGGTCTGGAGCGATCGACCGGCGTCGTCGGCGATCTCGCGTCGGCCGCGAAGGCGCATCTTCAGGTAGATGTGCCTGAACCACTGCTCATCATCGTGCACTCCAACCGGGGATGTGGTCGCCTGGATGCGATAGCCCAGCGGCTGCATCGCGGTGACGACGGCGGTCTCGGGTCGGACGCTGTGCCGAGCGCCGCACTGGTCCATCACGCCAAGGGCCTTGTCGAGCAGGTGCACGGGATACAGGTGCACGCCGCGGAAGCAGAAGCCGTGGAAGAACCTGCAGAGGACCAGCGGGGTGATGGTGAACGCATCTGGAGTTCGCAGGGCGCACGCGTGGAGCAGCCGGTCGAGCC
Organism: Phycisphaerales bacterium UBA4658; assembly: GCA_002405485.1. GTDB lineage: Bacteria > Planctomycetota > Phycisphaerae > Phycisphaerales > UBA1924 > UBA4658. The sequence continues at coordinate 26,153 of DHLW01000026.1, forward strand.
CATCGGGCAGGAGGATCACATCGGCGTCGATGGCGATGGCCCACGCCGCACCGGACGCAAGGGCCTGCTCGTACGTGGCCTGGACGGCCCGAGCAAAGGGCCGCTCGCGGACGACGAGGACCTGCCGATCGGCCCGGCCGCCAAGAGCGTCGACCTGAGCGCGGAGAATCGTGATGGCCGACGACTCGGTGCGTTCGCCGGCCGCCCGCACGATGACCACGCACTCATGGATGCTCACGCGATCGGACGTCTGGGCGGCGGATGCGGTGGTGGCCATGTCAGCCCGCCTTGGCCCGAGGCATGTGCAGCGCCGAGCGCATGAGGGCGAGGTTCGCCGAGCCGATGACCGCTCGTGCGGCGTCCCAGGTGAGCGTGGCGGGGGGTCGATGCCCGATGAGTGTGCTGAGGCGATCGGCCTCGGCGGAACCGAGACCGAACGCCGGACTGATCCACGGCGCGCCGGCGAAGTCTTCGACGAGCACGGCCCGGAACGCCGGGGCGTTGCGCACCACGCGCACCATCGGCAGCGGTTCGAGCAGGGCGACGTCGGCATCGCCGGTCCGGTCGTCCATGGCGAGCACGCGGAGACCTCTCCTGGACGCCTCTCGGACCAGCCGCCGACCCTGACGATCCAGGGAGAGCACGACTATGCCGTGCTCGCGTGCGTGGGCGCTTTGGGCGCGGTGGAGCAGGTCGGCGACGATCGAATCCGGGTGGATGATCTTGTGGGCGAGTTCGTTGGTCGCCGCCTCGATGTCGGCGAAGTCGCACCATTGCTCCTCGGCGCAGCGCACCCACCACCGGCGGAGTTCGGTCAGCCACGGACGCTCGCGAGAGCCGTCCACCTCCGGGGCCAGGCAGGCCCCGAAGAGCAGGCCCGTGCACGCCGCCTGTGCCAGATCGGCGGCGGAGAACCCTGCGGGCTTCGGGCGGGAGGCGAGCATCTCCGCCGCGACGGGTTTGCCGGGCGCGGGCTCGGCGAGCGCCTGCATGGTGGCGTACATGAGCGCGGCGTGCCCGACGACGCGCCGGAATCGGGCCTCGGAGAGGTCGATCAGGTCGTCCAGGCCGGCCGAGCGGGCGGCGTTGAACGCCTTCCGCACCACCCGCGTCAGGCAGGCGCACATGGGCCCGAACTGCTTGCTCATGCTGCTTGGACGAAGGCGATACGCGGCGACGATCTTCTCAACGCCCTGCCAGCGCTCGCCCTTGATCGCCAGGCGAAGCCACATGTCGTAGTCCTCGACAACGCGGAGCGATTCGTCGAAACGCTCCTCGCCGATGGACTCGGGCGTGAACAGGTGCGCGTGGGTCGCGGTGCGGTTCCACTCCAGTTGCTCGTCGAGCCCCACCACGGGAGCCGAGACCGGAGACTGTCGTCCCAGCGAGACCAGCCGCTCATCGCACAGCTCATAGCCGGCGTAGCTGGCCCCGGTGCGGGCCGCGGCGGAGATCAGGGCCTCGTATGCGCCCGGGTACATCGCGTCGTCGGCATCGAGAAAGCTCAGATAGCGTGCATCAAGAGCGAGGGCGGCCTGCAAGCCGGCGTTGCGCGCCCCGGCCAGGCCTCGGTTCGACTGGTGCACCATGCGGATCCGCGGGTCGGTCCGCATGAGTTCCTCGACGATCGCCGGGCCGTGGTCCGTCGAGCCATCGTTCACGACGACCATCCGCCAGTCGTCCATGCTCTGGGCCTGTACGGATCGGATCGCCTCTCCGACCGTCGAGGCGGAGTTGAACATGGGGACGATCACGGTCAGGGTGGTACCCATCGAAACGTGGTTATCGGCCAGTGGAACCCTGCGGATGAGCATTCAATCGCGGGATTCGTCCGACCCGATAACGAGTCCATGACCCTTCCGCCTGCGGAACCACAGGCCCGGATCGCTGACGCGATCGTGCACGTGCAGTGCGCCCACACCTCGCTCGCACGCTGGGCGGAGGTCGGGATGCTGTGGCGCGAGCGGGCGCTGCTGGACCGATTGCCGGGGCTCTTTCAGCACGTGCTGCTGGTGACCTACGGCGGACCAGATGATCTGTCCTGGGCGGGTCAGGCCCTGCCGTCGGCCCGGCCAGACGCCCTGCACCTGATCACCAATGAGGCCGGGCTCGAGCCTGGTGTGTTCCAGGCGGAGGTTCCAGAGCGGGTCGGCGAGATGGTGCGACGGCTGGGGATCCGCTCGGCGGTCGTGCACACGGATCAGCACTTCGGCGGCGATGTCGGGGTGGCGATCGCTCGGGAACTCCGCTCGGGGGGCGTGCGCACGGGACTGGTCGCCCGTGGGGGATATCCGTGGGCCTGGTGCGAAGCGATGGAGCACGGTCCGGAGTCGGTGCCGGCGCAGAGAGCCGCAGTGCGGGAGCGGGAGCTGTGCGCCGCAGCCGACGTCATCGTCGGCACGACCCCGCTGATGGTGCGGGATCTGGCTGTGCGGCATGCGCTGCCGTGGGATCGCCTCCGGGTGATTCCGAACTACGTCGTGGTCCACCACGAACCCCCGCCGATCCGCGAGCGCCAGCCGGGAACGGTGCTGTTTGCCGGCCGGCTGGACCCTCAGAAGCGCGTGGACCTGCTCATCCGGGGCGTTTCGGCGGCCCGGGACCGGGTCCCGGGCGTGCGCCTGTGCATCATCGGTCAGGGGCGCCTCAGGCCGGAGTTGGAGCGACTGGCGTCGGATCTGGGGGTTCCAGCCGAGTTTCGGCCAAGGGTGCCGCACGATGAGCTGATGAACGCGATGCGTCGAGCACGCGTGTACGCGCAATGCTCGCACTATGAGGGGCATCCCAAGACGATCATCGAGGCGCTGGCGCACGGCGTGCCGACGCTCGTGACGCGCGCCCCCGGCGTGGACGACGAGGTCGAGAACGAACGCACCGGGCTTGTCGTTGCGCCCGATCCACGGCGAATCGGCGACGCGCTGGTCCGGCTGCTGACCGATGAGCCGCTCGCCCAGCGTCTGGGCATGGAGGCGGCGCGGGATGCTCGATCCAGACTCACGATCGACGCCATCGCACCCGAGCATGCGCGGGCCTGGAGCGATGCACTGGCCCGCGGCGGATCGATGTCGAGTGTTCCCGTGGTCGGGGTCAGATGGGATGCCCAGTTGCTCAGGGTCGATCCCGAGCGATCCGCCGAGGAGTTTGCCGCCGCCCTGCACGCCTTTGCTCGCAGGCTGGATCCGGACGCGCGGTCGCGCTTTCTGGCGGCCTATGGCCGGCAGGCCCCGACGACGCCGGCTGGCGCGGTGTGAACGGTTCGATCAGCCGCGGCGAGCGCCGGCGCCGCCCAGACCGGCGAGATACCCGATGTGCAGCGCACGCGCGTGGGCGAGTTCGCGGGCCCAATCGTCGCGGACGATCACCCGGGGCTCGAGCGCGGCCCGGTCCGGATCGGCCCTGAGCAGCGTGAACGCGTCGGTCAGCAGCCCGTTGTCATGCCAGGGGATGAGCTCCTGCAGCACCACGCGGAGGCCCACGGCGGCGGCGTCGGAGGCGACGCGCGCCGCCGACGCGCTGGCCCGCCGACCGCCCGGCACGCGGTTGAGATCCTCGGCGCTGAGCCGATCCGCATAGGCCCCGAGATTCGAGTGGTGCAGGAACGCCGTGCCGCCCGGTCTCAGCACCCGTGCGATCTCCCGGAGATACGCCGAGAGCGTCGCCTGCTCCACGTGCACCAGCGAGTCATAGGAGATGACCAGGTCCGCGTCGGCGTCGGCGACCTTGGTGAGTGTGAGGCCGTCGGTCAGCTCGAACGCGGCGTGCGGCTGGTCGCGGAATCTGGCCCTGCAGCGTTCCACGCACCTAGGGGTCACGTCCACGCCCGTGTAGCGTTCACAGTGGCCGAGCAGGTAGCGGGAAATCCGGCCAAAGCCCGGGGCGATCTCGACGATCGACCGTGCGGGAAGCGCTGCAAAGAGACGCGGATGCAGCGTGACGCACCACAGCGCATCGGTCGAGCCCCACCCCTCCGACCACTCGTGCCCGCCCTGGGGCCAGGAGTAGTCGGTCCACGCCTGTCGATTCTCGGCGGCGTCGCTGAGCTCGCTGGGCATCGGCCGGACATAGGTTGCCGCCGAGGGCTTGTGTTCAATCGCGCCCGCGGCCGCGCTCCCGGCGGGACCGGTGGTCGGTTCGGTGCTCATGCCTGGAGCGTAGGGGCGTTGAGCATGCGGTCCGCGTCGTGCACGCACGGCTGGTTGGCCGCCTGCAGGAGGCCCAGGCGGAACATCCAGCGCTTCAGGGGCAGGTGTCTCTGATACGCCGCGGCAGGATCGGTGAGCGTGTCCGATGGCGCATCGGCCAAGGCGTCCATCTCGGCGCGGATCGCGCCCGCGATCTCCGCGTCGCACTCGACGATTCGTCGGCACTCATCGATCTCCGCGGGTGAGCGCAGGTCGCGGCCGAAGACCTCCCGCGAGCAGGCCGGCGCGATCTCGGCCAGCTCCCACGCCGCCCGTCCGAGCTTCTGTTCTCGTCCCAGATACTCCTGGATCGAGATGCGATGGTCGTGTTCCACGACCGCCTCTGGGTGATACAGCACCGGCGGCGCGGCCGTCCCCGGGATTGCGGCGAGGCGGACGCGATAGGCCATCTCCAGATCCTCGAACATCGCGTGCCTCAGCCGCTCGTCGAATCCGCCCGCGGCCTCGAGCACCGTGCGGGGCATGCTCAGGTTCAGCGTCCACGCGTGCCGAAACCCCCAGTCGTGATCCGGGCCCGCTCGACCGGCGGCAAGGTCGGCGTCCATCCGGTCGTAGAAGAAGACCATGGAGGACTCGCGGATGAGTCGATCCCATGCGGTGTCGTCGGCGGGTCTCACGAACGGGGCTGCGCCGAGGATCATCGCGGGGCGGTTCCGTGCGGCATGGGCGCGGGCGTGCTCTGCCAGCAGCGTCGGCGCGGGGCGGACGTCGTCGTTGAGGAACAGCAGGAGATCACCCCGTGCGAGCCGGAGCAGTCGATTGCGTGTGCCGGCCGGCCCGGCGTGCGGGAATACGTGCATGCCGACGCGGAGACCGGCGTGCTCCCGGAGTACGGGAGCGTCGCCGCCGTCGATGCCCACGAGCACCTCGAATCGGTCTCTTGGAAGCGACTGGCCGGCCAGGCCACGCAGGCATCGGTCCAGACGATCCGGACGACCCAGCGTGGGGATGAGGACGGACACGAGCGTCATGCACGGACCCGGGCCGGGACGCCGACAACCGTCTGACCGTCGAGCACGGAGCGGACGACCATGGCTCCGGCACCGATGACACAGCGGTCGCCGACGCTAAGCGAGGGAAGGACGCGTGACCCGAGGCCGACGAGCGTGTGTGCGCCGATGCGGACGTTGCCCCCGAGGATCGCTCCCGGAGCGACGTGGGTGTTGAAGCCGACGGCGCACTCGTGCTCGATGATCGCCCCGGAGTTGATGATGGCATGGTCGCCGCCGCCCGCCTGGGCGTGCGCCGAGGGCAGCCCGTCGAGCCCGCGCGGCGTCGCGGCGCCGGCCGCACCGGGATCCTTCCAGTCGGGCGGCCGGAAGCGCAGCGCGGCGTTGGGC
>DHLW01000026.1:31754-32006 GCA_002405485.1 Phycisphaerales bacterium UBA4658
CGCTCGCGGGCCGACGTAGACGCCCGCACCCAGACGAGCCGTTGGTGAGACAAAGGCAGTCGGATGCACGATGGTGCGGAGGGTGCTCCCCAGTTCAAGGGGCCTGCTTGCCGAAATCAGCTCGGCACGAACGGAGACGGTGCCGACGCCGAGGATCCAGCCACGATCGCCCAGGCGATCCAGATCTCGGAGGCCGGCGATGCGGAGGACGGCGTTGTCGCCGCGGGTGAGACCGGCGTCGTGATCGTCGTC
>DHLW01000120.1 GCA_002405485.1 Phycisphaerales bacterium UBA4658
CAACGGGAGTTGCTCAGATGAACGTGGTGCCGATGCATGCTCGATGCGCGTTTGGATTGATGTCCGCGGCGATGATCGGGGCGGGAACGATGCTGCCCAGCGCCGCGATGGCGGGCGCCGCGGTGCAGACGGGGGTGCACGCGGATGCGCACGAGCGGCGTGCAGAGCCAACGGTGATCTCCGCCGACGGCGGCGCGATCGTGAGCCGGGCTCCGGATCAGGCGAAAGTGTCCGTCGGCGTTGAAGCCTCTGGGAAGACGACCGCGGAAGCGACCGACGCCCTCAACAAGGCGATGGAGCGGGTGATCAAGGCGGTGAAGGACACGCAGCTTGCGGGCCTGGTGGTGCAGAGCCAGAGCGTCTCGCTTCATCCGGAATATGAGCGGCAGTCCGACGGCCGGCAGACGCGCGAGCCGAGGATCATCGGGTATCGGGCGAGCAACACCATCCGCGTGACGACCGCCGACGTCGCAAGCGTGGGCCAGGTGCTCGACAAGGCCGTCGCCGCCGGCGCAAATCAGGTGTTCGGGATCGGCTTTGCGCGAAAGGACGACGCGGAAGCCCGTCGCGAGGCGCTGGTGAAGGCCACGGCGGACGCCAGGAGCAAGGCCGAGGCGATCGCCGACGCCCTCGGGTATCGGATCGTGCGGGTGCAACGGGCCCAGACCGGCTCGGTCGGCGTGCGGCCGATGTACAAGTCCTGGGGCCGGGGAATGGAGTTCGCCGCCGACGTGCAGTTCGCCCCCGCTCCGACGCCGATCGAGTCCGGACAAGTCGAGGTTTCGGCGAACGTGAGCGTGGAGTTCGTCGTCGAGCCCAAGTAAGCAGAGGTGCTTCGGCAGGAGCCAGCGATCGTCCGACGGAGGGCGTTTCCTCGCGTCCCCCGTCGTCCCGAGTACGATCGTGCGCATGGCTCAATCCACACCGCCCCCGTCGTTTCAGCCGCGGACACTGGCCAGGTCGCTGACGCTCGACGATCTGACGCACGACCTGGTCTGGCCGAAGCTGCTGCGCGTGCCACATTTCTGCATGCGACCCCAGCGCGTGGTGATGGCGCTGGTGTACGCGATCGGGATGGTGCTGCTGGTGTCGGCGGCGGACCGCGTGGACGGAAACGCCACCCAGAACGAACTCGCCGGGATGCTCCAGCGGATCGCGATCTCCGGTGCATCGGCGACGGTCGGCGACGGCGAGGGCGAGGCCGGCCCCCCAGGGTCGCGCGTCGCCAAGCAGATCCATGACGCGTTCATCGGCGAGCCCGCGCTCCTGCTCAAGGACGCGCCGATGGTCGCGCTCATCATCCTGCCCCTCATGCTCGTCTGGACGTCGCTGTTTGCCGGAGCGATCACCCGGTCGGCGGCGTGCGAGATCGGGCAGGGCGTCCATCTGTCCTGGCCGCAGTCGCTCGGGTTCGCGCTCCGGCGATTGCCCACGCTTGTGCTGGCGCTCGCTCTCCCGCTGATCATCGTCTGGTTGATCGTGCTCGCCCTGAGCGTCGGGGGCGCGGCCCTGTTCTCCCTCAATGTTCTGAACCTGCTTGGGGGCCTGCTCTGGCCGGGGTTCCTGATCGCCGGGCTCATCGCGGCGATCGTCATGCTCGCCTTTGTGCTTTCCTGGAGCATGCTCATCCCGTCGGTCTCCTGCGAGGGGACCGACGCGATCGACGCCGTGCAGCACGCGTACTCGTTCGTGTTCGCCCGGCCGCTGCGGCTGGTGGTGTACCTGGTCATCCTCGTCGCGCAGCTCGCCGTGTTCATGACCATCATCGGGATCATCCTCTGGCTCGCGGTGCATGTGGCCCAGTCCGCCGCCCTCACCTGGACGACGCCGCGCGGCATCCAGGCGCTCGGGCAGGTGCCCCTGCACTCTGGTATCGAGCCGCCGTTTGGCACCCCGGCCCCTTCGCTCTCGACGCGCATCAGCCGAGGGCTCGTGAACTTCTGGTCGCTCATCCCCGCGGCGTTGCTGCTGGCGTTTCCGATCAGCTATCTGTGGACGGGCGCCACGATGCTGTACCTCGCCATGCGCCGCCTGGTGGATGCGCAGGATTTCAGCGAGATCTGGATGCCCACGCTCATCCCGGGCACGAGCGCTCCGGCGCTCACGCAGCCGGCGGCGGGCTCACAGGGCGTCTCCGACACCGGCCCCGCCGACGACTCATGAACGCGACCGGCACCATCCCGCTGCCTGCCGAACCTGATGCGAGGGCGAACGTTGCCGCCCGTCTCGCCGGGCTGCTCGCCGAACTCGGCGTGGCGGAGCTGACCATGACCGACCCGCGGCACTGCGCGATCATGCATCTCCCCACCCGCCAGACCGATCTGCCGGCGATGATCGTCGGCGCCTCGCCCGGGGTGATCTTCGCGACAGCGAAGGGGTCCCTCGGGCCCGTCGTGGAACTGCTCATCGACGAGCACGCGGTGCGCTACGCCGTCGACGAGCACGCGGCCGCGGACTTCCGGCAACTCGCCGGACAAACCGCCTAGGCCCGGACGCGCCAGTTCAGGCGTTGTCAAGATTCGGCTCTTCGGGCCGATCGATCCGCACGCCGGTCCTGGGATCGACCCGGATGATGTCGCTCTCCCGAAGCACGTCGGGCAGGGACTCCAGCGGCCAGGCCTCGTCAACGCGATACGGACCGATGGCCGTGCGCCGCAGCCCGCGCAGGCACCCGGCGTGTCCGGTCAGCGCGATGCCGATGTCCCGGGCCAGGGACCGCACGTACGTCCCTTTGCCGCACTCGAACTCGATCGTGAGCATCGGCCAGTCATAGTGCAGCACGCGGGCCGAGTGGATCATCACCGGACGCTCGGCCATCTCCGGAGCGCGGCCCTTGCGGGCGAGCTCGTACGCCCGCTGGCCGTTCACCCACATCGCGCTGAACGCCGGCGGCCGCTGCGCGATCTCGCCGGTGAATCGGCTCTCGAGCACGCGTTGCAGCTCATCGAGCGTCGGCACCGTCGCCGGCGCGGGGTTCGCAACCAGCTCGCCCTCGAGGTCGTCGGTGTTCGAGGCGTGCGCCAGGTCGATCTCCGCGACATACGTCTTCCGTCCGGCCATGAGTGCGTCGCACAGGCGGGTGGCGCGCCCGACCAGCACGATGAGCAGCCCGCTCGCCAGCGGATCAAGCGTGCCCGCGTGCCCGACGGCGATGTTCCGGCGACGCTTCGGATCGCCCACGCCCCCCGCGATGAGCTTCTTCTTCACGACTCGGCACGCCGTCATCGACGACACCGCACGCTTGGCCGGTTTGTCGATGAGCACGAGCCCTGAAGGCGGCGGCGGAGAGTTGGGATCCATCAGCGATGCGCTCCTGCTCGCAGCCGAGTCGAGTACACCTCCACCCGCACCGTGCGACCGACCGAATAGTTGAACCCCTCGATCGTCGCCGCGTGCGCCCACTCCCCGGCAAGCCGTCTGGCGAGGTCCGGATGCCGGAGGGCGTCCACCGCGACCACTCCCTCGGAAGCGGCGTGGCGACGCATCCACGCCTCCGCATCGTCCGGACCGATCCGCTCGCCACGCCCGCGCAGCAGGTAGATCGCACTGTCCTCCTGATACCCGACCAGAGCCACCGGCGGAGGCGATTCCACTCCCGCGCTCAGCGTCGCGATGGCCCGCTCCAGGCCGGGACTCACCCACACGCGCTGGCTCCGAGGCAGGACGACGCCGAGTACCACCCAGACCCACACGATGACGCACACGCCACCCAGCGCGTGCGCCCGCACAAACCGCCCTTGTCCGATCGCGCGGTTCGCCAGCCACAGCAGCACCCCGAGCGCCGCCACCAGCGCCGCCAGCAGCGACCATGCCGTCGGCACGCCGAGCGTCGCCGTGCTCCCGCCGAGGACGACGAGCATCACGGCGGCCGTCCCGAGTCCCAGGAACCCGATGCCCACCCAGATCGCAAAGCCGAGCCGAGAACCAAGCGAGCGCGCCTGAGCCAGCAGCGGACTCTGCCCCCGTGTCAGATCGACCGCGACCTTCGCCGAGAGCAGGGCCAGCGCCGGGTACATCGGCAGCGTGTAGTGGGGGAGCTTGGTGGCGATGAGCTCAAAGACCAGCCACGACGGCACGGTCCAGGCGATCAGAAACACGACCGGATCCCGGTGCGCCGCGTCGGAGCCCGAGTGCACGGCTCGCCGGCCGCGCCACGCCCGATACGCGCTCCTCAGGCCGTCCACGACCGCCATGAGCGTCAGCATCGACCCCGGCCAGAGCAGCACGCTGAGCATCACCGTGTGGTATCCCGGCGGGCCCCAGTGCCCTTCCGCCGCGTCGCCGGATCGACCCACGGTCTCTTCCCACACGATCGACACATACCGCTCCCACCCGACGCGCGAGCCGACCTCATACACCCACGGCCCGACCACCGCGAGCATCACCGGCACGCCCCACAGCGGCTTGAGCCCCGTCCACACCCATCGCCAGCGCCCCGTCACCACGCACAGGCCAAGCGCAGTCAGCACGGCCACCATCGGTGTGATCGGGCCCTTGGCAAGGATGCCAAGACCCATCCCGACCCAGAAGGCCATCGCCCATGCCCACGCTCTGGCCACGCTGCCCCGCGTCTTGCTCTCCGTCGCCCCAGCGGAACCGCTCCAGACCGTCCACAACGCGGCGATCGTGCCGACCACCGTGAGCAGCAGCAACTGATCCGCCCGTGCCTGGTGGGCGTCCCAGATGACCATGGGCGAGAGCGCCAGCAGCGCCGCCCCACCAACCCCAGCCGCTCTGCCGAACATCCACACGCCCAGCCGCCACGTGAGCAGCACCGCGCCGATCGCGCACAGCACGCTCGGCAGGCGAAAGACCCAGATGTTCCCGTTGGCCCACTGGCCCGGATCATCGCCAAAGACCCGAGCACTCCCGCTCTGAAGCCAGTAGATGAGCGGGGGTTTGTTCAGCCGAGGCCGATCCTGGACCTTCGGCACCACATAGTCCCCGGTCATGACCATCTGGCGACTCGCCTGCGCGAAACGCGACTCGTCGCGATCCACCGGAGGCACGGACCAGAGCCCGGGCACATACACTGCCAGCGTGAGCATGATGAGCGCACACGCGGCCCGCCAACCCGACAAGCCCTTGCTTCCCGCGTCCGTTCCCATGCAGCGAGAGCATACTGCCTCCGTTCCAAGCCGATGCGCATGACCGCCGATCCGCCGCCATCCCGCCTCTGGTGGCTCTGGCCGATCGCCATCGGCGTCACGGGTCTCTTCGTCGTCTATCCCTTCGACGGCCCCCTCAGCCACGCAGCTTCGAACCTCGAGCGATCCCTCGGCGGGGACGTTCGCCGCGAACTGCACGCCTGGCAGCAGTTCGGTCAGGGGTTCTGCCTGATCGTGGTCGCGGCGCTGATCTGGCTCCTCGATCCCGTCCGCCGCAGACGCCTGCTGGATCTGCTGCTGATCGTCATCCTCAGCCAGTTCGCATCCATGCTGGGAAAGCTGTTCATCGGTCGGCCTCGCCCGCGACCGGAGTTCGATGACCCGCGCACGTTCCTGTTCCCCTGGGGCACGTATCCGATCCAGGTCGCCGGCGAGACCCGCCACGTGCACGCCTGGGACATCGCTTCGGGCGCGGGGTCAGACCTGTGGTCCATGCCCTCCAGCCACACGCTGTTCGCGTTCGCCCTGGCAACCTTCCTAACAGGGATCTATCCGCGCATTCGGTGGCTGGTGATCGCCCTGGCCGCACTCGTCGCCTTCGCCCGCGTTCTCTTCGACGCCCACTGGCCAACCGACGTCGTCGTCGGGGGCGCGATCGGGTGGCTCCTGGGCGCCTGGGTGACCCGCGGCTACCTCGGCGTGCGATTGCTGGACGCCCTCTGGGTCCGGTGTGTCGATCGGCGGGCTTCTCCGGCCTATCCCGCGCTCAGGGCCGCAGAAGCCCGGCTCCCCGATCGCCGATAACCCACTCTGGTCACGCGCTGGGCAGTGCCTAGACTTGACCCCTGTTCAGCCAGGTTGCACTTCCGGAGAGGTGTCCGAGCGGCTGAAGGAACGCGACTGGAAATCGCGTATACGGGAAACCGTATCGAGGGTTCGAATCCCTCCCTCTCCGCTTCAGCGGGAGACTCTCCCACCTGCACGGTGGCCCGGGTCTCCCGCTTTGTCATTCCTGCTGACGCCCGGCCAGCTCCCCCGGGCCGACTCGGCTCAGGCAATGACAGCCGTCCAGCGGGCCACGCGCTCCAGAAAACGCTCCGTCGTGGACGATTCGAACTCCGTCGGCGCTCAGTCCCGGAGGCCATTCTCCGTCTGCCTGCATCCGGCCTCATCCGCGCCTACACATCGTCTCACGCGCGTGCACCAGGCCGAGGTGCTCAGGGCATCTCGCGCCGACCGGCGTCGGCGGCCATCCTGCATGCCGGCGGTCCACGTGCGAACGTCCGGAGATCCGATCCATGCGATCAGCCGTGTTTGCCACGCTCCTCACACTCGCGGTCAGCTCGCTCATCGTCGGCTGCGCGGGGCCCGCGGCCTCAAGCGCCTCGGACGCGTCGCGATCTGCGCCGCTGGAGGTGGTCGCCAAGGTCCAGGGCGCGCCCGGAAACATCGCCGTCACGCCGTCTGGCCGGATCATCGTGAGCATGCACCAGTTCTATGAGCCCCGCTTTCGCGTCTGCGAGCTGCGCGACGGCGAACTGGTTCCCTTTCCAAACGCCCAGTGGGCCTCGGCCCCAGATGGGTCCGGCGCCGGGCTGCACTCGGTGCTCGGAATCCGGGCCGACCGCCGTGGGATCGTCTGGATGCTCGACAACGGCGGGCCGGTCCCGAGATTCG
>DHLW01000061.1:0-15828 GCA_002405485.1 Phycisphaerales bacterium UBA4658
GCCCCGGTCGGTGGCACGGGTTGTTGGGAGTCGGTGCCACCTGCCCACGCCCATCGGCGGTATCATTCAAGTGTTGGGTTGATTCCAGGCCCTAGTGATCACGTTCCGATCATGGGTCGTGATCGAAACCGATCGAGGCAAACCGACCGGTCAGCGCCGCGGTCGGTGCTGCATGCCCACCCGCCTACCCATGAAACGCCAGAACTCGGCATCGCAAGGACTCGATTCATGTTGAAGATCATCCTCGGGAGCATTCTGACGCTGGCAGTGCAAACCTCCGGAATGTCGACCAGCGTTAACACTGATGAACGCGAGCAAAAGGCGACTCGCTTGTGGGAGCAACTCCCCGACCATCAACAGCGAGTGCTCATCAAGCATGCGCCCCGCTATCTCAGGGCACCAGACGGCAAGGTCTATTGCGCGCAGGTTGCACAAGAGCGAGAGGAGTTCTTTGCCAAGGCGCGACAGGCCCGCGGTGAAAGAGATGCTGCGATGATGCTAAACAATGCGCCTGGAATCTACTGCCCGAGAACCAGGGATGCGTATGCCAGCAAAGCCGAACTCTATGCGAGAATTTGCGCGGACATCCAAGCAAACTGGGAAGTCCATGCCCGCACAACTCGCCAAGCCGCACTTGACAAAGTCGAGGGCGAGTTCGTTGAGAGGATGGAAGTAGTTCAGGTGCTGAAGGACGGACTACTGGTCAGATTCGACGTGAACAAGGAGTCCGGGAAGAGAACGGTCCGGCTGGACGGTTATCCACACACCGGAGTGGTTGTGGATGGCGACCGACTGCAAACGAACATGAAGGTCCAGCTCGTTGGTCGCTATCAATACGGCTCGGCTATTGGTGCAATCAAGACGGTTGAGCGATACCAGTTCATCAAGGCATTTGACTGGACGAACACGCCCCCGCCACCGACTTTCCCGGCAGAGAAGTTTGACAAGGTGCAGCCAGAGGAACTAGCTCTTGCTCTGGCAGAAGAGAACTGGCGCGGCCTGCCAGAGTGGGTTTTGATGAGGGTAAAGACGAGCGATGGCCAAGAAGGTGGAGAGACGTGGATACCGACTGGTGATGGCTGGAACACCACCTACCGCAAAGTGAACGAGTCTAAAGCGGTGCCACCCTCCTATGAGTGGAGATGGGTCCTGCGAACCCTTCCGCTTCGGCTTGAAGCGCAGCCAGATGCGCCGGAGGGAAAGTAGCGATATCGACTCGTCAAACTCTGGCGGCGGCACCGACCGTGACAATCGTGACAAATCGCATGTCGTGCCACCGATCGCGGAATTGAGCGATCGGAGTGCCTTGCGGCTGGTGACCAGCCACGCCGACCGCTCAGCGCCGCGGTCGGCGGCACGGATCGGGGCCGGCGCGTGGTGGGTGGCAGTTGTTGGGCGTGCCGACCGTGGCGCGTTGGCGGAAGGGGCGGCATCGGGACGCATCGCTCCCGGCGGGCGTGTATCCTCCGTGCACCATGGCATCCGTCGTCTTCTACTTCCAGGTCCACCAGCCGTTCCGTCTCAAGCGCTACACGGTGTTTGACAACTCGCACTTCTACTTTGACACGGAGAAGAACGGGCAGATCTGCCGCAAGGTGGCGGACAAGTGCTATCGACCGGCGACGCAGCTCATTCTGGACATGGTGAAGGCCCACAAGGGGAACTTCCGCGTGTCGTATGCGCTGACGGGGGTGGTGCTGGATCAGATGGCCGAGTTCTGCCCGGATGTGCTGGACATCTTCAAGCGGCTGGCCGACAGCGGGTGCTGCGAGTTTTTGGGGGAGACGTACTACCACTCGCTGAGCTTTCTGTACTCGCGGCAGGAGTTCACCGATCAGGTGAACGCGCACACGAAGAAGATTCAGGAGCTCTTTGGGCAGACGCCCAAGGTGTTTCGGAATACCGAGCTGATCTACAACAACGACCTCGGGCACTTTCTGAACCAGATGACGGTGGATGAGGGTGGCTCGAAGGACGCGGGCTCGAAGAATCCCACACGGAGTGTTGGGGTACCCAAGAAGCGGTGGATGGGCGGGATCTGCGAGGGGGTGGATCACATTCTGGGGTTCCGGTCGCCGAACTATCTGTATCGCCCGCCGCACACGGGGGATGGGCCGACGGGCAAGCCGTTCTGCATGATGCTGAAGAACTATCGGTTGAGCGATGACATCGCGTTCCGGTTCAGCAATCGCGGGTGGGCGGAGTGGCCCTTGAGCGCGGAGAAGTTCGCGAACTGGGTGAACCAGATCAACGGGGACGGGTATCTGTGCAACCTGTTCATGGACTACGAGACGTTCGGCGAGCACCAGTGGGCCGACACGGGGATCTTCGAGTTCCTGCGGGCGATGCCGGGCAAGGTGTTTGACGTGACCCCGGGGCACAACCACTTCAACACGCCGAGCGAGGCGATCGAGCGGTTTGAGCCGGTGGGCGTGTATGACGTGCCGCACATGATCTCGTGGGCGGACACCGAGCGTGATCTGACGGCGTGGCTGGGCAACGCGATGCAGAGCAACGCGCTCCTGGAGACGTACAAGCTGGAGAAGCCGATCAAGGAGCGGTACGGGGCGGCCTTGGCGGCGGTCAAGGGCGATCCGCACGACGCGATGAAGCAGCGCGAGCTGGACGAGGCTGGGTATCTGCTGGCCGACTGGCGAAAGCTGACGACGAGCGATCACTTTTACTACATGTGCACGAAGTACTGGTCGGACGGGGACGTGCACAAGTACTTCTCCCCGTACGACTCGCCGTACGACAGCTACATCAACTTCATGAACGTGCTGGACAATGTCCGGTCTCGGGCGACGGGCGTGAAGGTGTAGCGGGCGGATCGGCGGAGGGAGCGGGGAACTCGGGGTCCACCGGCCTACGGTGGATGCATGCCGCCGCTTCTGACCGCACGGGACATTGCCAAGCAGTTCGCCGCCCGGACGTTGTTCACGGGCGTGTCGCTCAGCATCGACGAGGGTGAGCGGCTGGCGATGATCGGCCCCAACGGCGCGGGCAAAAGCACGTTGCTGAAGATTCTGGCGGGGATGGACGAGGCCGACGGCGGATCGGTGTCGCTCCGGCGTGGGCTCCGGATCGCGTACATCGCGCAGCAGGACGTGTTCGATGATCAGGACACGGTGCGGTCGGCGGTGCTTGGGCCGCTCGAGCGGGCGTTCGAGTCGGGGAAGCTCCCGCACGTGCACGACCATCATGAGCTGGAGCTGGCGGCGGAGATGGCGCTGGACCGGGTCGGGATGGGCGATGCGGCGATGCTCGCGACGCCGACCGCCGCGCTCTCGGGCGGGCAGCGCAAGCGGCTGTCGATCGCTCGCGGGCTGTCGGTCGATCCCGATTTGCTCATGCTCGACGAGCCGACGAACCACCTGGACATCGAGGGCGTGGACTGGCTGGAGCAACTGCTCAAGACCGGGGGCGGGTGGTCGGGCGGGAGCGCGCACGAGGGGTTCGCGTCGGTGGTGATCACGCACGACCGGACGTTCCTGGAATCGACGGCGACGCGGATCGTGGAGCTGTCGCGGGCGTATCCGGAGGGGACGTTCAGCGTGAAGGGCGGGTACGACGAGTTTCTCCGCCGCAAACAGGAGTTTCTGGAAGGGCAGCAGAAGCGGGAGCAGGCGCTGAGCGCAGAGGTGAAGGAGGATCTGCGCTGGCTGAGCCGCGGGGCCAAGGCGCGGAGAACTAAGAGCAAGAGCCGGATCGACGCGTCGTACCAGCGGATGGACGAGCTCGCGGAGCTTCGTGCCCGCAACGCCCCGCAGAAGGCCGCGCAGATCGATTTCACGAGCACGGATCGGCAGACGCTCAAGCTGCTGACGGGTCGCGGGCTCAGCAAGACGCTGGGCGGACGGACGCTGTTCCGGAACGTCGACGTGCTGCTCACGCCCGGTTCGGTCCTCGGGCTGCTCGGTCCCAACGGCGCGGGCAAGAGCACGCTCATCAAACTGCTCACCGGCGAAATGCAGAGCGATGCGCCGACGCCGGAGATGCTCCGGGACGAGCAGGCGATCGCCGACGAGCTGCCGCACGGGACGCCGGCGCTGGGCACGATCAAGCGGGCCGACAACCTGCGCGTGGTGCTGTTCAGCCAGCATCGGAGCGAGCTGGATCCCGACAAGTCCCTCGGCGAGACCTTTTCACCAGCCGACAGCGTGATCTATCGGGGTCGGCTGCTGCACGTGGCGACGTGGGCGCAGATGTTCCTGTTCAGCAAGGACCAGCTCTTCAGCCCGATCCGGTCGCTCTCTGGGGGCGAGCTCGCGCGGGTGCACATCGCTCGGCTGATGCTCGAGCCGGCGGACGTGCTCATTCTGGACGAACCGACGAACGATCTGGACCTGGCCTCGCTGGACGTGCTGGAGGAGAGCTTGGAAGAGTTTCCGGGGGCGGTGGTGTTGGTGACGCACGACCGTGCCATGCTCGACCGGCTGGCGACCCGCGTGCTCGCGCTGGACGGGCTTGGAGGGGCGCGGTACTTCACCGACTACCCGCAGTGGAAGGCCCACGCCGCCCGCAGGGGCCAGCCCGCGGCGGGGCCGGCCAGAGCTTCGTCGCCCGCAGCGCCGAACGAGGCGGTCCAATCGGCTCCGGCGGCTGCACCTGCCCCGGCGAAGAAGGTCAAGCTGAGCTTCAAGGAGCAGCACGAGCTGTCTGGGATGGAGTCGGCGATCGAGAAGGCCGAGAGCCGCATGCGAGAGATCGAGGGCCAGATGGGCGACCCGCGAACGCTGGCTGACCACAAGCGGATGGCGTCTTTGGGGCAGGAACTCGCCGAGGTCCAGGCCCGGGTTGCCGGTCTGTATGCGCGGTGGGAGGAGCTGGAGGGGCGGAAGTAGGCGAGTCGCGATGGTCGGGCGCTCGGGCGAGGGAGTCGACACGGTCGCGTGCGACAGACCGGCGTTCAGGCGCCGGTCTTGATCTTCAGCGTGTCGCGAGTGGGCGGGTCGACCGTGACGGGGACCTCGACATAGACGGTGGTGCCCTGGCCCCAGACGCTGCTGAGCCCGCATCGCCCGTGCAGGGCCTTGGCCGCGTGCTTGACGATGGCCAAGCCGAGCCCGGTGCCGCGTCTCCAGGTTGGTCCGCCGCCGGTGCGTGCGGGGTCGACCTGGTAATAGCGCTCGAAGACGCGCTCCTGGTGGCTGAGCGGGATCCCGATGCCCTTGTCGATGACCTCGAACCGGACGACGGCGGGGTACGGACCGTCGATCCCGGCCCGGTGCGCATCCTGAGGACGAATGGCGGCGTTCACGCCCGGCCGATCGATCTCGGCCTCGACGACCGTCGCGATCACGCGGATGGTGGTGTGCTCGTGGGCGAACTTGGTGGCGTTCTCGACAAGGTTGCGGAGGATGAGCAGCAGGAGCTTGCGATCGGTCCGGATCCCGTCCAGCTCGTCCTCGAACTCGAAGCTGAGCGTCAGATGCCGCTCCCTGCACGGAAGCTCGGCGAGGGTGCGCAGGGTGCGCACCAGCTCGTCCAGATCGATCCGCTCGATCTTCAGCGGGACGTCCGGAGACTCCAGTCGAGACAGGTCCAGCAGGTCGCGGAGCATCTCTTCGAGCCGCTCGGCGTGCGAGACGATCATCCCGCGCAGCCGCTCGCTCATCTTGGGATCGTCGCCGGCAGCTTCCAGCGTCTCTGCCGCGGTGCGAATGGCGGCGACCGGCGTGCGCAGCTCGTGGCTGGCGTTGGCGACGAAGTCGGTTTTGACCTGCACGGCCTGGTCGAGCTCGGTGACGTCGCGGAGAGCGAGCACCGCACCGAACACGCCCTCGCCCCATGCCGCCGGCACCGGCGATGCCGATACCTGGAACGTCCGCTGCCCGATCGGGGTGATGACTCGAACCCGGCCCCGGCGCACCTGGCCAGCCTTGGCCAGAGCGTGCATCTCCAGGATCTCGGCGCTGGTGAAGACCTCGCGGATGGTCCGCCCGATGACGCCCTGCTCGTCCGAGCCCCGTGACCCGAGCACCGCCTCGGTGGACCGGGAGCACAAGATGATGCGGTCCTCATTGTCGGTGGCGAGGAGCGGCTCATCCATGGCATCGATGAGGGCTTCGAGGTTCCGACTGTTCTTGGCGGCGAGCTTGAGCTGGGTGTGGAACCGATCCCCCAGCGCCTGCAGCGAGCCCGCGAGCGGGCGGAGATCCCCCGGCACCTCGTCCGGGGCCACTCCCCAGGCCTGTCCCAGTCCGCCGCGAATCGGCCGATCGGCCAGGAGCATCTCCGCCGCCGCCTTCTCCAGGGCGGCGATCACCCGCAACTCGCGCCGGGTCTGCCAGACCAGGGCCACGATGCTGATGACGCACGCCGAGGTGATGGTCGCGACGGCCCCGGGCAGATCCATGTTCAGGACCAGGGTCAGCAGCGCGGCTCCGGCGACCAGACCGACCGCGCCAAGCGCGATCCAGAAGTTCGCCGCGTTCACCATGCCGATGGGTTTGGATCCGGGTACATCAGGCATTATCCGACGCCTTCACGCCCGCGCTCAGTGGCCCTCGGTCTCGACGGCAACGCCCTCGGCGGCCTCGTCGAAAAGATACCCCACGCCGCGGACTGTGCGGATCTTGGCGCCGCAGGAGAGCAGCTTCTTGCGGATCGCGGCGACGTGCACGTCGATGGTCCTGGTGGTGACCAGCACGTCGGGACCCATGGCGGTGTACATGAGGTCGGCCCGGCTGAGCACCTTGCCCCGGCCGCGGATCAGGGCCACGAGGATGCGGAACTCGGTGAGCGTGAGCTTGATCGGCTCGCCCTGAACCGTGACCTCGTGCGTCGCGAGGTCTACCCGGATGCCGGCGACCTCGAGGAGGTCGACCGTTTCAGGCCTTCCGGCCCGGGACCGCCGAAGCATCGCCTCGACCCGGGCCAGGAGGACCTTCATGGAGAAGGGCTTGGTCACATAATCGTCGGCCCCGACCTGCAGACCGGCGATCTGGTCGGCTTCCTCGGCCTTGGCGGTGAGGAAGAGGATGGGGGTCTGGGTGGTCTTGGGGTTGGTCCGCATCTGACGGGCGATCTGCAGGCCGTTGATCTGCGGAAGCATGACGTCCAGGATGGCCAGATCCGGGATGACCTCGAGGATCCGTCGCTGTCCGGAGGCCCCGTCGCGGCACGCCTCGACGTCGTACCCGGCCTTCCGCAGGTTGTAGCACAGCAACTCAGCGAGATCGGCTTCATCCTCGACGACGACGATGCGCTTGGCGGTGCTCATGAAGGAGATGATGGTTCAATCGGGCCGCTCGGGACAAGTGCCAGGGGCCGGAGAGGGCCGTCTTTACAGAAAGTTCGCACTTTGAGAGGACAGTGTCCGGTGTTCTCCCGGGCCGGGGTGGCGCAAGAGTTGCGCGGGGAACCAAGGAAATCGTCAATCGTTGGGCAAGTTTGCGTCCGAGCCTTGAGGGCGGTCGAAAAAATGCCGCAAGTGAGTTTGCGTTTGCTAAGCTAGGCGGGTAGCATCGCCTCCCACCCGGACCGTGAGCGGATCCGTGTGGGTTCTCCGGGGCGTCGCGAGTCGGGTGCATGGGGGCCCGAGGCGGCGAAACTGGGAAGTTCGGACGAAATGTGGGGCGAAGGCCTCACGCCGTCCGAGAATGGGCTTGGACCGCTGGCGTCCGGGTTCACGGAGTCGGAGGTTTCTCGTGGGGAAGCGAACTTCTCCACGTCAGCAACGGGTGGAAACGTCTTCAGTGGTGGATGGGGTCCGTTGTCGATCACAGTTGAGGCGCACGGAGACGGCGCTTCGTCACACCGGTTCACAGTGTTTCTTGCAAGAAAAAGGAGTCTCAGAATGAAGGTCAAGGGTCTCTTGATGCTCGCCGGTGCGGCTCTGAGCGTGTCGGGCGCCACCGCCCTGGCTCAGTCGCAGTCCTCCGACGAGGTCCGCGCGGTCGTCGCCGAGATGCTCAGCGACGCCGAGACGCGCTCCAGCTTGCTGGCGGCCGGCGATGCCGGGCACGACGGCAGCGATTTCTTCATCGCGGGCGACGGCTTCCGGCTGAACATCGGCGGGCAGCTGCAGTTCCGCTACGTGCTGAACTTCCGTGACGACGAGTCGACCGTGGGCTCGGCCCGCGTGGACGACTTCACGCACGGGTTCCAGACCCGCCGCACCCGTTTCGACGTGGACGGCGAGCTGAACAAGGACTGGTTCTTCCGCGTCCGCTTCCGCAACGACAACGGCGACTCGGCCTCGGTCGACTTCGCCTACGCCGGCTACAAGTTCGCCAACGGCTGGAAGGCGACCTGGGGTCAGTTCAAGCTGCCCCTGCTCCGCGAGGAGATGGTCTCCAGCGCCAAGCAGCTCGCCGCCGAGCGCTCCTTCACCAACAGCGTGTACACCCAGGGCTTCAGCCAGGGCGTGCAGCTCTCCTACAAGGCCGAGAACTGGCGCGGCTTCTTCGCCTTCTCTGACGGTCTGAACAGCGGCAACACCGACTTCATCGCTTCCGAGAACACCTCGGGCTTCGCGACCTCCGGCCAGGCCGAGTACGCCTTCACGGCTCGTGCGGACTTCCTGCTGAGCGGCAACTTCGACCAGTTCGAGGACTTCACCAGCGCCAAGGGCGCCGACTTCGGCTTCATGCTCGGCGCCGCCGTGCACTGGCAGCAGTCGGACAACACCCCGGTCGCGGGCGATGAGGATCGCGACACCCTGCAGTACACGATCGACGCTTCGCTCGAGGGCGACAGCTGGAACCTGTACGGCGCGTTCATCGGCCGCTACCAGCAGGACTCGATCGGCGCTGCCGAGACGGACCTCAACGACTTCGGCGCCGTCGTCCAGGGCGGCTGGCGCTTCGCCGAGAACACCGAAGTCTTCGCCCGCTGGGACGCGATCTTCGCTGACAACGATCGCGGCCTGAACGAGGACACCTACAACTTCCTCACCGCCGGTCTGAACCAGTACTACGCCGGGCACGCCGCCAAGGCCACGCTCGACGTCGTCTGGGCCTTCGAGAACACCAACGACCTGACCGCGTTCGGCTCGCTCCCCGCGACCGGCGTGGGCATCATCGGGCAGACCGATGAGAACGAGGTCGCCATCCGCCTGCAGTTCCAGCTCCTGTTCTAATCGAACAGGGCATCTTCGGAACGCACATCATTGCTCCTTCGACCGGCCGATCCAGATTCTGGGTCGGCCGGTTCTTTTTCGTTCATGCAGGGCCGATCGGGCAGCCGTCATTCGATCAAGACAAGAACCGAAGGTCGTCCGTTCAGCAA
This sequence comes from Phycisphaerales bacterium UBA4658, assembly GCA_002405485.1. Lineage (GTDB taxonomy): Bacteria > Planctomycetota > Phycisphaerae > Phycisphaerales > UBA1924 > UBA4658. The sequence goes on from DHLW01000061.1 coordinate 9,235, forward strand.
CCGGTACGGCTGATGGCCGCATCCGCGGCGACCGTCGCGGCGGGGAGGGGGCGGCGGTGGAGGGCAATCCGGGTGGGCGAGCGTCTGAAAAGCCGAGAAATCAGAGCAATTCTGCGATCGGTGCGGGTTGACGCGTGCCGATCGTCCTTCGTCGACATCGATTGCAATAGATATAATATTCACGCAAGTTCATGCGATCGTCGTGCGGATGATCAGAACGCTGCATGTCTGCGTCGCGTATTGATCCGAGCGGGATGTTCTGACTCGGACATCCTCTCCCGATGGGTCCCGAGGAAGGGGCGCTCGGAACGATGCGAGTTGCCGTGACCTTGGTGCGGCCGCCACGGAGGAACGGGGCGGCTGCAGCAAGTCTCCAAGCTTGGAGAATGCGTCATGTCTGGTGGAGCTTCGACGGAGTTCATGAAGTTCTGTGTCAACGTGGGAACCGCTTTCCTGAGTTCTTCGGGGTTTGCGACGGCGGTCGGCGGCGCGATGACCAACCGACCCGAGTACGCGATCGCGGGTCTCTCGGCGGGGCTTGCGTTCGGGCTGGTGTACTGCGTGCACCGCATGCGTGATGCGGCGAGCGAGACGCTGACCCCCGAAGACATGACGCTCATCGTCGACTTGGCCGGGCGCTCCAACGTGACCACGCAGGACGCCTACAACCTGCTGCTTGCGCTCCAGGATCGCATGGGCACTCAGCTCCGCGCCAAGACCAAGCTCGATATCGCCGTCCGGAAGGGCACGGACCTCGTCATCGATCACCAGTTCATGCGCGCGGGGTTTGAGCAGGCAAGGACCCGCGAGAGCTTCGGCATCGGAGAGGGCGCAGAGCCCCGCGACATCCGGCAGCGGGCGTTCAAGCAGGGGAAGCTCGTGCACGAGCGCCCTGGACCGGCTAATCCGCACACGGTCTTGAGCTTTCCGCTGATCCTTGCTCGCGGCGGCGGCGTCATCGGCGTCGCCACGCTGCAGGTGCTTGGCCGGGTGCGTGCGCGCGACGTGCGCTGGCTTGAGTTCATGATGCAGACCCTGATTCCTCTTGCGCGGCATATCGGTGCGCCGTCGGCGACGCCGCCGCAGCCGCGTCCGTTGAAGCTCGGCAATCAGGACGTCCGTGGTCAGGCGGCGTGATCCGCGCTCGATGGGCGCGTCGCGGCGAACGAGTTGGCGCGGCCCGGGCGGTGGAGATCGCTTCGGGCCGCGTCGCTACATCTGATCGATGAGCTTGATCCCCAGCGTGGTCAGGGCGTCGGCGAGAACGCGCTCGGTGAGTGCGCAGAGGGCGAGTCGGCTGGCCTTCAGCGCGTCGGTCTCGGCGTTCAGGACGTGGCACTTGTCGTAGAACGCGCTGAAGCTCGCGCACAGCTCGTACAGATACGTGCACAGGCGGTGCGGCTCGAGCGACTGGGCCACGGACAGGAGCACGCCGGGATAGCGCAGCATGTGCAGCGCGAGGGTCTTCTCCTCGCTGGCGGCGATGGAGATCGCCCCCGGCGAGATGCCGGCCTTGGACGCCTTGTGCAGGATCTGGCGCACCCGGACAAGCGCGTAGAGCAGGTAGGGACCCGTGTTGCCCTGAAACGCGAGCATGCGGTCGAAGTTGAAGACGTAGTCCTTGACGCGGTCACTGGAAAGGTCGGCGTACTTGATCGCGGCGACACCGACGGCCTCGGCGACGCGATCGCGAGCCGCGGGGCTCAGCTCCGGGCTGGTTTCCTGCACAACGCGGCGGGCCCGCTCGACGGCCTCGTCGACGAGGTCGGAGAGCTTGACGTTGTCCCCGCTCCGGGTCTTGAACGGTCGGCCATCGTCACCCAGCACCATGCCGAAGCCGGCGTGCTGCAGCTCGCTGGGGCCCTGGGCGCCCGGGCGCGTGGCGTATCCGGCCTTGACGGCGGCGGCGAAGACCTGCCTGAAGTGCAGCCCCTGGCGCTGATCGACGCAGTAGATGACCCGATCGGCGCCGAGCTTCTGCACGCGCCTGCGGATGGCGGCGATGTCCGTGGTGGCGTACAGGAACGCGCCATCGGTCTTTCTGATGATGCAGGGCTCGTCGATTCCATCGACGCGCACCACGAGCGCGCCCTCGCTGGCCTCGGCAACGCCCCGCGACAGAAGATCGGCGACGAGCGGGGCGAGTTCCTCGGCGTAGCTGCTCTCGCCCGCGCTGTGCTCGCGCGTGACGATCACGTTCAGCCGAGCGCACGTCTTGATGCACGCGTCCATGGTCACGTCGACGATCCGCTGCCAGAAGCGCATCGCCGTCGGCTCGTGGGACTGCAGGTCCAGAAGCACCCGCTTGGCCCTGGTCAGCGACTCCTCGGCGCCCGCGACCTGTTCTTCCAGCTCGGCGGCGGCCTTCGGCCCGAGTCCGAACCGGCGGACGGCGGCCAGTCCCCGCGTGTCGGCGTCGGCCTCGACCTTGGCCGACCGATAGAGCGTTTCCAGGTCATCGAGTGAGAGCTCGGCGATATCCCGCCCCGCGGCGGCGGCGTCCATGAGCTTGGCCGTCACCATTGCGATCGGGAGCCCCCAGTCGCCCACGTGATTCTGGCGGATCACGGCGTATCCGACCCGTGCCAGCACGCGGGCGAGGGTGTCGCCGATGATGCACGAGCGCAGGTGTCCGACGTGCATCTCCTTGGCGAGGTTGACGCCGCAGAGATCCACGACGACGGTCTTGCCCGCGCCGACGCGCTCGATGCCGAAGTCCTCGGTGGTGATGGACTTGAGCAGTCCGACGAGTGCGTCAGGACGGAGGGTGATGTTGATGAACCCGGGGCCGGCGATGGAGGCCTCGGAGAGGGGCTCGGCGATGTCGGCGATCTTCGCCGCGCTCACCAGGGCCTTGGCCACCTCGCGGGGCGGCTGCCCGAGGGTCTTGGCCAGGGTCATGGCGGCGTTGCACTGGAACTCCCCGAACTTGGGGTTTCGGCTGGCGGAGACCATGGGGTCGGCGCCAGCGGCCTGCGGAAACGCGGAGGCGATCGCCTGGGCGAAGCGTTCGGTCAGGATCACGAGCGGATCGAAGGACATGGGGAGAGAGCGTAGCGGGGTCGGAGAGGTGGTCCGGAAGATGGTCTAGGGCAGGAAAAATGCGGTCATTCTCGGACGATGGACGATCATCCGGGCAGTCGGGGCTGGTCCGGGCAGAGGCCAGGAGATCGGCGGGCCGAAGGATCGGATCGAGGAGGTTGACCCCCATGGGCAGCTCGGGTTTGCGTCGTTGCGTGCTTGCCGCCAGTGTGCTGATCGGAACGGGTGTCCTGCTCATGTGGCTGGCCGGGTGCCACACGGTCAAGGGCGTGGGGCGCGACATTGAGGCGATGGGGCAGGGTGGGCAGGACCTGATCGACGGCAAGCGCTGAGAGCACGACGGTCACCCGCGTTTGACCAGGACGCAGGCGTGCGGGGGTCGATCGACGCACATCTTGCGTTCGTAGTTGGTGCCCACGGTCTGGCCGTCCTCGGTCCAGGTGGGCGGGAGGAAGGGGCGGACGTCGAAGGCGTGGCGGTCGGGCGTGCCACAGGCGGCCTGGAGGTCGGTGGGGATGGCCCACGCACTGGTCCAGCGGTCGATGTGCTGCTGATACCACGTCCAGAGGTCATCGTGATCAGTGACGAGGCGGAGCTCGCCCCCGGGCTGGAGTACGCGGTAGGCCTCGGCGAGGAAGCGATCCTGGACCACCCTGTTCTTGTGGTGGCGGGCTTTGGGCCAGGGGTCGGAGAAGTACAGGTGGATGACTCGGCAGCAGCCGGTCTGGGCTCGCCAACGGAGGAACTCCGTGGCGTCGACGTTGAGCATGCGGACGTTCGCGAGCCCGCGTCGGCGGAGACGGTCGGCGGTGTAGAGATAGAACTCGCGGGCGTACTCGAAGCCGAGGTAGTTGACGTCCTGGTGGGCGGCGGCTTCCTGGAGCAGGAAACCGCCTTTGCCGGTGCCGATCTCGATCTCAAAGGGGCGGGCAGGGTCACAGAACCACGAGCGTGGGTCCAAGCGAGCGGCGGCGGGATTGGTGAGGATGTCGTCGGGAAGCGGGGGGAGCTCGGCGGGCGCGATGCCGATGACGCCCGGGGCGTCGTCGAGAGAGCGGCCATGGCCGAGACCGAAGGACATCGCGCAGAGCGTATTCCCGCCCGATCGGGGGGAAGGCATGAGTCTCGGGAAGGTCGTCCTGGGGGTCGATCCGTGGGGTATCGAGCGTCGTATAACGGGAATGGGTGGGGCTTCGACATTGTCTCCGGTGCCCGCTCGAGCATGCCGATAAGACCCGGTGGTCCGGTCGGCGTCTCGGGGGTGTCGCGCGAGGTCGAAGGTCATCGCCCTGGAGGATCGTCATGTCGATGCACATCCGGTTGGCGCAGGTGTGGAGTCCGGAGTATGGCGTCACGGGCGGCCCGGGCCCTGGGGGCGCGGGCGGGGGCGAGGCGGCAAACGACCTGATCTCGCTCATCGAGAATCGGCTTGATCGGCGATCGTTCCAGACGCACAACTGGTCGGGGACGTTCTTTGACTATCTGGACATCTGCGCCCGGAACCCGGCGGTGCTGCGGAACGCGTATCAGCGGGTGTATGACGCGATCCTGTCGTACGGGAGCGAGAAGTACAAGCTGTTCAAGAAGGACTGCATCCGGTATCACTTCTTCTCGGATCCGTTCGACCACGGAGCCGACGGGATCTACGGGCTGGACTTCGCGCTCATGCAGCTCGTGGACGTGTTCCGCTCGGCGGCGGAGGGGTACGGGACGGACAAGCGGATCCTGCTGCTGCACGGGCCGGTGGGCTCGAGCAAGTCGACGATCGCGCGACTGCTGAAGAAGGGGCTCGAGCAGTACTCGCGCACCGACGAGGGGGCGATGTACAGCTTCAGTTGGATGCTCGACGAGCACTGCGGCCCGGGGGCGATGGATCACGAGTTTCCGTGCCCGATGCACGAGGAGCCGCTGCTGCTGGTCCCGCGTGAGGCCCGGCAGGAGATCCTGGGGAAGCTGAACGCGAAGTACCAGCCCAAGGGGCGGGGCGGGCAGCTCCGGATCGTGGGCGAGCTCGATCCGTTCTGCCGCAAGGTGGCGGCGGACCTGATGCGGCACTATGGCGGGGACTGGCGTCAGGTGATGAAGCACGTGAAGGTCCGGCGGATCATCCTGAGCGAGAAGGATCGCGTGGGCATCGGCACCTTCCAGCCCAAGGACGAGAAGAACCAGGACTCGACGGAACTGACCGGGGACATCAACTATCGCAAGATCGCGCAGTTCGGGAGCGATTCCGACCCGCGGGCGTTCAACTTCGACGGGGAGCTGAACATCGCCAACCGCGGGATCTGCGAGTTCATCGAGGTGCTGAAGCTGGACGTGGCGTTCCTGTATGACCTGCTCGGGGCGAGCCAGGAGCACCTGATCAAGCCCAAGAAGTTCGCGCAGACGCACATCGACGAGGTGATCCTGGGGCACACCAACGAGCCGGAGTACAAGCGGCTGCAGTCCAACGAGATGATGGAGGCGTTCCGGGATCGCACGATCAAGATCGACATTCCGTACAACATCCGGCTGGACGACGAGATCAAGATCTATCAGAAGGACTTCGGAGCCGAGCGGATCAAGGGGATCCACATCGCGCCGCACACGCTGGAGGTGGCGGCGATGTGGGCGGTGCTGACGCGGCTGGACGCGCCCAAGAAGGCGGGCTTGACGCTGATGCAGAAGATGAAGCTGTACAACGGGAAGGCGATTCCCGGGTACACCGAGGACTCGATCAAGGAGCTGAAGGAGGAGGCGCCTCGCGAGGGGATGGAGGGGATCAGCCCGCGGTACGTGCAGGACAAGATCTCCAACGCGCTGGTGAGCCGGCAGGCGGTGGAGGAGAAGGCGATCAACCCGTTCATGGTGATGAACGAGCTGGAGAGCGGACTCAGCCACCACTCGCTGATCAACGACGAGGACCTGAAGAAGAAGTACCGCGAGATGCTGGCGGTGGTGAAGGAGGAGTACGAGGACATCATCAAGGCCGAGGTGCAGCGGGCGATCAGCGCCGACGAGGACGCGATCAAGCGTCTGTGCACGAACTACATCGAGAACGTGCGCGCGTACACGCAGCGTGAGCGCGTGAAGAACCGGTACACCGGCAAGGACGAGGAGCCGGATGAGCGGCTGATGCGGTCGATCGAGGAGAAGATCGACATTCCCGAGAGCCGCAAGGACGACTTCCGGCAGGAGATCATGAACTACATCGGCGCCCTCGCGCTGGATGGGAAGAAGTTCGAGTACAACACCAACGCGCGGCTGTACAAGGCCCTGGAGCTGAAGCTCTTCGAGGACCAGCGCGACACGATCAAGCTCAAGAACCTGGTCAGCAGCGTCGTCGACGACGAGACGCAGCAGAAGATCGACATCGTCAAGCAGCGGCTGATCAAGCAGTTCGGGTACAACGAGACGAGCGCGACCGACGTGCTGAACTACGTGGCGAGCATCTTCGCGCGAGGGGACACCAAGAAGTAGCGGGCGGCGAGAGCGCGTCTGGCGGATCAGGAGCGGCGGCCAAGCTCTGCAAGGCGAGCCAGGCGATCGGGCTCGCGGGAAGCCAGGAGCGGG
>DHLW01000061.1:16038-26396 GCA_002405485.1 Phycisphaerales bacterium UBA4658
CCCGTCGGCGGTGCCGGCTCGCTGGTGGGCCTCGAGCAGGGCGCGCTGCTGGGCGAGCGCGGCGTCGACATCTCCAAGGGCACGCGTGCAGCGGGCCACGCACCAGCGGGCGATGAGCACGGCGTCGAGTCTGCCCTGGGCCTCGCGCTCGGCGAGGGCGATCCGGAACTGCGCGAGGGCCTCTTCGCCGAGGCGCACGGCGAGCTCCCACGCGCGTGCGAACGCGTCGCGCCCGCGATCGGGATCAGAGGTGGTGTTGGCCAGCCGGCCCCGCTCCAGCAGAATGCGGACGCGCGGCCGCGTGTCGGAGCGTCGGATCAACTGCTCTGCCTGTGCGAGGACGGCCTGGGCGTCGGTGAAGCGGCGCTGCAGCCCCAGGGCCCGGGCGACCTGGCTCAGGGCCTCGGCCCTGAGGTCCGGATCACGATCAAACGGCGGGTGGTCGAGGAGCGCGACGAAGCGTCCCATGCTCGCCTTTGGGTCGGAGAAGTCCCACTGGGCGTGGAGCACGTCGATCGGCCTATCGGGGTCGCCGGGCGCGATGGGCGTGGATGATGCGTCGAGCGGTGCGGGCATGCGATCGGTTCAGCCGGCAGTCGACTGGACGCCATCGGAGCTTGCCGGCGAACCGTTCACGACGATCGCGGGCGTGAGCGGTTTGGCCATGATGGCGGAGACGTAGTTTGTTTCGTTCCACTGTGCGCGCTCGACGATGCGATAGCCGTAGCGCTGGTACATCTGGACGAGCCACGTGGCCGGCTCGGGGGTGGAGAGGGCGATCTCTCGCGCGCCGGTCTGGATGGCGCGGCGTTCGGCGGTGAGGATGAGCCGGGAGCCGATGCCGTGGCCCTGGTGCTCGGGCTCGACGGCGAGCTGGGAGAAGCTGGCCACGTCGCCCCGCTGCAGGTAGGCGATCGAGAGCGAGCCCCCGACGCCGGCGGCGGCGGTCTGGGCGGCGGACTTGAAGAGGATGGTCCCGACGATCTTGCCGAGGTGGAGGGCGACATAGCACTCGCCGCCGGAGATCCGCTTGCGGGTGACTTCTTCTGGCTGGAAGGCGGCGAGGGCCTTGATGCCGTGCTCGGCGTGCTGCTTGTACGCGCGGTGCAGGAGATAGGTCAGGTGGGCGAGCGAGTCATCGGGTTCGAGCGGGCGCACGCGCACCTTGTCGGCGAGCTGCTTGTCGAAGATGCGTGCGCCATCGGACATGTTGGAGATTCTATGCGTGGGCGGCACTACGGTTGCCGCATGGAGCACGCGGGCGAACCTGTTCCGAGGCCGATGGCCAGGCCGGCAACCGAGGGGGCCCTGCGCGTGCGCGTTCGGTATTGCGAGTGCGATCCGATGGGGGTGGCGCACCATGCGGCGTTCATCCCGTGGCTGGAGATGGGGCGGACGGAGCTGCTGCGGGAGAGCGGCGTGAGCTATGCCGATCTGGAGGCCGCGGGCGTGTTTCTGGTGATCGTCAAGCTGGAGGTCTCGTACAAGCGGCCGGCGTATTACGACGACCTTGTCGAGGTTCGGACGCGGGTGGTGGGTGGGTCGCGGGTGAAGATTCGGCATGAGTACGAGATCATCCGTGCGGTGGTGGCGGGCGGAGCGGAGGCGGAGGGAGCTGGCCCGCGGGCAGAGGGCCGAACGCTGGGTGCGCTTGCGCAGCGGCGGACGCCCGGAGAACTGCTGCTCAGCGGGCAATCGCTGCTGGCGTGCGTGGATCGGGAGGGGAGGCCCGCGGCGTTGCCGGACTGGCTGATGCCCGAGAACCGGCCCGTTCGCGAGGGCTGAGGGCTTGTCTCCATTCGTCCGGGCGATCGAAGGGTTGTGCAATAGGTCGTGCGGTGGGTGCGTTGAGCCATGCGAGCAACGGTCGCGCGTCGCAAGGCGCAACGGGAAGGACCGATGCACAGAGCGGCCGAGGATCACCGGCGGTGTGCCGGGGTCGCCGCACATGCAAATCGAGCAGCAGGAGACGACCATGCATCGCATTGTCCGGGGTTTCGCGTTGTCAACGTTCGTGGCGGTTCTGGGTTTGAGCGGGGTGCAGTCGCAGGTGTACGCCGATCCGCCGAGCGGAAATCCGGCGCCGACGGATGCGCAGATCGCGGCGCGGGCGGCTCGCCGGATGAGCGAGGTTGCGGAGCGGACGTGCCAGGACCTTCGCGGGATCGCCGAGGGCGCGATCCGGGCGATCCGACGGGCGGCGTCGGGCGACGCGACGGATGCGCAGATCACGCAGCTCGGTTCGGCGGCGGTTCGTCGGATCACGGAGCGTGCGGCCCGCGGGGTGACGTCGGTGAACGAGATTCGGACGAACGCGCTGGCGGCGATCGGGGACGACAGCCCGGATGCGTCGGCTGCGGTGAACGGGGCGGCGGGTCGTGCGGTGAGCCGGATCAACGATTGCCGGACGAGCACGAGTGATCGCGTGAACCGGGCCGTGCAGCGGGCGACGGGCGGCGACGACGACACGACGCCGCAGCCCTGATCGCTGGGCGTGAGATGGTCTGGGATGCTGAACTTCCCTGGTATCGGCCCGCGAACGCGTGACGGTGTTCGCGGGCCTTGGTGTTGTGCGAACTGTCAGCCGAGTTCTTCGATGGCTTGGCCGATGGTGGCGCACTGGGCGATGGAGACGCCGGGCGGCGCCGGCCAATCGAACTTCTTGGAACGCGGGACGATGAGGTGTTTGAAGCCCAGGCGGATGGACTCGAGGATGCGCGGCTCGAGCTGGGTGACCATGCGGACCTCGCCGCCCAGGCCGACCTCGCCGATGACGGCGGTGGCCGGCGCAAGTGCGCGGCGGAAGTGTGCCCCGGCGATGGCCAGCAGCAGTGCGAGGTCTGCGGCGGGCTCAACGACGCGGATGCCGCCGACGCTGGAGGCGAAGACGTCGCGATCGGCGAGGCGGAGCTCGGCGTGCTGCTCGAGCACGGCGATGATCATGGCGAGGCGGCTTGGGTCGAGTCCGGAGCTCTTGCGTTTGGCCGAGCCGAGGAAGCCGGTGGCGGTGAGGGCCTGGATCTCGACAAGGACGCAGCGCGTGCCGGTGAGGATGGGGCAGACGACGGCGCCGACCTTGGCGCCGGCGGCGGTGTCGATGAGTCCTGCGGAGACACCGCCTGGGAGGTCGCGAAGGCCCGAGCCGGTCATCTCGAAGATGCCGATTTCGAGAGTGGCGCCGAAGCGGTTCTTCACGCCGCGGAGCACCCGATGGGCGTGGTAGCGGTCACCCTCGAAGTAGAGCACGGCATCAACGAGGTGCTCGAGCAGGCGCGGGCCGGCGAGCTGGCCGTCCTTGGTGACGTGTCCGACGAGGACGACGGCGACACCCGAGACCTTGGCGAGATAGACGAGTTCGGCGCAGCACCTGCGGAGCTGGGCGATCGAGCCGGGTGAAGCGTCGAGGTCGGCCTTGTAGATCATCTGGACCGAGTCGATGACCAGCACGCCGGGCTTCACGCGGCGGGTCTGTTCGACGATTCGTGCGAGATTGGTGTCGCTGAGCACGAACAGGTTGGGGTTGTGGGCGACGCCGAGGCGATCGGCGCGCATGCGGACCTGTTCTGCGGACTCTTCGCTTGAGACGTAGAGCACGGGCCTTGAGGCGGAGGCCATCTTGCCGGCGGCCTGGAGCATGAGCGTGGATTTGCCGATGCCCGGGTCGCCCCCGACGAGGACGACCGAGCCTGGCACCATGCCCCCGCCCAGGACGCGATCGAGTTCGGAGATACTGGTGGAGAGCCGCGTGGGGGTGGAGGCGGACTGCGCGGCATCGGTGATAGGACGAGCGGGATTCCCTGGAGTGTCGGGAGCAGCGTCGGGGCTGTCCGGAGTGCCTGGCAAGGTCCAGGATTCGATGAGGCCGCGCTGCGGGTCCTGAGTCGCGGAGCGATCGACGCGGTGCTCTTCGAGGGCGTCCCATGCGCCACAGTCCGGGCATTTGCCCATCCAGCGGGTCTGGGTGGCTCCGCAGGATCGGCAGAGAAAAACCTGTCGAGACTTTGCCATCTGCGTCGCTCCGATAAGCCGCGGCGTGGGCCTGGGAATGGCCCCGGGTCGCGGTGAAAGGTATCTCATGTCAGCCGCGGCCACCCAAAGGGGCGTCCGGGCAGTCATCGGAAAACGGGACGCGCGCCGTGCTCGACCGGGGGCGGCGCACCCATCGTGAACGCGGGAATCGTGGGAGCGATGCGGCACTCGCCCCGGCGGCCATCCGAGGACCTTTGCATGCGTAGGGAACTTCGATCGATGATTCGTACGGCGCTCCTGGTCGCCGTGGTCGGCACTGGGATGACGCTGTCGGCGGTGCCGACGGCACAGGCGTCGCCATCGGGCGGCGGGAGCAGCGCGGGCGCGTCGGGCAAGGACCAGCGGCCCGATCGCCGTCAGCGGCTGCTGAATCGTCTGGCGAACGCGGCGGTGAAGGAGATGAGGGCGATGGGCCGGGTCGCGAAGTCGACGATGTTCGATTTCGCGGAGGCGTTCAAGAACGACGCGTGCGCGATGGCCGACGCGGGCGCGACGCCGGACGACCTGCTGACGCGGGCCATGCAGGCGGTGGACGAGATCGACGCGGCGGCGTTGCTGGCGATGAGCAACATCGACGCCGTGAACGTCCAGCGCAAGCAGTTGCTGTCCAGTCGGGGCGCCGGGCCGATCATCCTGGCGCGGCTGGACAAGGCCGCCGAGCAGTCCAAGCGGATGGTCGACCGGGCGGCGGACGTCGCGTCCAACCGTGTGGCCGACGCTTTGGAGCGGACGCTTGAGGGGTGCGACGACGACGATGACGATGACTCGGACGACAACACCCCGCCTCCTCCGCCCACCCCGCCCACGGACGGAACTGGTGGAAATCCCGCGCCCTCGGCAGGGTGACGCGCTGGAATGATCGATGCGGACATGGAACCACCAGCGGCCCGGTCGATGCACCGGGCCGCTGTGTTTGCGGGTGTGGGGGCATGTTGGGGTGTTGGTGGGGGGCTGCGGAGTGCCGGGCGGGTTGACGCTTATGATGTTCGAGTCGGCGGACCGCGTGTGTGTGCGGCCTGAGCCGGGAAACCAAGGCGATGCGCCTGACCTGAATGCTGGGATGCCGACAACTTCCCCTGAACAGACTCCCAAGGATCTCGAGTCGGCGGCGACGCCGGGGCGTCGGCAGCGGTGGACCACGCACCGTTTTCGCTGGAGGGTTCGGCTGCTGCTGGGCGTGCCGGTGGCGCTCGTGCTGGTCGCGCTCCTGCTCATGCGTTCGCCGATCGTCCGTTGGACGGTGGCCTCTCAGATTCGGACGCTGACCGGGTGCGAGCTGCATGGCTCGGGCGCGTACGTCGATCTGGATGGCCGGTTGGTGCTTCGAGCGTTCGATCTCGTGGTTCCCGGCGTTCCGGGCGAGGCGGGCAAGCTCTTGAGCGCGCAGGGGGCGGTGATCGAGCTGGATTGGAGCAACGCGCTCTCCGGCGAGGTTCGGCCGGTGCTGCTTCGGCTGGACAAGCCGATCTTCCGGATCAGCCAATCGCTGGATGACGGTTCGATCAGCATGGCGCGGGTTGCGGGCGCGGTGCGTGCGGCCGGGTCAGGATCCGGCCCAACCCCTCCCGCACCCCCGAGGATCGACGTGAACGACGGTGTGGTGCTGCTTGCGGAGCACACCGCCGCGGGCGTAATGACCAAGCTTCGGCTGCTTCCGATGTCCGGCTCATTCATGCCGGCGGACCAGGGTCGGCCGGTGTATGCGCTTCGTCTTGGGCAGTCCGGCTCGGGCGGCGAGGCGACGCCCACTGGTCCGGCGTCAACAGCGCGGGGCGGGATCCTCGTCGATGGAAAGGTCGACCTGGAGACGGGGTCCGCGGGACTGAAGCTGTACAACGTGCAGCTCGATTCGTGGACGCCCCAGAGCGTGCCCAGCGCGTATCGCGATCTCTGGAACCGTCTGAACGTGCAGGGTCGGGTGGCAAGCGCCGCGCTGGCGTATGACCCGACGGCGGGCGTGAGCGTGGACATCGTGCTGGAAGCGGTGTCGATGAATGCGCTGATCCCCGCGGAGGAGTCCGATCAGCCCACGGTGGTGGACGCACGCGGGGTGATCGATCGGGATCTTGGTCTGTCGGACGTCTCAGGAACGATCGGGTTCTCGCCCGCGGGACTTCGGGCCGAGCTGACGGGGCGCGTCGAAGGGCAGGCCGGGCTCTCGCAGGTGAGTCTGCGGACCGAGGGCACCGGGCTGAACGCGGCGCTCACCTGTGAGATCCAGGGCGAGCGGATCGCCCTGACGCGGGAGACGGGCTTTCTGCCGTACATGCCCGAGCGAGCCAAGCGATACCTTCGGCTGTTCGGGGGGCCGACGGGCGAGGTCGACGCGCGGCTGACGGTGTGGCGGGGCGCTCCGGTGAACGGCGCACCGGGGCCTGTGCGCGTGAGAGACGGGCGGGTGACGATTCGCAACGGGTCCGCGGCATTCCACAAGTTTCCCTATCCGTTCAGCGACATGCACGGGGTGTTCGAGTTTGACGACACGCGACTGCGGATCGTCGAGGTGACCGGAGTCGGGCCGACGGGCGCCCGGCTGCGAGCGTCGGGACTGATCGAGCCGCTCACCGATGAGGCGATGGTCGAGGTGCACGTCCGCGCCGATGGGGTGGCCACCGATGCGGTGCTGCTGTCGGCCATGCCGCCGGACCGGCGCGAGGTGCTGGAGACGCTGTTCAGTGCGGCGGAGCATCAGCGGCTGATGGACTCTGGGCTCATCCGGCCGCCGGGAGCGCCCGGGAGGACCGACCCAACGTCGACTCTCGAACCGGAGTTTCCGCTTGGAGGACGATGCGACGTCACGGTGCACATCCTGAGCCCGCGAGGCAAGGACTCGCCGTGGTTCACGACCGTGGACGTGCACTTTGCCGAGGCCGGGATCGTCGCCGAGCCGTTTCCGCTGCCGGTGCTCGTGCGCGACCTGAAGATGCACATCACCGACGACGCGGCGGAGATCGTCTCGGGCCGGTTCATCCCGGTCGCCGGGGGAACGCTGGACGTGTCGGCCAAAGTGCTCTTCATGGAGAACGGCGTCAAGGTGGCCAAGCCGGACGTGCGTCTGGCGGCTCGGCAGGTGCCGATCGACCGGACGCTCCTGCACGCGCTGCCGCCCTCGCTGCGGCCCGGCGCGGTGGCGCCTCAGGATCCGTCGCTTCGTGAGGCATCCGCGGGCGAGCTCCTGCGGCGGCTGAATCTGAGCGGCTCGCTGGACGTGGACGCGCAGGTGTTGTCGGCGGGAGCGGCCGAGGGCGGAGGGACGCCGGAGATCGACTACCGCGTGAGCGTGGACCTTGGCCGGTGCGTGCTCACGCCGTCGCTCTACGGGGAGGATCCGGCGTTCAGCATCGAGAACCTCCGCGGGATGATCGAGATCACGCCGGCGACACTCAAGATCTTCCCGCTGTCGGCGGAGCTCATCCGCTCGCGCGGGCCCGACTCGGACTTTGTCGGCCCGCCCTCGTGCGCGACGTTCGCGCTCAAGCTGGAGACGCTTCTTGAGAAGGCGGTTGATCAGGCAGGACGCCTGGACGCAACCGTGGCGATCTCCCGCATCGATCTGACCGAGCCGGTCGAGCGGCTGGTGAGCGTGTTCTCGCCCCAGGCGGGGATCAAGCTCGCGGATCTGCGTGCGCAGCGGCGTCCAAGCGGGCGGCTGAACACCACGCTCCTGCTCCGGCGCGAGTCCGGCACGGCCGCGCCCACGTCGGTGGCGCTGACCCTCGACAATGCCAGCAACATCGAGGTCGACGCTCTCGGCGGGCGGCTGGGCGTGGACTGGCCCGAGGGCGTGATCGGGGTCTCCCTGCCGGGCGTGGGCCCGGAGTCCCTCAACTTCGAGGGTGTTCGTGCACGGCTCACGATCGACGCCCAGCCCTGCGGCGACCTCACGCTCAGCGGGCCGGTGACGCTGGACCCTGGGAGCGGCACGGTGACCGGGCCGGCTGATCTGGCCGCGGAGTTCACCGATTGGAGCTTCGAGTCTCCGCTCATCGAGCCGGTGCTCAGGGCGTTCACGGGTCCCCGCACCGTCGATCGGTTCCGCGCGCTGAAAGCCGCGGGGGCCTTCGACGCGACGATCCGTGTTCGCACCGATGGACCCGTCGTCGGAGGGATCGCGGCGGCTGCGCTGGACGCGGAGCTGCGTCCAACGCGACTGAGCTTTGATCGGACCGGAGAGCGCGTCGAAATCGACAGCATGCTCGGCGCCGTCACCCTTCGCACGCGAGCCGGCGATGAGCCGGCGCCCGCATCGGGAAGGTTTGACGATCTGCGCCTCTCGGCCAGGGGCTGGTCTGGTCGGGTGGATGGGGCGTGGTCGGTGCTGGCGATGTCGCCGGCGAATGCACCCAACGGCGCGAGTCAGGAGCGGCCCGTGTCGGTGGGTGTGAGCGTGGAGGTGAGCGCCGACAGTCTGACCCCGGACCTGCGGGCCCTGCTCCCGTCGGCGGCGCGGGACGCGCTTGGGGCGCTGGATGCCGAGTTCAGTGGGCCGCTCCGGCTGACCGACGCGACGGTGCGGACCGAGATGGCCGGTGAGTCGGCTGGTGCGACGCAGTTCCGGGGCGTGCTTGGGTTCAGCGAACTGGCTTTCAACGTGGGCGTGCCGATCCGGCGATGCGACGGACAGGTGCGCATGGACATCCGGACCGGGCCCGGCGACGGGTCGGATCGGCGGACCGACGTCCGGGTGGAGTTCGAGGCCGACACCCTGAGCGCGGCGGGAGTGCAGGTGCGCTCGGCCAGGGCGCTTGTGGTCTCCGGAGATCAGCCGGGGGTCATCGAGGCCACCGACATCGCGGCCCAGTGTCACGGCGGGCGACTCACGGCTCGTGCCAGGATCACACTTCCGGAATCTCCGAGGACTGCGTCGCCCGCGGGCGCAGAGGCCGTTCCGACCAAGGCGCGGTACGAGGCACAGGTGCTGCTGGCGGGCGTCCGACTGGCGCCCGTGCTCAGCGACTTTGCGGCGGCGGGTGCGACCGATCCCGGTCCGGTGGGCCCGCCCAATCCGTTCACCGAGCCGGATCCGAGCCGCGGGCAGATCGATGCTCGGCTGACGATCCGCGGGCTTGCCGGCGATCTGCAATCGCGCGAGGGTGAAGGGGCGATACGGATCGCCGAGGGGGACGTGCTTCGGCTTCCGGTCATGCTTCCGCTGATCCAGGTCTCGAATCTGCAGCTTCCGAGCAAGGACCGGCTGAGCTACATGCAGAGCCGGTTCACGATCGACGGTCCTCAGGCCGTCTTCGAGAACATCTCGCTGTTGAGCGAGTCGATCGCGATCGTCGGCGTGGGGACGCTCACCTGGCCGGACCTGCTGCTGGACATGCGGTTCACGTCCAAGGGCAACGTGCGCGTGCCGGTGCTGTCGGACCTGTTTGATCTGCTGCGCGACGAGATCGTGAGCACGACAGTGACCGGCAAGCTCAGCGAGCCGCAGGTTCAGGTCGAGCCGTTCACAGGAACGCGGAAGATGCTCGACGACCTGTTTCGTCAATCCAAGCGCCCGCGCGGGCAGGACGCCGCTTCGGGTCGTGACGCGGCCAAGCGCGAGCTGGAGCGGCTGAACGAGTCCGCGGGCGTGGGGACGCCCTGGGCGGACGAGCCCTGAGCCGGATGGGCCAGTTTCGGCCTCGCGGCGGGCTGGCCGCTAGCATCTCGGCCCGAAAGGACGCCCATGCCCGTCGAGCATCATCGCCAGGAACTGGAATCCCCCGCGCCGCCCCCGCCGCCGGTGGGCGCTCCGCCCGAGCGGCCCGCCGCCCGTCGGGCCGACGATCCTGAGGTGGTGAGCAAGATCGATGAGCTGCTCGGGAGCTTCGGGGTGGACACGACGACCTTTGACGCACGGATGGTGCGCGAGCTCGTGCAGACCGCCCTCAAGCTCATTCCCGACGGGCGTGACACCGGCGAGCTCAAGCTCATGACCACCGCGATCAAGGAGATGCGCTATGCCTATCGCGTCTTTGGCGCGTATCCCGAGCCGCACAAGGTGAGCATTTTCGGCTCGGCACGCACCCCCGAGGGGCACCCCGATTATGCGGCGGCCCGCGAGTTCGGGAAGATCATGGCCGAGCGCGGCTGGATGGTCATCACCGGAGCGGGAGACGGGATCATGAAGGCCGGCCACGAAGGCCCGGGCCGCGAGTCGAGCTTCGGGGTGGCCATCCGTCTGCCGTTTGAGACCAATGCGAATCAGGTCATCGCGGGCGACGAGAAGCTCGTGTACTTCCGCTACTTCTTCACGCGCAAGCTCATGTTCCTGAGCCAGTCCGAGGCCGTGGCCCTGTTCCCGGGCGGCTTTGGGACGATGGACGAGGCGTTCGAGGCGC
>DHLW01000061.1:26506-55490 GCA_002405485.1 Phycisphaerales bacterium UBA4658
CACGCTGGTGCAGACCGGCAAGAGCTCGATGATCCCGATCGTGCTCGTCGAGGGCCGAAGCCAGACCTACTGGCAGGAGTTCGATCACGCCATGCGGACCATGCTGCTGGCGCGAGGGTGGATCAGTCCCGAGGACATCAACCTGTACCGCCTGTGCGCCACGCCCACGGAGGCGGCCGACGCGATCGACCGCTTCTACCGCCTGTACCACTCGTCGCGGTACGTGAAGGACACGCTGGTGATCCGGTTGAAGCGGCCGATCGCGCAGCATGACGTGGACCGCCTGAGCGATCAGTTCAGGGTGCTCATCAAGCCGGAGGGGACGCAGCTCTCGCCGCCCAAGATGGTCCTGCGAGGTCCGTTCGACGTCGAGGACGACCACCTTGCCCTGCCCCGACTCTGCTTCCCGCACACCAAGCACAAGTTCGGGATGGTGCGTCAGCTCATCGATCGGATCAACGAGTGCGAGCCGGTCTGAGCGCGTCGGCCTTTACTTGGGGTTGACCGTCTCGGTGGTCGTCGGCCCGGGTGCGAACGGATCGCGATTGGCCCGCAGGAACGCCTCATCTCGATCACGCTGAGACTGGATGATCCTGGGCTCGGCGTCCTTGCCGAACTGGCGGATCGCCTGGTCGCGGGCCTCCTGTGCTTCGAACAACCCGCGCGGGCGAGCCGCGTCGGCGAACGCACGCTGGGCTCGTGAATGTGGATCGTTGAACCGCGTGATCGTCGTCGTGACCGGGCCGCGGGGCCAGCCGTCATCGATCAGCCCGCCGCCGTGCACGTATCCGAGCCCGAAGCGACGGTACGTCGAGCCGCGGATCGGCTCGTACCTCAACCGCTCGGCCCGATCAGCGAGGGCTTCGGCTTCATCGGCTCGGGCCTTGAGCAGCCGGCGCTCGGCCTCCTCGCGCTCCCGCACGCGCCAGACGGCCTCCCCGGGGCCGAGCGTGTTGCCGGGCATCACGATCGCCCCATCAGCTCGAACGCTCGCCGCGAGCGGTGTTCGAGCAGCACTCGCCGGGTCCGAGGATGGCGTGGCCTGCTCATCACTGGTTGGACGGGACCAAGCCGGCATGCTGATGCGCATGGACCCGAACGTGACTCGCTGGTCGCGCGACTCCGGCGGGGTGTTGGATGAGGGCCGAACCACGACGCGGGAGCGCGAGTCCGCCGACGTCGACGGTGTCTGAGCGTCAGGAGTGGTCTGGACTGCGTCGGCGCGTTCGGTGGGACCTGTCGATGGAGGATCGATGTCGGCGAAGGCCGATCCGGAGATCACCATCATCGCACACGCGCTGAGCACACCGGGACGCATAACTCATCCCTTCACAACGGAGTTCTTGATCGCACCGCCAGAGATCACTACGCATCAGCGACAACTTGGTGCCCCAATCCGCAGATTTGGCATCAACGGACGGTGTTCGTTCGTATTATCGGTCATGCCATTCCCCTCACGCACGATGCTTGGGTTTGTCGCGGCCTTGGTCGCGCTTGTCGCCCAGTGCGGGTGCCAGAGCGGATCGGGAGGGAGTGGGGGAGGTGTCGGCCTAGACCCACCGGACCGCTCGCCTCTGGCGGGCGAAGGAGTGCGCGGCGGCCGTGCCGCCGACCTGCAGAGTGTGGGGAAAGAGCTGCCGGTCGGGCACTCGGATGCCGGGCTGGAGGTGGTGGTCTTTGGGACGACGGCGGGTTCGCCCGAGATCGCGCGCGCGCTGGCGCCGTATTCGGACCACCCGGTCCCCGCCGCGCGAACGGTGGAGTCGCTCTGGGCCGAGCATGGGCTGCGGATGGTGAGCGTGCCCGTCGGCGAGGTGTCGTCGATCATCGAGGCGATGCAGGATGCGGGGCTTGGGCTCGGGGCTCGGGAGCGGCAGTGGCTCGGGCAGGCATATGCCTGGACCGAGGCCGTGCGTGGCCCGCAGATCGCCAGGCCCACGACGGTCGCACTGGATGCGGAGCGGATCACGCTTCAGGCCGGGGCGCTTCGGCTGCTGGTGCGCGGCTGGCTGGAGCCGCTACCGCCGCCCGTCGGTCTGCCTGTGGGTGTGATGGGCTCCACCAACGCCGAGCCCGGTGGCGATCCGGTCAGCGGGTCGGAGCGACTTCCCATGGCGGCGCTGCGGGTTGAGATCGTTCCGCAGCACCTTGAGTCGTCGGCGCGATCGGTGGTTGACCCCCTTGAGCCGCCCACGTCTTCGCGGCTGGACGCGATGACTCAGGGTCTGGTGTTCACCCGGCTGTACGTGCAGGCGCAGATGCAGCCGGGCCGGGCGCTGCTGATCCTCGCCGAGCGTCCGGGAGTGTCGTGGCGTGAACTCGCGGTCCAGCCCGCCCCGCCGAGGCCGGAGGCGGTCGCAGCGTCCGAGTCCGCGGCCAGCTCGACATCCTCCTGGCCGAGGCCCGCGGATCGTGCTCGTCGGGAAGAGTCTCAGTCGGAGCGCCCCTGGAGTGGGGCACGGGCAGGCGCCGAGGCGTCGCCGTTGGCCGAAGCCGGCGAGCGCTCGACGGCCGGACGCTCAGCAATCGGCGTCGGCGAAGTGGTTCGAGAGCGTCGCGACTCTTCGGGGACTCCGTCCCGCGATGGGCAGCCGACGCGCGCTGACGCAGCGCAGGTTCCACCGCAGGTCAGCGGCCCTTCGGCGCCGCGGGTGCCGACGCTCGGCGAGGCGATGCTCACGACCGCGCGGCGCGTGGTGGACGATCGCTCGCCGAAGGTGCAGGAACGAGCGGTGATCGTGCTCATTCCGCATGTTCCGGAGGCCTTTCGGCTCTCGCCGTAGCGGTCACATGTTCGCTTCGGTGGCGCGGATGACTTCTTCGACGCTGGTGAGCCCCGCGGTGACCTTCGACATGCCGTCGCCGCGGAGTGTGACCATGCCGCGTTCCATGCAGAGGCGTCGGAACTCGGCGACGTTGGGATTGCGTGCGATGATGTCGCG
The DNA here is from genome assembly GCA_002405485.1 of Phycisphaerales bacterium UBA4658. Lineage (GTDB taxonomy): Bacteria > Planctomycetota > Phycisphaerae > Phycisphaerales > UBA1924 > UBA4658. Next base: position 29,449 of record DHLW01000061.1, read on the forward strand.
CAGACTGTCGTCGACGACGAGCAGCTCGTAGATGCCGACGCGCCCGGAGTACCCTCGGTTGCGGCACTTGTCGCAGCCCTTTGGCATGTACATCTGGTCGGGGTTCATGCCCTGCATGACCAGATACTCGCGGTACTCCTCGCTGGGCGAACCCTGGAACTTGCAGTGCGGGCAGAGTCGGCGGACCAGCCGCTGGGCAAGCACGCCGCGTACCGCCGCGCCGACGAGGAACGGTTCCAGCCCGATGTTCACCAGTCGCGTCAAGGAGCTCGGCGCATCGTTGGTGTGCAGCGTGCTGAGCACGAGGTGGCCGGTGAGCGCGGCCTGGACGGCGGTCTGGGCCGTCTCCATGTCGCGGATCTCGCCCAGCATGATGACGTCTGGGTCCTGGCGGAGCAGGGCCTTGAGCGCCTTGCCGAAGCTCATGCCGATCTTGTCGTGGACCTGGGTCTGCGTGATGCCATCGAGGTGATACTCGACGGGGTCCTCCACGGTGGAGACGTTCATCGTGTTCTTGTCCATCTGACGCAGCGATGCGTACAGCGTGGTGGTCTTTCCCGAGCCGGTCGGGCCGGTCACGAGCACGATGCCGTGGGGCTCGTCGATGAGCTTCTTCCAGGTGGCGAGCGTGTTGGGCTCGAAACCCAGGGCGTCGAGTTCGACGTTGATGCTCTTGGTGTCGAGAATGCGCATCACGGTCTTCTCGCCGTGTCCGTTCGGGAGTGTGGACACGCGGAGGTCGAGCTTGCGACCGTGCACGTTGCATCGGATGCGGCCGTCCTGCGGCAGGCGGCGCTCGGAGATGTCCAGGTTCGCCATGATCTTCAGGCGGCTGGTGATCGCCGAGCTCATCGACGCGGGCGGGTTCATCATCTCAAAGAGCACGCCGTCGATGCGGAAGCGGACCTTGAGCTTCTTGTCGCCGGGCTCGACGTGGATATCGCTGGCGCCCTCCTTCACCGCGCTCTGGATGATGAAGTTCACATACCGGATGACCGGTGATTCCGACGCCTGCTGCTCGAGGTCGACCTCCTGCTGGTCGCGGTTCTTCTCGACCTGCACGTCCTCCTCGGAGACGTCGGAGAGGATGCTCGACACATCCACGTCGGCCTGCTGCTGCTTCTCGGACTGGCCGACGATCTCCAGCGCGGCCTTGATGTCCGAGGGCGGGACGACCACGAGCTTGACGTTGGGCATCCCCAGACGCCGGCGGACCTCGTCCAGGAGGAACACGTCGTCGGGGTTTGCCGTGCCGACGATCATGCGCCCGCGGTCGTGCATGTTCTGCTTGTGCAGCCGGAGCGGGAGCACGTTGTGCTCCTTGCAGAACTCCAGCGTCAGCCGCTGCAGCATCTTGCCGTCAAAGCCCCCATCGAGCCCCTTGTCCAGGTCGACCCGTTCGAAGGGGACCTCGGCCATGAGCGCAATGGTGCGATACACCTTGCCCTCGTCGGCGCCCTGCTCGATGAGCACGTCGGCGATCCTGCGGCCCGGGCTCGACTTCATCACCTGTCGCGCCGCCGAGAGTTGCGCCGGCGTGATCACCTCGGCGTTCACGAAGAAGTCGCCGACATCCTGGCCCGTGCCACCGGCGTTCGCGCCCTGCTGCGGCGGCTGGGCCTCGGGCTGATAGACGTTCGAGAGTGCTTCGCCCACCGCGGGCTTTGGCGCGTCGGCGCGCACGGGCACCGCCGGATCCTTGTCCACCACCACGTTCTGTCCGAACGAGCGCTGTCCGCTGGGCACCGCGGGCAGCGGGGAGAAGACCTGCTCATCTGCCTGGCCGCCCGGCCTGGCCTTGGCGTCCGGGGCGCCATCGGGGTTCTCGGTCGAGCCGGGCTTGGGCTTGCGCAGGCGCGCCAGCGACTTGGAGTTCGGATCGTTGCTGACGCCCAGATCGGCCAGGATGTCGTCGATGTCGAACTTGCCCATGGTCTCCCGATCTTCCTTCAGCCCGCGTGAGGGCCGGTTGTCATTCCGATCCGGCCGACGTCACTTCTTCCGGCCCGGCTTGTTCGAGTTCCTCTCATCGTCGTCCATCTCAAGCGTGAAGACGTCGTCCTCGAAGGCGAGCTCCACCGAGCGTCCGTGGATCGCCTTGACGGTGAACAGGTCGCCCACCGTGTCGCCCACGCGAACCGCTTCGCCCGAGATCCGCGCCACCGGGTTCGAGCCGCCGATGATGCCGTTGATCTTCAGGCTCGCGAGCGTGCTCTGCACCCGTCGGCGCTTGGCTTCGAGTTCGCGCTTGGCTTTGTCCGCCGCGGCTCGGCTCGCCTGTTCGGTGTTGTCCGCCACCGGCTCCGGCTCGATGAGCATCGCCAGCATGAACGGGTTCTTCTGCACCTGGTCCACGGGAACCTGGGACGCGGCGTGGTTGGCCTCAAGGTCCTTCAGGATCCGCTTGTGATCCGCCGCCTTGGCGCTCGGAGACCTGGTCAGGTCGTACTCGGGCACGGCGGTCTTGGCGAGGGTCGTGAGCGGGCCGATCCCCAGCAGCCGCATGCCGTAGATGAGCCCCGCGCCGGCCAGAAGCAGCACGCCGAGCGTGAGCGCCTGAGTCGAGACCTTCGGCTTTCTGGGCGTGCCGATTCCCTCCTCGCCCGAAGCGCCGGGCTCCAGGCCCTCCAGCCGGAACACGCCGCCCTGAGGCGGTTCGCTGGCGTCCATCGGCTGCAGCGAGCCCCCGGGAGTGTTCCCGCCCTTGGTCATCTGATTCCCGCTCATTTGCCGACGCTCCCTTCGCCTTCGTAGTACACGCTCAGAACGAACGAGGTCTTCATCTCGCCGTCCACCTTGTCGCTCCGGCTGATCTTCAGGTCGGTCAGCCGCGTGATGCGCGGCAACTGCTCAAGCTCGAGAAGGAACTTGTAGTACCCGTCGAAGTCACCCGTGATCTCGATGTCCAGCGGCTGCTCCATCGCAAGACCCGCCGGGGTCGTCTTGTCATTCTTCTTGAAGGTGGGGATCCGCAGCCCGTTCTTGGCCGCGATCCCCGAGACCTGCCGGAGCACCGTGTCCATCTCCTTGCTCGAGGGCAGCTTGGCCTGCAGAGACTCGATCGACGCGCGGATCTGCTCGTTGGCCCGCTGCAGATCGTCGGTCTGCGCCGTCGCCTCGCGGAGCTTGCCGAGCAGCGCCTGCTTGTGCTCGATCTCCTTCTTGCCCTGCTGGATCTTCGCGTTGACGGGGCGGAACACCACGAAGTAGGAGCACACCGGCAGCGCCAGCAGCACCGCGGAGAACAGAAACTGTCGTGCGGTCGAGGACATCGTCGTTCACTCCTTGCTCGTCGGGACGCTGCCCACTTCGGCACCTTCGGTGTCGTGCTCGTCGCGAGGCACGGTCGGGTCCATCGGATCACGCGGCGTGGCCTTGCCCGCCACGCCCGGCTTGGGATTCAGACGGGGCACGTGCAGGGGCTCGATCGCCCGAGCGTCCGCCGAGGTCTTGATCGTCGCCTCGATCTTGAACTTGCGCATCTGCACGTCGTCCATCTTCGTGTCCGACGAGTAGATCATGTCGACACGGTCCAGGAGCGGGCACTGCACCAGCCGCTGGTAATAGTCCGCAACGTCGTCATCGCTCCCGGCCAGCCCGGAAAGCTCGATCTTGAACTCAAAACGCGGGGGGCTCGGCGGAGGCGGAGCGGCGGCCTTGGCCTGCGACTGGTTCTTCTGCGCCGCCTTGACATCCGCCAGCGTTCGCGGCCCGGCCAGCGTCGAGGGCTTCGCCGCCGTCGCCGCTTGCTGCTGCACACGCTTGCTCTTGATCTCCATCTCCGTCAGCGTGAGCTGCTCGGGCATCCGATTGATCAGCTCGGCAAGCAGGATCGAGCGCGGCACGCGCTCCACCAGCGCAAGCGTGATGTCCGCCTTCTCCTTCAGCTCATCCCGCTGCGCCTCGAGCTGCTTGAGCTGCTCGATCTTCTTCGTCTCAGCGGCGAAGTCCTTGTTCACCTGCTCCTGCGTCGACTTCACCGTCATCCATTGCCGGTACGTCACGAAGAACGCCCCGACGATGCCGATGACCACGACCAGAAACAGAAACAAGCTGATGCCGATGGCCCGACGTTCGGCCTTCTTCTGCAGGTAGTCTTCCGGCAGGAACGACTGTCCGCCGCCGGGAGTTCGATTGCTGCTCATGTCGCGTTCCCGCCTTCCTGGTTCCGATCGTCGGTCGTCTTTCTACTCACAGATCCGTCGGGCACAATGCCAGCCCGAATGGAATCGTCCAGCCCGGCTGCGGCGTCGAGAAGTCCACCCCGCGCACCGGCTCCGAGCCGGTGCGAGCCATGCGGGCCAGCGGGTCGGCCACGTGCGCCGGCAGCCGCAGCTTCCGGGCCACATGCTGGCACAACCCACGATGCCGCGCCTCGCCACCGAACAGAATGGCCTTCTCCACGCGGCGACCGGGGAACATCGCCTCGTAGTACCGCAGGCACATCGACGCCTCATCCGTCAGTGTGTCCAGCGTGTCGCTCAGGTCGAACTCCGGCGGAGCGACCTCGGCTTCGGGCTGCTCGGCGATCGACGGCGTCAGGCCCGGCGCCACCACGCTCTGCCGACGCTCTTCCTCCGTGGCGGTGCTCGTGACCGGCTCCGGCTGCAGCGTCCCATCGACAGCGGCCGCGGCGCGCCCGCCGTTGCCGGTGGAGCCCTCCACCAGGGAGCGCGGCCGCGCCGCCTGAGGCACGAGCACGCTCGCCGACAACCGCAGCCGCCGCGCCTCGACCAGGTTCAGGTCCAGAGCACGGGCCACGCACACGTCCATCTCGTTGCCCCCGAACTGGATCGTCTTTGCAAACACCAGCGTCGTCGCGTGTGCGATATAGACCTTGGTCGTGCCCGCCGCGATGTCCAGGTACATCGTCGCCGTCTGCTGATCGCTGGTCCGACGATTGATGTGCTCGAACGCCTTGAGCGTGGCGACGCACTCTGGGTGGATTCCCACACACTCGAGCTTCGCGTCCTTGATGGCGCCCATGAGCCGGCCCACGAACTCACGGGCCGCCGCCATGCAGATCACTTCCTGCTTGACGCCCGTTCCCCCCGACTGACCGCTCCCTGGGGTGCACGCTCCATCCACCGCAAAGTGGCGGAGGATGAGCGCGTCAGGCAGGCAGTCCAGCACGGCGGGCACGCCCTCCCGCACGAGCGTCTCCAGGGCCACGTTCTCAGCTCGCGGAAACTGCATGTGCTTCACGAACATCTGGCCCGCGGGAATCGTGCACACCGCACGCTTGCCCTTGAACCCCGTGCCCTTGAGCAGCCGCGGCAGGGCCTGGAACTGAAATGCCAGCCGCTTGGCATGATCGTCCCACAGGGCTTCGGGCGTATCGATCGCCGCCGCCGCCACCAGGCCCGGCGCGTCGCCCTCGTGCACCTGCAGCAGCTTGAGCGCCCCCACGCCGAAGTCGATGGCGATGGGCGACACCCCGCCCCCAAGCGAGGTCATCGCCGCCGTTCGAACTTTGCCCAATGAGAACAACGCCATGCCAGATGCCTCACCGCGCCGGGTCGGCGAACAACCGATTCCGCGGAGCGATCGGAGCATCGACCGCCTTGCCCTCGGCATTCACCCTTGCCCTCGCCTCGCTCGCTCTCCGATCCGGCAAGGCACGCATCTCCCGCGCACGTCGCCCAGCCCGCACACATGACGCGGACGCCCACGTCCGATAGCTGGGGCGTTCGGCGAGATGGGGGCATCGCGGACGGAACACTGGGGAATCCGCGATGGGTGAGCAGCCGGTGCCGCTCCGGACCTCCCCTGGGCGCGCATCTTCGCGAGCTCCCCCCGGCATCGCCCGTGGTCGCACGTTTCCCCGATTGCGCCGGTGGATCAGCGGCCGTGCGCAGGCGCGCGTCCGGCGAACCGATACCCGGATCCATTATGACCCGCGCTCCTTGAGTTTCGGGAGGTGCCCTGTGCTCACCCTGCCCATCGACAAAGCCGTGCCGGAGATGGTCCTTGCTCTTCCGGTCATGCATCCTGAGAAGGCCGGCCACATCCTCCTCAAGCCCGGGTGCGTGCTCGACGAGCGCTCCATCGAGCGGCTGAAGGAGTTCCGCGTCCGCCTAGTGAGCATCAAGTATCCGCCCACCGAGTTCCTCATGCGCTACGCCAGCCCGGCGATCATGGCCGAGCAGTCCAGACTCGCCGAGCGCGTCGCGGGCGAGATCGACCGACTCGCCACCTCGATGCACGCCGATCTCGACTTTGACTCCTACGCCGTCGGCGTCCGCTCCCTCATCAGCCGGCTCGTGGACGACCCCACCGCCGCGGTTTTCATGCAGGACGTCATCGACGCCCGGCAGTCGCTCTCGGCCCACTCCTTCAACGTCGGCATGCTGGCGCTGATGATGGCCCTGAAGCTCGACGGGTACCTGGTCGCCAACCGTCCTCGCATCACCCCCAAGCGGGCAACGAACATCGAGAACCTCGGCCTTGGCGCGCTCTTGCACGATATCGGCGTCACCCGTCTGGGCCGTGACGTCCTCGCGAGATTCGAAAAGACCCTGGACGAGGAAGATGAAGACTGGCAGCGGCACGCGCTGCTGGGCTTTGAGATGGTCAAGGGCCGCCTCCCCGCTACCGCCTCCGCCGCCGTGCTGCACCACCATCAGCGGCTCGATGGTTCCGGCTTCCCGCGCCGCGTCCGCGGGTTCGGCCCGCCCACGGCCCTCCGCGGGAACGAGATTCACATCTTCGCCCGCATCGTCGGGGTCGCCGATGTCTTCGATCGTTTTCGGAACCCGCCGGGCAGGTCACCCGACGGCACGCCCCTCCGGGCCGCACCGACCGTCCGCGCTCTCAAGAGCACGCTGGAGCTCGTCCGCGCGGGCAAGCTCGACGCCGTCGTCTTCAAGGCGCTGCTCACGGTGGTGCCCGCGTACGCGCCCGGTTCGGTCGTTGGGCTCAGCGACGGTCGCGAGTGCATCGTCTCGTCATGGGACCCGACGCTGCCGTGCTCGCCCACCGTGCTGCCGCTGGATCGAGACTTGCTCTCCGATGTCCGACGCGCCGGGCCGGGAGCGCTCCTGCTTGCTCCGGGCGAACCCATCGACCTGGTTGAGCGTCGCGACCTCCGCATCGTCCGTATCGACGATCAGGACGTCTCCAAGGACTTCTTCGAGCCGCAGATGCCCGGCGAGTTCGACCTGCGGCTGCAGTTCTCCAGCGGGCTCACCGAGGGCTGGGACGCCATCGTCGAGGCCACGCTCGCCGCGGGCGGCAAGGTGGGCTGAATCCGCCCTGGATGCACTCTGGCCACGGCCGCCGGCCGGTGGTTCACTGACCGTCCACCAGCCGCGCCGCTCGCGACCGGATCTCGGCCCCGCCGTCCTGCGAGAGCACATCGCGGAGCTTGCGAAGCTGCGTGCGGATCGAGCCGTCGATGAGCTGATCGCCGATCTGCAGCTTCAGCCCCCCGATGAGCGACGGATCCACGTACGAGTGCAGCACCGGCTCCTTGCCGAGGGTGCGCTGCAGGGCCGTGCGGATGGCTCCGATCTCCCCGTGCTCGATCGGATGAGCGGTGTACACGTCGACCTCGACGCGCCCATAGGCCTCCTGCACCATCTGCTCGAACGCGGCGACGATCGCCGGAAGGTGCCCGAGCCGCTCCTTGTCGTTGAGCACGAGCAGGAACTTGAGCGTCAGATCGCTCACCCGGCCCTGGAACATCGTGCGAAGCGACGCCCCGCGCTCCTTGCTCGGGAGAATCATCGACGCCAGGAACTCGCCGAACTTCGCGTCCTGCCGGGCAAGCTCCAGGATGTCCTCGAGCTCTCCGAGCGTGCTCTCGCACTTCTGCGGGGCGGTCTCGCCCTCGCCGCTCTTCTCGGCAAGCTCGAACAAGCTCGTCGCATAGATGCGGGCCAGAGCGTCAGGAGCTGAGTGGGTCAGGGGCATGGGTGTTCCAGATTTCGTCGCACATTCGACTGGACGCAAAGACCTCGTCGATCCAACGCACGCTCACCCGACCTCGCCCCTTTGCGCCTCCGCGGCAAGGTCGGGCGTCGGAAGCGGTTCACGCCCGTCCGGCCGTCTGCAACTCCTGCAGCGACTCGCTGATCAGACGCTGCTGGTCCCCCGCGTTCACCTCACGCTTGAGGATCTTGCCCGCCATCGCCGTGGCCAGCGCCGTCGCGTGGGCGTGGATCTCCACCACGGCCTGGGCCTTGGCCGCCTCGATGTCGCGGCGGGCCTTGTCGCGAAGCTGCGCAAGCTCCGCCTCGCTCTTGGCCTTGAGATCGGCGGCGATCGCCTGCTGCTGGCTCTTGGCGTCGTCGAGCATCTTCTGCGCCTCGGCCCGGGCCTGGGCCAGGTTCCGCTCGTACTGCTCGAGCGCCGCCTTGGCCTGCTCCTGGGCCATCTCGGCCTCCTCGATCGCGTTGCGGATCTTGTCCTCGCGGTCCTTCAGCCCGCCGTTGATCTTCGGCCAGACCACAAGGTGCAGGAAGATCGCCGTCAGGATGAACACCACGATCGCGGTGATCCCCGTCGCCAGGCCCTGGGCCTTGGTCGGGATCGCCCCGACCTTCTCGTCCCCGGCGGCGAGAGCAAGACCGGCGAACGCCGCAACCGTCAGACCAGCAACCGCAATGCGCGTGAGCTTCATAGGGTGAACTCGACTGTGCAGAACCGTGTGACCGAACCAGATCGAAAGCGGAGCCCGGCGTCTCCGCCGCGCTCCGACTGATGGACCAGACTCAGGCGAGGAAGCCCGCCGCGACGGCGAACAGCGTGGCGCCTTCGATGAACACCGCGAGGATGATGCCCGCGGTCTGGATCTTGCCGGCGATCTCCGGCTGACGCGCCATGCTCTCGGTCGCGCCCTTGCCGATCAGACCGATGCCGATGCCCGCGCCCAGCACCGCCAGACCGCCGCCGATGACGGCGTAGCCCTTGCCCGTGGAAGCGCCGGCCTCGGCCGTCTGCGCCAGCGCCGGGGTCGCCGCCGCCGCCGTCACCGCCGACATCGTCACCAACTTCGAAATCATGCTCTTCATCTCTGAACCCTTCTTTCTACAAGAACCCTGAACCCACGAGTCGATCGCGATGCGCCGACCTTCAGGCCGGCAGCGCGTGGTGGCCCGTTGTTCACGCCTTCGCGGCGTGCTCGTGGCCATGGGCGTGGGCATGCTCGTGGTCATGCCCATGCTCGTGTGAATGCCCATCTGCATGCTCATGCTCATGCTCATGGTCGTGGTGATCCATGAGCGCGATAAACACCGTCGTCAGGAACATGAACACGAATGCCTGCATGAACGCGACGAACAGCTCCAGAAGCATGATCCCGAACCCGCCCACCACGCTGATGAGCGTCACCGGACCCTGCAGCAGGAAGCCCTTGCCCACCACCATGCCCGCGAAGCCGAACAGCGTCGCCAGCAGGATGTGCCCCGCCGTCATGTTCGCAAACAGACGCATCGCCAGCGCGAACGGCTTGATCAGAATCTGGCTCGCCAGTTCCAGGAAGAAGATCAGGATCGACGCCGGGAACGGCGCGCCCGCCGTCATGTGCTTGAGATACCCGCCGAGCCCCAGGTGCCGGATCGCCACCAGGTTGAAGAACAGCGCGCTGATCACCGCCAGCACGCCCGTCACCCAGATGTTCTGGGTCGCCGTGCCACCGATCGGCGTCGCGTGCTGCGCCTTCAGATCGGGCGAGAGCAGGTGCACCGCGTCCAGCAGCGGCACCAGCCCCAGCAGGTTGTTCACCAGGATGAAGAAGAAGATCGTCCACAGGAACGGGATCAGCTTTTCCGTCCGTGCCCCCAGCAGCGGCCGTGCAACCTCTTCACGCAGGTACACGCAGATCACCTCGACCATGTGCGCGAAGCGATTCTTCGTTATGTACCGGTCCGTTCCCTGGCTCGCAGGGCCCGTCTGCACCTTCGAGGCCACGAACCAGCCGAGCCCGATCAGGATGAGCATGCTCAGCACCAGGTTGCCCTGGTTGCCGGACCACAGCCAGTTGCCGTGCTCGTCCTTGATGAACACGTGGTTGTACACGTGGCTCGCGGGATCCCCCGCCGCCAGCGTCAGCAGTGCGTCGATCACGTTGTGCTCCCCGAACTCGCCGGCGTGCCGGCGGAACTGGTCTTGGTCTTGTCGCTCGTCCCCATGGCCCCGCGCAGCGCCGCTTTCTGGCGGTCTCGCCAGGCCAGCAGGCGAACCGCGGCCACGGCCTCCGCAACCATCATCATCACCGCCCCGGTCAGAATCCCCGCCGCCACCGGCCGCCTCGGAAGGCCCTGCATCTCGATCAGCACCAGCATCGCCCCGAGGGCCAGCATGGTCCGCATCGCCCCGGTCCCCAGCACCACCATCCCCCACGAGTCATCGCTCACCAGCGGCGGGCCCAAAAGCGGCACAACACACACGCTCGCCAGGACCCCAAGAGCGATGCCGATCGCCACAAGGGTGTCCGCGTCCGCTCCGCCGCGCCAGGCCATGAACAGTCCGGCCGCAATCGCCACGGCGCACGACACGGCCATCGTCGCCGCAAACCGAGCCCGAGGAATGGTTGTGATCGCCGTCGCCATCCGGTTCACTTCACCCACAAGGATCGCCAGCCAGAGCCCGTCCAGCACCCCAAAACCGACCGTCCATCAGCGCGTCCGACACTGACGCTTTTTGGGGGGCGGGATGCTAGCGGGCTCTTACCGCTTGGGCGAGCCCGGATCCCGGTCCGAGCCGCCACCAGGTCCCCGCCCAGGGCCGGAACGGGGCCAATCGTCGCGATTCAGCCGCCGCAGCAGCCGGTACGTCCCCGCTAGAAATCCCACAGCCAGCCCCGTGACCACCCCGGCATGCCCAGTTCCACGCCACTGGTCAAACAACCACCCAAAAAACCCTCCCGCAGCGATGATGAACAGAAAGTCCAGTCCCAGGGTCAGCGCCTTGGCCAGATCAGCCAATCCGCCCGATCCGCGTGGAGTCGGAGTGAACTTCCGGTCGCTGGGCAGGACCGGGCGCTTCACCGGCGTTCGCAACACCTCCGGAATCTCCAGCCGCGGATCCCGCATTTCTGTGGGCGGCAGGCCGGCTCGCCCGGCAACCTCATCATCCCGGGGTGTCTCCGGTTGCCCGGCTCGTTCGGGTCGCTTGGCATCATCGTCGGGCATGTCCAAGCTCCCGGGGTTTGGGCTGAAGCGACGGCCGTACAGCCCCGCTCACAAGCCGACCAGTTTTCGAGCAAAGGTGTTCGCCGTCTCGATGGCGTCCTTGACCTTGCTGAGTTCGGTCCCGCCGCCTTGGGCGGATTCGGGTTTGCCCCCGCCCTTGCCCCCGACGACCTCGCTGGCGGCCCGGACCCAGTCTCCGGCCTTGAGGCCCTTCTGGATGAGCGCCGCGGGAACCGCCGCGGTGATGCTCACCTTGCCCTCGGCGCCATCCGGGCTCAGGAGCATGACCGCCGACCTGGGGTTGATCTGCTGCACGGTGTTCACGGCCTGCTGCAGTGCGTTGCGATCGCTCCCGGCATCGATGACCCCCACGATGACCATGTCGTGGTGCTTGGCGGCGTCCTCGCCGATGACCTTGGCGCGGGCGACGACCGCGGCGGCACGTGCGGCCCCGGCCTGCTTCTGTTCCTGCTTGACGCGCTCAACGATCGTCGCAAGCCGCTCGCGCAGCTCCGCCCGGCGCGACGCCGGGAGCGTGAGTTGCTCCAGCTCCTCGCCCACTTCCTTCACGCCGCCGGCCAGAGCGTCGCCCGCCGCCGAGTTCAGCGTGCTCAGCCGCTCGCCGATGCGATCCGCCGCCGCGTGAGCAGCCATGGCCGCGACGCCCGTGAGCGCGGTGATCCGGCGGATGCCCTTGGCGACGGCCTCCTCGCTCACGAGGGCGAACTGGCCGATCGCGCTGGTGCTCTGCACGTGCGTCCCGCCGCAGAACTCGATCGACGCCTCGCTCCAGGCGGGATTGCCCGTGTTGTCCAGCAGGTCCTGCACCGGCACGCCGATGCTCACCACCCGGACCGGATCGGGATACTGCTCGCCAAAGACCGCGCGGAGCCCGCTCACGTTCCGCGCGACCATGAGCGGCGCAAGGTCGGCATAGACCGTCAGATCCGACTTGATGTCCTGCAGCACCTTGGCCTCGACGCGCTGGAGCTGCGCCGGCTCCATGGCCTTGCCGTGCGAGAAGTCGAAGCGCAGCCGGTCCGCCGCCACCAGCGAACCCTTCTGATCCACCCCGTCGCCCAGTTCCTTGCGGAGGGCCAGGTTCATCAGGTGTGTCGCGGTGTGGTTCGATGCGATCCCCGCGCGGCGCGGCGCGTCGATGTGCAGCTCCACCGTGTCGCCCACGGCGAGCTCGCCCTTGATCACGTGCCCCACATGCAGCACGTACCCGCCGAAGTTCTGCACGTGCTCGACCTTCAGTTCGCCCGTCGCCGAGCCCTGCTCGACGATCCGCCCGTGATCGGCCTCCTGACCGCCCATCTCGGCGTAGAAGTTCGTCACGTCCAGGATCACGCCCACCGGCTTGAGCGTCCCCACGCTCGCCCGCACCCGATCATCGAAGTTGTGCCCGTTCCAGATGGCGCACACCCGGGCCGTGATCACCCGGCCATGGAACTTGTCCGCGTCGCCCGTCTTGGGCACGCGCTGATGCTCCAGCTTCGCAAGCACGTCCGGCTGCAACACCATCTGCCCGCCGACGGACGCGAACTTCGCCCCACCACCCGAGCGCGCCAGCTCCTTGGCCTGCTCCATCAGCCGCTCGTACCCGGCCAGGTCCACCTTGAAGCCCCGCTCCTCGGCCATCTGCATCGTCAGATCGATCGGAAACCCGAACGTGTCGTGCAGCTTGAAGGCGTCCTCGCCGCTGATCACGGCAAAGTCCTTGCTCCCCTTGCCCATCTGCCGCACTTCCGCCGCTCGCCCCGCGGCCTCGGCAAACAGCTTCAATCCGCGATCCAGCGTCCGCCCGAAGCTCTCCTCCTCATCCCTGATGATGTCGACGATTCGCTGCGGGTTCTTCTTCAGCTCCGGGAACGCCTGCCCGAAGTTCTCCACCACGACCGGCACGAGCTTGGCGAAGAACCCGACCTCCAGATCCAGCGTCTGCCGGCCAAACCGCACCGCGCGCCGGAGAATCCGGCGCAGCACGTACCCGCGCCCGTCGTTGCCCGGCGTCGCGCCGTCGTTGATCGCGAACGTCAGCGTCCGGATGTGGTCGGCGATGACGCGGAACGCCGTGTCCTCGAGGTTCTTGTCCGCCGCGCCCAGCCGGCCCATGTACGTGTGCCGACCCTTGGTCAGGTTCTCGATCGCCGCGAAGATCGGAAGGAACACGTCGGTGTCGTAGTTACTCCGCTTGTTCTGCAGGATGCTCGTCAGACGCTCCAGGCCCATGCCCGTGTCCACGTGCTTGGCGGGCAACTGCTTCAGCGATCGATCCGGCTCGCGGTTGAACTGGATGAACACGTTGTTCCAGATCTCGATCATGTCCGGATCGCCCGTGTTCACAAGCTGCGGCGCCACCCGCTCCTGCAGCCCCATCGCCACCAGCCGATCCACGTGAATCTCCGTGCACGGCCCGCACGGACCCGTCTCCCCCATCTCCCAGAAGTTGTCCTTCATGTTCCCCGGAAGCACCCGCTCGGAGGGCAGAAACTTCTCCCACAGGGCCTTGGTCTCAAGGTCCGGCTCAAGACCCGCCTCGGCGTTGCCCCCGAAGTACGTCGCATACAGCGCGTTCACCGGAATCCCATACACCTTGGTCAGCAGCTCCCACGACCACTCCACCGCTTCCTTCTTGAAATAGTCCCCGAACGACCAGTTGCCCAGCATCTCAAAGAACGTGTGGTGGTACGTGTCCTTGCCCACGTCATCCAGATCGTTGTGCTTGCCGCCGGCGCGAATGCACTTCTGGCTGTTCACCGCACGCTTCAATCCATACAGCGGCGTCCCGGGCTTGGCCGTCCCCAGAAACAGCGGCTTGAACTGGTTCATCCCCGCGTTGGCAAACAGCAGCGTCGGATCGTCGTGCGGCACGCACGGCGAGCTCGGCGCAAAGCGATGCCCGCACTTCTCGACAAAGAAGTCGATGAACGTCTGACGAACGCGGGCAACCGGCCAAAGCGTGGAAAATGAGGGCGACATACGTGGGCAAGGGTAGACCGGGTGCATCAACCAAACAGCCAATCATCGATCCGGACACGCACGAGCAGCACCAGCGGCCCGGCTCCGCGGAACGGTCGACGCTCGGTCGAATCCGCCGCTGCGCTGCTCATCCGCTCTTGAGCGTCAAAGCCCCGCCCACCCCATCAGCAGACGTCCCCCAAGCCCCAGCACGCCGACCAGCAGCAGCACCCCGATCACGTCCAGCACGATGCCGGCCCGCATCATCCGGTGCATCCCGATCCTCCCCGAGGCAAACACGATGGCGTTCGGCGGGGTCGCCACCGGGAGCGCAAAGCCCAGACTCGACGCCAGGGCCGCCGCGATCAGCAACTCCAGCGGGGGCACGCCCAGCGCTCCCGCCGCCCCGGCCAGGATCGGCATCATCATGGTCGCCAGCGCCACGTTGCTCGCAAGCTCGCCAACCAGCGTCATCGCGGCGCAGACCACAAGCAGGATGAACACGACATTCAGACCCCCAAGCGCGCCAAGGTGGGCCGCCAGCGTTGCGTCAAGCTTGGTGCTCGTGATCGCCGACGCCATGCTCAGGCCTCCCCCGAAGAACAGCAGCACGCCCCACGGCAGCTTCTCCGCCTGCGCCCACGTCAGCACCATGCGCGGGCCCGCCACGCCCCCGGAACGAATCGGCACGCACAGCAGCAGCAGCGCGGCGAGGATCGCCACCAGCGCATCGCTCACGCTGCGACCGGTCATCGCGCTGATCTGCCCTCGAAACACCCACCCGATCACCGCCAGCGCAAACACCCCGACCACCGCCCACTCCTCACGCCGCATGGGCCCGAGCGCACGCAGCTCCTCTCGCACAAAGCGCTTCCCGCCCGAGAGACCCTTGGCCCGGATCGGATGCAGCAGCACCAGCACGCCCCACGCCGCGGGCAGAAGCAGCAGCACCACCGGCATCGCCACGATCATCCACTGACGAAACGTCACCTCGATCCCCAGCACCTCCCGCGCATAGCCCACCATCACCAGATTCGGCGGCGTGCCGATCGGCGTCCCCATTCCCCCGATCGTCGCCGCGTAGGCAATCCCCAGCAGCATCGCCGCACCGAAGTTCGCCGTGCACCGCGCATCCCATCCGCCTCCCCCCTGTCCATCCGACTGCTGATCCTCGGCGAGCTTCACCATGCTCAGCCCCAGCGGCAGCATCATCATCGTCGTCGCCGTGTTGGACACAAACATGCTGATCACCCCGGTCGCCAGCATCACCGCGCCGATGAGCCGCCTGGGCGTCGTCCCAAGCGCCAACATCGCCACAAGCGCGATCCGCCGATGCAGCCCCGTCGCCTCCAACGCCACCCCGACGATGAACCCCCCCAGAAAGACAAAGATCAACTCGTCCGCAAACGGCGCCGCCGCCTGCCTCATCGTCATCACACCCAGCACCGGCAACCCCACCAGCGGCAGCAGCGCCGTGGCGCTCAGCGGCACCGCCTCGCTGAGCCACCACAACGCCATCCATGCCGCCAGTGCCAGCACGCTCCGCTGCGGGTCCGTCAGCCCGGCCCCGCCGGTCGGCACAAACCCAAGAATCGCCACGCACGCCAGCGGACCGGCCACCAGCCCGACCCACCGAATCACGCCGCCGGCTCGCGCCATCCCGTCTTCACCGTTCTGCGGCATCTGCCCCATGACCCAGAGTCCCTTCCTCGTTCCAACTTGTGTCCAGAGAAAACCCTAGATCCAGATGCTCAATCGCCTCGTACGGCCCTTGCGGCTGAGAAACCTGCACGCCGCGTTCCCAAAGGGGGCTTGGCGGGTCCAGAGCACCGGGCCAAGCAAAGGCCGCACCACGAAACGGCTTCTTCATCCCCGGCGAATAGACGATACCGAATTTCGGCCGACCTTGATCGGGAGCCGCGCATGCGT
Organism: Phycisphaerales bacterium UBA4658; assembly: GCA_002405485.1. Lineage (GTDB taxonomy): Bacteria > Planctomycetota > Phycisphaerae > Phycisphaerales > UBA1924 > UBA4658. The sequence continues at coordinate 45,477 of DHLW01000061.1, forward strand.
TTGTACATCGTTCGACACGGCAAAGCCAATGACGCGCCGGGGCCCTGTGCCCCGCCCGGCAGCGCCGACTTCGGGCGCGAGCTCACCCCTCGGGGCGAAGCCCAGGCCAAGTTCCTCGCCGCCCGGCTCCGCACACTCGGCCGGCCGCCAGCCAGGATCATCGCCAGCCGGTTCCCCCGCGCCCTGCAGACCGCTCACTGCATCCAGCAGTCCCTGGGCGTGAACCTCGTCACCGACGCTCGGCTTGAGGTGGATCATGAGGTCGCCGAGGCCATCGCCGTCATCGAAGACCACGCCCGCACATCCCCGCCCGGCGACCCCATCATGCTCGTCGGACACAACCCGCAGCTCGGCGAGCTCATCGGCGTGCTCTGCTCCGGGCTCCCGCCCATGGAGCTCATCCTCAAGACCGGGGAGCTTGTCGGAATTGACGTCCGCCCCACCGCGCTCATCGGCAGCGGCAAGGTCGTCGAGCGGCTGCGGATGAGCGACGAGGCCGAGGACAGCGTCGCCGGCGCTGTCGACGTGCTCGGCGTCAAGCGCTAGCCGCGGGCACACCGCAGGCCAACAGCGAAGCTCCGAGAGCACAAAGGCAAAGGCCCCGCGATGATCGCGGGGCCTTGGTCCATGATGTCGCTTTGTGTGTTCAGCGATCGCTTCAGCGCTTCGCGAGCAGATCGCGGATCTCCATGAGCAGCTTCTGGTCGGCGGTCGGGCCGGCCGGAGCCGCGGCGGGCTTCTGCGCCTCGAAGCGCTTCTTGGCGGTGTTGAACGCCTTCACCACCAGGAACAGGATGAACGCCAGGATCAGGAAGTTGATCGTCACGGTGACGAACGTGCCGTAGCGCACGAAGATGTCCGTCGAGCCGGGCTTGGCCGCATCGGCGGACTGGATCTTGAGCATCGCCTTGCTGAAGTCGACGTTCCCCGCCAGTCCCACGACCGGCATGATGACGTCTTCGATGAGCGACTTGACGATCCCGCCAAACGCGCCGCCGATGATCACGCCGATGGCCATGTCCAGCACATTGCCCTTGAGGGCGAAGTCGCGGAACTCAGAAATCAGACCCATTTGAGAGACCTCCTGTGAAGCCCGCCGAGCGCGTCTCACTCGTTCGTCGGCGGGGCAGAATCCCCGGCCCCACCACTAACGGACCAGAGTAGCGACAAACGCCTGTCCATGCCGCAGGGAACTTGCTGAGCTCTGCGGATCAAGACAAGCGTCGGTCGCGTCAGGCGGAGCAAAAAAGCAGCCGGGCTCCTTGAGGAGCCCGGCCGGAAGAAGACTGAGAAGGATCTGGCGATCCGCGGTTGGATCAGCGCTCGACGAAGTTGGTGACTTCCTCGTCGCGGACCGTGGTGCGGAGTTCGGCGCAGCTCGTGTCGGAGATCACGAGGACCTCGCCGACCTGCGTGCCCTTGACCGTGAAGGTGAAGGCGCGGTTGGTGCGCGGGGCGAGCGTGCCGAGGTTGTAGGTCAGCACCTGGCCATTGACGGCCGGGGCCGGGACGCTGGCGTCGCTGGAGACGTACTGCAGGCCGGCGGGCAGGGTGATCTTGACCTGCACGTTGGTCAGCGGGATCTGGCCCTGGTTGCCGACGTTGTAGGAGTAGACGTGGTTGGAGCCGACGGGCGGGATGCCCTCGCCGTCGTCGAGCTTGGTCACCATGTCCGGCACGCCCTGGGTCTTGGTGCAGCAGCGGGCCTCGGCCGGCTGAGCGCAGGTCGCGGTGATGCGGGCGGTGTTGCAGAACTCGCCGATGCCGGAGAGGTTGCTGGTGAGCGTGAGCTCCTTGGTCGCCTTGGGGGCGAGGGTGCCGAGGTTCCACGTCACGACGTTGCCGGCGACGGTGCCGCCGTCGGACGCCGAGACGAACGACTGGCCCTGGGCCATGGTGTCGGTGACGACCACGCCGGTGGCGGGGGCATCGCCGGTGTTGGTGACGTTGATCTTGAAGGTCGCCGGGCGGCCCAGGAAGACCATCTGCGGGCAGGCCTTGGTGATCTGCAGGACGGCCTGCTTGACGACGTAGGAGGTGTCGTTGCTGGTCGCGGTCAGGCCGTTGTCAGCCGTGGCGCGGGCGTTGTTGGTGTAGCTGCCGGTCTTGGGGGCCTTGGCGGTGAAGGTGCGGGTCTGGCTCTGGCCGGCCCCGAGGGTCCCGATGTCCCACGACAGGTTCGTCTTGCCGTCAGAGGTCTGGCCGCCGGTGAGGTCGTCCATGATCTTGACGTTGCTCGCCGCACCCGTGCCCGTGTTGGTCACCGTCAGCGTGTAGGTGACGGTGTCGCAGGGGGTGATCTCGGCGGGGGTCACGCTCTTGACGAGCTTGAGGGCCGGCTGCACGACGTTCGTGCCGCAGCAGAACGCGTTGGTCCAGGTGGCGCCCATGCACCCCTTGACCGCGCCGACGCCGGCCGCGTTGCCGGTGATCTTGATGGTCTTGCACTGACGCGGAGCCAGTTCGCCGACGTTGAAGGCGTTCCCGCTGAAGGCCGGGTCGCTGGTCACGACGCGGGCGCCCTCGAGGGTGTACTGCACCATCACGTTGGAGAGCGTCTGCGCCGTCAGGTTGCAGACCTGGATCTCGTACTCAAAGTTCTGGCCAGCGATGACCTCGCGCGGCATCTTGCAGCACAGCGAGACCGCCGACGAGGCCCGATCGCCCGTCGGGAGGTACATGCAGTCGCCCGCCATCACCGGAGCGGGGGCCGGGGCCGGAGCCGGGGCCGGAGCGGGCTTCGGAGCCGGAGCCGGCGCGGGAGCCGCGGCGACGGGCTTCGGGGCCGGAGCAGCCGGGCGGCCCCAGCTGTTCGGATCGATTCGCTCGATGTTCTGATAGGTCGAGCGAACGTCGGAACGCTCGCCGCTGGGCTGAGCGTTCTCACAGCCCGTGAGTCCGGACATCATGGTCCCCGCCGCGAGCAGCGCGGTCAGGGCAATCTTGGAATACACCATCTGCGTTCTCCTTTGAACCGTTTTGCTGGCAATCGACCCGCTGCAGGTCCTCACGCCAGCACCCTTTGAATGCTCAAACCGGAAAATCCCGCGAGCGCGGGAATCGAGAGTCGATCAAAGCGACTTTCTCTGAAAAAGTCCGCAACCGAAACCACACATCGGGTTGTAGCCCGGGGACTCCGTTCCGGACCGAGCCGTCAAGCTAGCAGTCAATAGTATCGCACATCACACGCAACCACAACAGCAACCGAGTGTTCTGCGCCTCGGTTTCCCAGTCTGCGGGGTTTTCCACAGGTTGTGGGCAGGCCCACGGTTCACCCTCGATGATAAAGAGGGCAACTCGATCGCCTGAATCGGGTGTATTCATACCCAGGACGCGCACCTCATGCGCGATGCGCGCACTCGTGGGATGCGAGTGGTGCTCATGTGGTACTCAATTGATGAGTGAGAACGAATGGAGCCGGGGGGATTCGAACCCCCGTGCCGGGACAGTCACGACGCCGCGTCTACGCGCGTATCTCGTCTTTTGATCTCGATCCGCATGCCCGCGACGAGGAGCATGCATGCGAACCCAGCGCCCTGAAGTGTGTCGTCCTCGGCCAGGGTGCGCCGCCTTTGGACCAAGCTCGATGGCTTCAATCCGCGCGTCATCGAGCATCGCGCGCGGATCGGGAGGCCTTTTTTAGGCCGCCAGGGCGTAGCTGTTGTTGGCTACTGTTTTTGTGCATGCTTTTTACGTGGCCGGCATGCTCCACGGCGCGCAACGACGCCGATTCCCTGCCCGGTCGATCGCCAGTGTCGGCCCCAGTTGTCAAAGATCACGCAATCCTACGCCCACCGGGGCCCGGAGCACGGGCGTTGGACTTCTCCATCGCGGCGATTCTGCCAGCCGTGTGCGCGTGCACCCCGCGCGCAGGCCAGTGCTCGATCCCACGTTGCTCTCAGGCAGCGCGCGGGGTCATGGACACCCGGCAAACCAGGCGTTCAGGAAGTCGAAGATGTCCTGCACCGTCAGCCCGCCCCCGTTGATATCCGCGGCAGGGTCGCCACTGAACCAGGCATTCAGGAATCCGAACAGGTCGCCGACGTCCACACCCGCGGGCGCCTGAAAGTCAGCGGCGCAGGTCGTCTGGCCGCTGAGCGTGCCGTGGACGACGATGTCGTACGCCACCCAACTCCAGGCCTCGCCTCCTGGCCGGAAGGGCGTGCCGACGCTGAGGAGCAGGCGAACGGCGCGTGGGCCTGGCGAGGGCAGGATCGAGCCGTTGAAGATCGCCGACGATCGCGGTCCGATGTCTCCCAGCGGGCAAACGCCCGAGCAGACGCCGCCACGAGCCAACACCGAGTTGCACATGGTTCCCCCGACCATGTACTCCACGGTCCCGGCGAGCAGGCATGCCGGTCCTGCTCCGGAGAACAGGGACTCCTGGCTCGGTCCGGCGGCGGCGTTCAGCGTGACGCTTGCACCCGGCGCCGAAGCGAGCTGCACCGACCCGAGCTGAACCGTGCCGTTCATCAGGAACGTCATCCCGGGAATGACCATCTGGATGTTGCGAATCGTGACCGGTCCCGCGCCGGAGACGGGCCCCTCGATCTCGAGTGAGCCGGTGACGGGCACGCTCTCGGGCTGGGAGATGGCGCTCCCGAGCGTGACTTGGATGGTCGACCTCGTCGACGCCTCAAAGACCACGACCGAGCCTCGAGCCGGCGCATCGGCAGGTGCGATCGACAGACTCGCGGTCGCCAGGCCGACGACAAGCGCACGGTGTGCTGAGCGTGGCAGGTGCACGAGAACTCCTTCGTCGCGGGTCTGAAGCCGGAACGCCGGAGCGAAATTTAGCACAGCCGCACACCTGCCGCAATGCTCAGCAGCCCGCGAACCAGGCGTTCAGGAACTCGAAAACGTGCTGCACGTTTGGAGTTCCGGACCCATCGGTGTTGAACGAGGCCAAGGGCGAACCGGCGAACCAGTCGTTGAGGAACGCGAAGATGTCCGGCACGCCCACGCCGCCGATCTTGTCGTAATCGCTCTGGCAGCAGGGGGTTACCGCGTTGGTCGAACAGCTCGCGGCGGCCACGAACGCTGCTCCGGCGGCAAGTCCGCTCGGCACGGTGCACGCGGCGGATGCCAACACCGAGCACGTGGACCCTCGGCAGCACACTCCGTCCGGGGTCTGGCACAGATCCGGAGCGCAGGACTGATCTCTGAGGAACGTGCCGGTGCACTGGGCCGCGACTTCAAGAGAGCACGACGCGCCCACGCAGCACGCCCCGATCTCGCGCACCACGATCTGGTAGTTCCCGGGCGTGCCGTCGGTCCAGGTGGACAGTCGGATGAGATAGGAAGATCCGGCCAGCAGCCGAGTGGAATGGAGAACCGCGGCCGTCGCGGCGCCGGCAACACCGCCCGGACCGGGCTCCAGCGTGCCGCCCTCACACGAATCATCATCGCATCCGCGCGTTCCCGCCACCGCGTCCAAAGGCAGCTCAACAAGCGCGGCACACGAACTGGACGAGGAGAACACCGTCAGCACATTATCCTGAGGCGAGCCGCACGTGCTCACCCGATACGTGCCGGTTGCCGGCGGCGAGAAACGGAACCAGACTCCGAATCGGGCATCAAGCTGGCACGAGGGCGCGGGTCCGTCGGCAAGGTCCGGGTCCGCGGCGGCGGCATTGGAGCCCTGATAGGTCTGGTTGAGCACAAGTTCGACGGCGTCCGTGCACGAGTCATTGGCAGGCACGCCGCAGGTCCCCGCGGCACACGTCGACGCCGCGTGCACGGTGCCCGCATAGGTCGCCGAGCAGACCGCCGGGTCCAGCACCACGCAGGCGTTGGTCCCGATGCAGCAGGCAGACAGCACAGGGCAGGTGTTCGGGGAACAGGAACTCGTCGGCCCATTCCAGGAGCCGGCGCAGGCCGTCTGGGCAGTCAGCGAGCATGCGCCGCCGGCGTCGCAGCAGGCCCCGAGGATCGTGGCGCTGGTGGCCAGCACACTGACCCCGCCGGAGCCGAACGCGCCATAGCTGAACACGCGGACATAGACGCGTTGGCCCGCGCTGAGCGAGGCGGTCGCGTAGGACGTGAGCGTGGTGTTGCCGCACGCCGGGCTGCCCTGCGGGCGATCGTCATTGCACGAGATGCCGGAGACGATCGGGGACGTGGCCGAGCAATCGGCGACGGTGACGACGTCCAGCACGGTGTCGAAGTTCGATCCGCAGGAATCGAACGTGTACAGGCCCGAGGTTGGCGCCACCAGCGTGTACCACAGGCCGCGAGAGACGCTTGTCTGGCAGGCCGGCGTCGGCTCATTGGGCAGGGCGTTCACGTTGCTGACCGGAGCGCTCGGCGTGCCGGGGATGAGCGTCACCGCGCCCGCACAGATGTCATTGGCGGGCGGCGTGGGCACGACCGACACGCTGATGTTGCCAGGACCTGTGCGGCCCGATGAGTCGGTGACGGTCACGGGCACGAGCTTCGAACCGGTGGCGATGCCGGCGCCGACGGTCACCGGAACCGCCCACGTCGCCGTGGCGCCCGCGCGTGCGAGCGGACGGGCATCCGGTGCGGGATTGCCGGTGAGCGCGCTGGTGTGCGCGACGACGGATGTGATCGAGTCGAGCACATCGCCCGCCGCGGGGGTGACGATCACGCTGAGGGTCATCTGCTGACCTGCGCCGATGGGCGATGGGGAGGCCGAGCCGAGTCCGCTTGGGAACGGCGCCGGCAGGAGCGTGAAGCGGAACCAGCGAATGTCCCCGATGGGATTGGAGAACTGCGCCGTGGCCGTGGCGGTCGGGCTCGCGAACTGATCGGTGACGCCGACCGTCGACTGGGTGAAGCCCGAGCCGTTGACCACGCTGGAGGCGATGAGGTCCGGGAAGTCGAGCACGTTTCCGGCCTGAAAGTCACCGACGGGTGCGGCGAGGTTGTTCGCGAGGTTGTATCCCCCCAGCGCGAGGAAGTATGTTCCCGGGGCCATGGGTCGCCGAAAGCCCGCACCCACCGTGGCCCCGGCGAGTGTTCCCGCGGCCCCGGCGAGCACGTTGTCCGCCGCCGCGCCCGGGATCGGGTTGAGCTGCGCGTCGTACAGCCAGAGCTCCGAGTCCAGAAAGCCCGCGCTGTTGGATGTCTGCACGAGCGTCTGGCCGGCGTACAGCGTGCCGGTGATGTCCGTGACCGCGATCGGCGTCGTGGTGAGCGTCAGGGTGTACGGAGCGGTCGTGAACCCCAGCCCGGCGACGCGGGCATAGACCTGCTCCTGACGTCCAAAGCCGTACCAGTACACCGCCCGAGGCGGATTGGTCAGTGAGCTGCCGGTGCTGAAGACCGCCTCGGTCTGCGCGGTCGAGCCCGATGGAGACGTCAACCCGATGAGCGACAGTGTGTGTCCGGTCGCGCCCGTGGTCGAGATCGCGATCGTGTGTCGATACACCCCTGCCGGCGCCGCCGCAGTCCGGATGCGCCAGTAGTCGAAGCTGCCCGGCCCTGGGGATGCCGAGCCGCCCGTGCTCGTCCCGACCGCTCGGGCCGCGGGCCCCCCGGCCAGTCCGTCAAGATCGACCGGCGTCGCCAGGATCTTGGAGTCGTTGGGCTCAACCTCGGGCGATTGTGCGTGAGACCACGGTCCGGCCCCCGCGACGAGCACGGCGACCAAGGCGGGAATCGTTCGACCCTTGGGCATGGAGACCTTCATCCTTTGTGCTGCAGATCCTGACCTCCGGATACGCCCGGGAGTGCTTTCTGTACGCACACAGGACCCGCCCAGACGGGCAAACTGGACATTCTGCTCGGTTGACTGGGAAAATCCAGCGCAGGCCTTCGATTCGCATGCCCTTGACAGTCCCCACCAAACACAAAACCCCTGGCCAATCGGCCAGGGGTTCTTTGGGGGTGGCAGTCCTTCGCCGCGGAGGGCACGGCGAGTGTGGCAGCGGGGATCAGCACCCGCCTGCGAACCAGGCGTTCAGGAAGCTGAAGATATCGGCGACATCGGGGGTGCTGGACCCGTCGCCCCCGAAGTCCGCCAGACCGGAGTTGGCGAACCAGTCGTTCAGGAAGGCGAAGATGTCGGGGACGCCGATGCCGCCCATCTTGTCGTAGTCGGCGAGGCAGCACGGGCTGACGGTGTTGCCCGAGGTGTTGCAGGTGCTGCTGCCGGACTGGAACTGAGCCCCGGCGGAGCCGCTGGGGAGGCACGTGGCCTGGGAGAGGATGGAGCACGTGGAGCCGCGGCAGCAGACGGCGGTGGCGCCCTGATTGATGTTGATGCGGAGCAGCGCCTCGTTCGCGCCCGCCGCGGGCTGGGAGGTGCACCCGGTGAGCGGGCCGCGCAGCCGGGCGGTGAAGTAGAGCCAGCCGTCGTCGGCGAGGAACATGCGATCATCGCGGAAGATGTCGATGAACAGGTTGTCGTTGGCCAGCCCGTCGTTGTTGGCGTCGATGGGGTCGTTCTCGCGGACGATGACGCGCTGGTTGTTGACGACCATGACGGCATTGGAGAAGACGGCGCCGTTGGTGGTGCCGGCGATCACGTAGTCACCAAGGCCATTGGTCACGAAGCCGAAGAAGGTCTGGCTGTACGGGGCGTCGTCGAAGCGTTCGGCGGCGCCGGCGAAGATGGGCGCGTCGGTCTTGGCGAGCACCGAGCCGTTGCGGACGCAGAAGTCCAGTCCGGCTCCGCTCGTCGAGCCATAGGCGAGCCACTGGCCCGATGAAGTGAGGTCGTTGAACAGGATGCTCGACACCGGATCGGTGAAGCTCGGGAGGACGTCGCCCTCGCGAAGGACGACCGAGCCATTGACCACGAGCACCTCGTCGGCGGTGGTCGCGCCGTTGAGGTCGGCAATCTGGCTGTAGCCCGACGCGCCCTGAACGAACAGGCCCTCGCCGACCTGTGAGCTGGAGATGTTGGTGAATGCCTGGAACGTGTCGGACGCACCGGTCGGGATCGAGGTCCCTTCCTGGGCGATGAGCGTGGCGCCGCTGGCGTCGAAGTATGCGGTGTCGGTGGTCGTGCCCGCCGTTCCCGCCAGGGTGGCGAAGAACACGACATCGCCGTTGGGCCGGATGCCGCAGGTCTGGTTTGCGCCGCTGTAGGTCACGCCGCCACCGATGGCGGCAGCCGCATCACCCTCGCGGGCGACGACGGTGTGCGTGGTGCCGACGCCGCGGACGATCACGTCGTTGTTGCTCGGGTCGCTGGTGGTCGTGCTGAAGGTGTACTGCCCGTTCTCGTTGATGCCCATGGAGTAGTCGAACTCACCGACGGTGTCGGCAAGGTCGAGGGCGCTGACGCCTTCTTGGGCGACGACCGAAACGGAGAGGGGGTTGTTGGTGCCCACCACCAGCACGCGCGACTGCGAGGTCGAGAGGTCGGTGTTCACCGAGAGAATGAAGCGGCTGCCGGTGGGGCTGGCAAACGGTCGGCTGAAGACCTCGGCCGAGGCCGGATCCACGCCCGCACCGAAGAAGAACGAGCCGTTGGCGGGGAGCGTCGCCGTCGTGTTGCCGGGAATGTCGCTCAGCACGAGCTGCGCGGGGAGTGCGATCGTCGGGGCCACGTAGATGCCCTGTGCCGCCGCGGTGTTGTTGGTGTTCACGGGGTCGAGCTCGGCCCTGGTCACGCTCGCGGTCACCGCGCCGTTGCCCGTGCCGGTCAGACCGTTGAGGGTGATGGCCACGCTCTGGTTCACGACGAGTGTGCCGAGGTTGATCAAGAGCGTCCCGCCGGACAGAGCACCCGACGGCGTCGAGCTCTGCAGCCCGAAGACCGAGGGGATCCCGAAGGTCGCCACGACGTTCGTCGCCTGGACCGGACCGCTGTTGGTCACGGTGTACACCGTCTGCAGCGGCGTGCCGGAGGGCACATCGCACGCGGAGAAGGGCGTGGTGATGGCGATGCCGACGTCGGTCGCGGCCGGGCAGGGGCTCGGCGTGCAGAGCGTGCTGTCGCCCTGGTACGTGCTCGTCGTCGTGCTGCATGAACCCGAGAGCGTCACGGTGCACGCCCCAGTCGTGTTGTTGCAGCACGCGCCGGCGGAGACGCTGTTCACG
>DHLW01000129.1:0-12582 GCA_002405485.1 Phycisphaerales bacterium UBA4658
ACCCTCTGAAGCCGCGCCGTTTGTCCCCCCCACTGCCGTCGTCACGGGCTGGAGAGCGCCGAGCCCGATGGCAAGCGCCGCCACCCCACACCCAGACCACCGCCCCCAGCCCACCTGCCGTCGAGGGGCACCTCGCTCCTGCCGAGCGCCTTGCTCAACGGAACCCATGACGAACTCACCAACCGCGGGACGATCAGATGTGTGCATGCGGTGGAGCATTGGAAACCTTGATCCTTTCAGTCACGAGCCCACCCCCACGCGAACCCATGGTTCCATTCCCAAATCAGTCTAACGTCAGACGATCGCGCTGTCGAGTTTCTGCCAACTGCGCGTGAGTGGTGCGGCAGGCAGCGGTTCAATCCACTCGAAGAGCACGAGGATTGTTGGACGGGGCCGTCGCCTGCCACAGGACATCCAGCTCCCGAACGGACTGCTCACGACTCGATCTTCTACCGGCTTCTGGCGACTGTGAACTCCTGACAGTCAACAACGAGAACAGTGAAGTTCCTAATCTTCTCTCCGCCGATCGACTTCTCGGCGAACTTGCTCGCCAGCAAGCACGTCACAAAGGAGGGGATACTGCAGAGATTCCGCGCGCGTACGGCTCACGTTCACACGTTCGGGGTTGCGCTTCGGGCGTTGATCCGCCGCGGGGATGCCTCGGACCACCTGAGCCCGGCGGCTGGTGTGAATGGCCACGCCTAAACTCTCAGTCCCCATGCCCGCGGCGGTGTACATCGAGACCTTTGGCTGCCAGATGAACGAGCTGGACTCGGAGCTGGTCATCGGACAGTTGCGCTCGCTCGGATATGCCTTTACCCCCGATCGGGAACGGGCAGACGTGGTGATCTACAACACCTGTTCCGTGCGAGAGCACGCCGAGCAGAAGGTCTGGAGCCGGCTCGGCGAGGACGCACTGCGCAAGGTCGATCGTCCCGGAATGGTCGTCGGGGTGATCGGCTGCATGGCCGAGCGCGACGGAACGGACCTGCTGCGCCGAATGCCGGTCGTGGACGTGCTGTGCGGCCCGGGCGAGCTCGACAAGCTGCCCTCACTGCTGGACAACGCGGTGCGGACGCGAGCCGCTCTCGCCGATGAGACGCTCACCAGGATCGCGCACGCCCGTGAGAACTCGGTCGACCCGGTTCGAACGCTGCGCTCGGCGCAGGCGGTCGCGCTGCAGGGCAACACATCGCGCCGCAGCGCGACCCTTGCCGCGGCGCAGGACACGCTGGAGCTGCTCGATCTTTCGCGAGCGGTTTCGAGCGACGATCACTCGGGCTCTGCCTATGTGCGGATCACCCGCGGGTGCAACAAGTTCTGCACTTACTGCGTCGTGCCCTTCACGCGTGGAGCCGAGGTGCACCGCCCGCCGGAGCACATCATCGACGAGTGCAAGCGGCTTGCCGATTCGGGCGTCATCGAGGTCACGCTGCTCGGACAGACCGTGAACCACTATCGCTTCGAGCACGGGGCCGCGGTCTCGGTCAACGGCGTTACCCAGCCCCAGAAGGGCCGCTCGTACAAGGGCGGTCATCGCCGCGACCCATTCGCGGGCGATCGCACGACGACGTTCGCCGATCTGCTCGCAAGAATCCACGATGAGGTGCCGGGGATCAAGCGGCTGCGTTTCGTGACCAGCTACCCCCGCGACTTCGGAGACGACGTGCTGGAAGTGATCCGCGATCACCCGAGGATCTGCCGATATCTCCACGTGCCCGCCCAGAGCGGCTCCAACCGCATTCTGGAACTCATGAATCGCGGGTACACCGTCGAGGAGTACCTCGAGTTCCTCGACCGCGCCCGTGCGTTCCTTCACCAGCCCGACATCGGGCGACCACTCACCGTCGCCGGCGACATCATCGTCGGCTTCCCGACCGAGACCGAGGATGACTTCCGAGCCACGGCTCGCCTCATCGAGCGGGCTCGGTACAAGAACTGCTTCATCTTCAAGTACTCCCCCAGGCCCGGGACCATCGCCTTCGACAAGCTCCCAGACGACGTGCCCGAGGACGTCAAGCGCCGCCGCAACAACGATCTGCTCGCCCTGCAGCAGGCAACCAGCAAGCTCGTGAGCCAGGAGTTCCTCGGTCAGTCGCTCGACGTCTTCGTTCAGGGCGTCAGCAAGAAGACCCGAAAGGCCGCCACGCGCTCGGGCCCCGCATCCAAGTCCGGCGGCGTCACCCTGACTATCGGCGGCAAGAGCGTCGAAGAGCCCTCGGCCGAGGACGATCGCGGATGCGCGTCGGCATGCTCCTCAGACGATGTGCATGTCTTCGAGGACTTCGCTCGCGCCGGCTCCGCCAGCACAGAGACCACCGTGCAGATGTCCGCGCGCTCCGAAGGGGACATCATCGTGTTCTTCGAGGCCGATGCCCGGCGGGCTGATGACCTGATCGGGAAGATCGTTCGCGTGAAGATCGATGCCGCCGATCCCCTGGCGCTCCACGGCTCGCTGGCCAACTGAGGCGACTCCATTGCCCCCCACGCCCCTCCGGCCCCACCGGCACACCCCACGCGTGCAGGTCAACTCTCTCGCACGGGATCCTCGCCATTGACGGTCAGCCGAACCGGGTGATTGAACCAGGCGTTGCCGGCGTTCGGCGGGAGCTTCGCCTTGGCCTCCGGGCCGTACATCTGCTCCATGGTTGCGACGACGTCGGTCATGGTGGCGTCGGCGGGGACCCAGCCGCGGGCCACGTCGGGGAAGTCGAGCTTGCAGTTGTCGCATTTCTTGCCCGAGGCGAACTTGATCGGACACCAGAAGCTCTCGACGTTGCGGAGCATCTCCGCTCCAAGCGAGTACACCCCGGTCATCCAGTCGCAGTACAAGCACCAGATCAGATCGTGACCAATGAGCCCGTTGAACTTCTGCCGGCTGACGTTCACCCAGTCGGCGGCGTTGTACCTGGGCAGCCCGACGATGACCACGAGCAGCGGATAGGTGGTGACCTGCGCAAGTCGAATCAGGATGAACACCGGCAGACTGACCACCGTCACCCAGAGCGCAACGTGGTTGTTCAGCCGACCGACGGTCCGATTCAGGAACGTCACGATGCGGGGCCCTCGCAGATGCTCGCGATTGGCCAGTTCGTGCACGAACATCCAGCACATCATCCCCAGCACCTGCCCCGCGAGCGATGCGAGCAGCCCGCGCCAGCCAAACACGATTCCGAGCGTGGTCGGGGGGATCCAGGTCAGCAAAGACACGACAAGATCAAGCCCAGGCGCTTTGCAGAGCGACGCGGCGAGCGATCGACCAAAGCCGCCCAGCCGGGGAATCAGGTGCAGCACTCCGGTGAAGCCGCACACTCCGATGAGCGTCCACGCCATGAGCAGGAGGAAGAGTTCCATGAATCGAGCGTACGTCACCCGGAACGCCGACTCACCGCAGCTTGCGGCCGGGGATCCATGGGCCTGATGAGCCGAACTCCACGCCATCAAGCGCCCGTCGGAACAGGGCCGTGCTGGTATGCCGATCGCCCACCTGCTGAGCGAGCGAGATCGACTGCCGGGCACACCCGGGTTCACCGAGAACCGCACAGAGCGCGGCGACCATGAACGCCGCGTCGGCCTCGCTCACGACGCGCGCGGGCGGGTTCTCGAACACGCCGCGAGCGCGACGGGCTTCTTCGGCCAGCTCTTCGTCCCGCGCAAGGATGCTGGCAACACGGGATCCGGGAGCAACAAGCCCCGACGGATTCACCAGCGCGGCCCGACGCATCGCGTAGATCGCCGCCGAGTAGTCCCCCCGGTTCGCCCCGTTCACGGCCTGCATGAACAGGGGCACGACATCGAAGGCGGCGTTCACGCCCACTGGCAGGGCGGCTTCGTCCGACTGCACCATCGCCGAACCGACAGCGTCGCCCGCGCCCTGATCGTCTTCGGGCACAAATCCGAGGATGATCGTGCCGCCTCCCTGCACATCGGGCCGCACGAACTGCGGGAGCGGCTCGTAGAAGTCCGTCGAAACGATCTCATAGACCTTCCAGCACGGCGCATCCCAAGGCCGCCACCGTGGGAACGCGTCATGACCGTTCTTCCACCATGAGGCCGATCGGCGCGGCGCGTGCCCATCGTCAGCCCAATACGCACTCGTTCCCCAGGACGCGCTCCGCCCATCCCAAACGCCCCAGGACCACTGACTCCACGACCTCAGGTCGTTGAACACCGGCCCCACCTGAGGCGGCACATAGCGGAAGACGGGTGCTGGAGAGAAGTTCACGGCGTCGCGGGAAGTGGAGTACAAGTACCGCGGCGATGGTGCGGCATGCCAATCGGCTGGGCCATGCTGGCGGCGTCGGCTCAAGGATCGATCGCCGTCGACCCTCCACGTGCCATCGCCATCCCAGCGTCCCCCGCCTCGATCCGCCGATGAGCCACGAACCAGGCTGCGAACGGTGTTGTCTCGGTCGGCAGCGCGAGCGGTGTCCAGCCCGCTGGGCATCGGAATGCCGGCAAATGCCGAGCGATCCAGCGCACCGGGGCGCATGAGCAGGCGGCGAGTGCGATCCTCGTTCGGGGGGGGTGCGGCTCCTGGAGGGCTCGCCGCAGGCGGGCGAGCAGCGGGTCGCGAGGAAGAGGGTTCAGAGGCTGACGGCGGACTCGAACCCTGCGGAGCGGACTGGGGCGGCGGCGGATCGCGTCGCGCTGGTGGCGGCGGCTGTGCAGAAGTTGACCCGCCGCTGCCAGAGCCGTTGCCAGAGCCGCTGCCGCCACCGGAGGGTCGTACCAGGCCTCGGCGGGTGTTATCGTCGCCAAAGGTGTCGGATGTCGGGATCCCCGCCGCACAGGCAGTGGCCGCCGCGATGATCCATCGAGCAATCAGATGAGGGGCGATCGCGCCATCCTGCGGATGATTCATGGTCGATCTCCACAACAGCTTCGCGCAGAAGGTGTACAGACGAATCCCGAATCGGATGCTGGTATGCGCTGACAACGGATGATACGTTTCGAACCCATCGCAGGCCCGCGGAGGCGGGGATCACGTTTCGGGGGGCTTCGGGTGCAGAGAGTTCGGATGGCATCATGATCCCAGAAACCACGCGTCGGAAACTGCACGAAACGGTCGAGTCGGTCTGGTTCAACAAGCTGGTGGTGGCCGTGATCGTGCTGAACGCGGCGCTGATCGGGCTCTACACATACACACCCAGTCGATGGATCCTGATCGCGGAGTGGGCCTGCATCGGCCTGTTCATCGCCGAGCTCGTGCTCCGGTTCCTGGCCGCCGAGAACAAACGCCGCTTCCTGCTTGATCACTGGACGATTTTCGACATCGTGATCATCGGGGCTGCGTTCATCCCGGCGGGCGAGGGCATCGCCCCGATCCTGCGAATCCTTCGAGTGCTGCGTGTCCTTCGGCTTGTCAAGACGGTGCCGCAACTGCGCCTGATCGCCGCGGTGCTGACCAAAAGCGTGCTGAGCATGCACTACATCGCGATCCTCGCCGGGCTCTGTTTCTACATCTACGCGGTCATCGGCGTGAAACTGTTCTCGGGCGCGGAACACCCGCTCCGCGACAAGTTCCCGAGCGTGCACGAGGCGTGCTTCACGCTGTTCCGCGTGCTGACGGGCGATGATTGGACGGAGATGCGCTACGCAGCGCTTGAAGGGCCCAATGGCGGACTGGTCACGACGTACTTCGTGACGTGGATCATCATCGCGACGTTCGTCCTGACGAACCTGATCGTCGGCGCGATCGTGAATCACTACCAGGAAGTGCAGGAGATCGAGAATCCGCCGACGCACCCTGACGGAAAACCGCTCACTCAGGCGGAAATCGCCGAGCGGGATGATCGACGGCTTGAAGAGCTCCTGAACGAGGCCAGCGCGATCGTGAAGCGCAAAGCCGAGCGGGCACGCGGATAGTCCGATTCCCCCGAAAAACAGGACTCGGGCGGACCTGAAACCTATAGTCGGCTGAAATCGTAACCGCACCCCTCCGCGCGGCGTGGGAGCACGCTTTCGGGCGAACCGACGACCGTCCCGCGGACCATTCGGAGCATCGTCATGGCTATTCGTCTTGGAATCAACGGTTTCGGTCGCATCGGTCGCCTCGTCTACCGCATCGCGGCCGAGCACGGGATCGAGATCGTCGCCGTCAACGACCTTGTCCCCGCCGACAACCTCGCGTATCTGCTGAAGTATGACACCATGCACCGGCAGTTCACCCTCGGCGGCAAGCCCGCCGACATCTCGGCCATCGCCAGCGACACCGGCGGCTCGTTCACCGTCAACGGCAAGACCACCAAGACCATGGCGATCAAGGACCCCGCCCAGCTTCCCTGGAAGGATCTCGGCGTGGACTATGTGCTCGAGTCCACGGGCCTGTTCACCGACGCCGAGAAGGCCGGTCTCCACCTGAACGCCGGCGCCAAGCGGGTCATCATCTCGGCCCCGACCAAGAGCGAGCCCGCGCAGGTGCCGACGATCGTGCTGGGTGTGAACCACGAAACCTACGACTCCAGCAAGCACAAGATCGTCTCCAATGCGTCGTGCACGACCAACTGCCTTGCGCCGATCGCCAAGGTGATCAACGACGCGTTCGGCCTCGAAGAAGGCCTCATGACCACCGTCCACGCCGTCACCGCCACCCAGCCCACGCAGGACGGCCCGAGCAAGAAGGACTGGCGCGGCGGGCGCAACGGGTATCACAACATCATCCCGGCGAGCACCGGCGCTGCCAAGGCCGTCACCCTCGCCATCCCCGCGCTCAAGGGCAAGCTCACCGGCATGAGCTTCCGCGTCCCGACCGCGGATGTGTCGGCCGTCGACCTGACCTTCAAGACCGCCAAGGACACGAGCCTCAAGGACATCAACGCCGCCATGAAGGCCGCCAGCGAGGGCAGCATGAAGGGCGTCCTGGGCTACACCGAAGAGGAGGTCGTCAGCTCCGACTTCATCGGCGACCGCCGCTCGAGCATCTTCGACGCGCTGGCCGGCATCGAGCTGAACAAGCGGTTCTTCAAGGTCGTGAGCTGGTACGACAACGAGGCGGGCTACGCAAGCCGCTGCGTCGACTTGGTGAAGCTCATGGCGAGCAAGGATGGCTTGAAGTAAGGGCGCGAGTCCTGCCGTGACCATGTCAACAGCGTCAAGGGCGGCGAGACCGGCCCTCGACGCTGTTTTTATTGGCATCACCGGACGCAAACGCGAAACCCCGAGCGCGACCGGAGAATGCCAAGGCCACATCAAGAAATCCCTCACCACCCCGATACCCCCTTTTTTTAGGTGTATACGACTTGCAATAATCACAATCGAACTCGACCACCCCCCTCTTTGGGGAGGTCTTTGTGAGAGGAGAGATGGATGCCTGTCCGTGTCTGTGGCTTTGGTGTTGGGTCTTTGATCCCAGGGTTTTCCGCTGGCGTTGCAGGCGTGATCGCTCTTGCGGGCACTGCCATGACCGCCGCACCTGCGTGTGCTCAGTCCGCGGTCGCATGGGGTTTCGGCGCCTCAGGTCAACTTGGCAACGGGGCCAACAGTAACCGCACGACGCCCGTGCCGGTGAGCGGGCTCACGAGCGGCGTGAGCTCGATCGCCACCGGCAGCTTCTTCGGCATGGCGATCCAGAACGGCGCGGCCTTCGCGTGGGGTGCAAACGGCAACGGCCAGGTCGGCAACGGAACCCAGACCAACGTCAATGCGCCGGTGCCGGTGACGGGCCTGACCAGCGGCGTCACCGCGATCGCGGGGGGGAACAACCACAGCCTTGCGATCAGGAACGGCGGGGTCGTCGCCTGGGGGCAGAACTCCCTGGGTCAGCTCGGCGACGGGACGCTCACTCTTCGAACCACGCCGGTGCAGGTGACCGGGCTGACCAGCGGCGTTACCGCGATCGCTGGCGGGGGCAATCACAGTCTGGCGATCCAGAATGGCGCGGCGTTTGCCTGGGGGCTCAACAACTTCGGCCAGCTCGGCGAGGGTACGAACAACAACAGCACAGCGCCCCTGCCGGTGAGCGGGCTCAGCAGCGGCGTCACGGCGATCTTCGGTGGTGGGTTTCACAGCCTGGCGATCCAGAACGGCGCGGTGCGAGCGTGGGGAAACAACCAGTTCGGCCAACTCGGCGATGGGACGACCAACAACAGCGCAACGCCCGTCACGGTGGCCGGGCTGACCAGCGGCGTCACGGCGATCGCCGGCGGCGTTCAGCACAGCCTGGCCATCCTCAACGGCGACGTGTACGCCTGGGGATCCAACTCCTCTGGCCAGCTTGGCACTGGGTCTGCGAGCGGCAGCTCAACGCCGATACGGGTGCTTGACCTGCCCGTGGATCTGATCGCGGTCGCCGCCACCAACGCATCGAGCTTCGCGCTCTCGTCGGATGGGAGCCTGTGGGTCTGGGGGAGCAACAGCCAGGGCCAACTCGGGCTTGGCGACACAACCAGCCGCCCGACACCGACGCAGGTGTTCGCGCCTCCGGGCTTCACCTTCACCTCCATCGACGGCGATGCCTTCAGCAGCCACGTCGTTGCGACCCTCGTGCCGGGGCCAAGCGCGGCGGGCGTGCTGATGCTGGCCGGCGCGGTGATGCTGCGGCGCCGAGTGCGCGACTCAAGAGCGGAAGGCGTGTGAGCGACTACAGGATCGCCGTCGTGCTTGACCGACTTCATGGGCGAATGCCGCCCGAGCTTCGTCAATGCGCTCTCCGGAATGGCGAGCAGACACGCGGTACCTCAAGGTCGTGGGCTGGCACGACAACAAGGCGGGCTTCGCCGCCCGCCGCGTCGAACTCGTCAAGCTGATGGTGAGCAAGGACGGGATCACGCTCATCACGGGTCGCGATCCCGGATCAAAACCCGAGATTCTGCCCCAAGATCAAGTGCCCGGTCCCCCGGGCGTTTGTGTTTTTGGTACGCTTGAGTCTCCAACGCCGGAGTAACGATCGCATGATCCGCTGGAAACGCACGCTTCGTACCGCCAGTTCGGAACGGTTCATCGCCCTGCGCGGCCAGAAGGCCGTTGCGACCGCGGACGTGCACTATCTGGCGTCTGGAATGGTCGCCGGAACCGTGGTGCTGGATGAGAGCGCGGGATGGACGGAGGAGCAGATCCCGGACGTGCTCGCCGCGCTTGACGAGGACATGCTCCCCGAAGTCGATCAGGCGAGGGGCACGTTGCACTACTCGGTCGTGCTCGGCGAGATCATCGGGGACTTCGAGCACAGCGACACGGACGTCCGCCCGGCGAACCCTCCCGCCTCCGGCAAGCGCAAGCGGTAAGCCCCCTGCCCGCCAAGGGTCTGACCGATGCACGGACCCGCCGGTCGGATCATCCCTTGGTCCGCTCGAACTCCTTCATGAACTGCGCGAGCGTCTCGGCGCCGGCCTTGGGCATGGCGTTGTAGAAGCTCGCTCGGATTCCGCCCGCGGCACGATGTCCCTTCAGGCAGTCCAGGCCCTGCCGCGACGCCTCCGTCGCAAACAGATCGTCGAGCTGCGGCGTGGGGCATCGGAAGGTGATGTTCATGAATGATCGCGAGTCTGCCCGTGCGTGCGGCTTGTAGAACGACGAGCGATCAAGAACGTCGTACACGATCCTGGTCTTCTCGGCGTTGAACCGCTCGAAATACGCCGTCCCGCCCATCTTCTTGATCCACTTGAACATCAGACCCATGGCATAGATGCAGAACACGGGCGGTGTGTTGGGACGACTCTCGCCGGTGGCAAACGTGCGATACTGAAGCATGAGCGGAATGTCGCGATTGCCCTTCTGCACAAGGTCGTCACGGACGATGACCAGCGTCACGCCCGCAGGTCCGAGGTTCTTCTGCGCACTCGCGTAGATGAGCCCGAATCTGGTCACGTCGAACGGACGCGAGAAGATGTCGCTGCACATGTCGCAGACCAGCGGAACGCCGTTTGGCGGCGTGGGAATCGTGTGGAACTGCGTCCCGAAAATCGTGTTGTTCGACGTGTAGTGCACGTACGCGGGCGCGTTGGAATGCCGCACCTGCTCGGGTCGAGGAATGTACGCGTAGTTGTCGCCCTTGCTGGACGCGCACTCGTGGATCGTGCCGAACGGACGCGCGTGCTCGATGGACTGATTCGCCCAGTAGCCGGTGTTGTAATAGTCGGCGCTACCCGTCCGATTGCTCGGAAGCAGGTTCATCGGCACCATGAAGTTCTGACCCGTCGAGCCGCCGGTCATGAACAGCACGTGATAGTTCGATGGGATGTTCCCCACGTCCCGGCAATCCTGCACCGCCTCGGCGAGAATGCGATCAAAGACCGGTGCGCGGTGCGAGTGCTCCAGGATGCCCACGCCCGAGTTGCGGCAGTTCCACACATCCTCCTGGATCTGCCTGAGCACCTCCTCCGGCATCTGCCCGGGGCCGGCGGAATAGTTGAAGACGCGCTTGCCCTGAGCGGCAGGAGCGATCGACGACGGAGCAGGTGCTGATAGCGCCGAAACCGGAACCATGGGACGTTCTCCAGACACGCACGCCGGCCCGCTCGGCGTTGTGGCGTGCGTCGCGTATGCCGGAACGATAGAACACCGCTGCCCTCCGTGTCGCTGGCGCTCAGCGCACGCTCAGGGAACCACCTCGCCCAGCACCACTTCGTCGCTCTCCACCACGATCCGAACGCCGGGTCGCGCCGGAGGCGGCTGCTTGGGGTCGATGATGATCCACGCCGGCCCGGACACTGCCGATGAGTCCTCGAGCACCGGCGGCCACGAACGCCCGAGCATGACCAGATTGGCCGACATCGCCAGCGCAGACGGCGCGCACACCACCGGGAGGTCCGGCCGCTCATCGATCGTGGCAAGTACCCGATCCCACACCTCGTGCCGCGGCTTGTGCATGCGCACGTCGATCAGCCCGGCGCTCATCGCACCTGACAACCCGAGGGAGGCCAGGACCATCGCCGGCGCCAGCCAGAGCATGCACAGGCGGCCGATCGCCCGGCCCCTGCCTCTGGCTCGCATCCCCACACGCGCCAGGAACCACCCGCTGAACACGGCAAGCATGGGCCAGATGATGACCGTGTACCTCGGCGACTTGCCCCCGAACGCAGAGAGCGCGGCCAGCCACACGATCGACCAGATCGCCCCAAGCCACATGGCCGATCGATCCCCCCGCGTCGACACCGGGTCGCGCCGGGCAATCGCCACCATCGCGAGCGCGAGCGTGACAAGCCATGGCCAGTACCCCTCTCCGATCACTCTGAAGTAGAACCACCACGGCTCCCTCGCGCCGGGCGCATCAAGAGCGCCAATTGCCCGGCTCAGCGACTGCTGGCGGATGTAGACATCGATGAAGTCCTGGCCGTGCAGCAGGTACATCCAGACATGCCATGGCGCCGCGATCAGGATCGCCGACGCACAGGCCAAGCCCACGCCCGCAAACACCCACTCGCTTCGAGGCCGGGGATGCGAGCCAAACAGCATCCAGGCGCCAACCAGCGGTGGAACGAGCAGCGCGACAAAGGGCTTGCAGAGCAGGGCAAGGCCGATCGGCGCGCCGGCAAGCACGCACCACCTCAAGGCCCGGGATTTCGCGCCGCAGATGAACAACCAGAGCGCCGTCATCACGAACGCACACTGCCACGCGTCCAGCGAGATGGCGCGCCCGTACCGGAAGTACTCGACACTGGTGGCGAGCACGAGCCCGGACATCATCGCGACCCGCCAGCCCGCCAGTTGTCGCAGGATCGCAACCGCCGCACACACGCCGATGATCGATGCCACAAGCGAGGGAAGGCGGACCGTCCACAGATCAAGCCCAAACGCCCGGATCGATGCCCCATGCAGGATGAAGACCAGTGGCGGCTTGTTCAGATAGACCTGGTCTCCGGCACGCAGGTCAAGCAGCGCCGACCAGTCACCCCGATCCACCGCCGACTCCCACGCCTGCTCGGCGATCGCCGCGTAGAAGTGCGTGTCCGTGCGATACCAACCCTGATTGATCCCGGGCAGCCAGAGCGCGACAAGCGCGGCAACGGCCAGCAGCGTCGGACGCCACCGCACGGCGAGCGCGAGCCCTCGTGACGCCCGCTTCATGATTTCGAGCGGCGCTGCGTGCGGGTGCGACGCTTCGCCGGCACGCTCCGGTCGGCGGCTCCTGACTTGGGGAGACCCTTGGAAGCGGGCTTGGACTTGACCGCGTCAGACTTGCCCTTGGGCTTCTTGCTCCCCGAAGCACCCTTTGCCGGCGGACGTTTCGACTCGGATCCGGCTTTGCGCGCTGCCGACGACCGCTTGGGCACGGCCACCGTCGGAAGCGGCGACTCAGCCATGGGATCATCTGCCGAGTCATCGGTCAGGTTCTTCATGGCCTCGGCGATCGTCAACGGCGAGAGCTTGGCCCGATGGGTCTCCACAAAGCACGCCACCGCTTCCGGACGGACCTTTCCGTGCTCGCGCAGGGCCCAACCGATGGCCTTGCGCATGAAGAAATCGGTCTCGTGCGCCCGCGCAAGACAGAACTCAAAGAGCAAACCTTCATCGGCATCGGCCTTGTGTCCGACCTGACTCAACACCACTGACCGGCGAACCCAGAGGTCCTCGTCGACCAGCCATCGCCGCATCACGGGGGTCACGCCTGCACGGTGCTGGCGCAGGGCCGAACCGACAACC
>DHLW01000129.1:12698-30156 GCA_002405485.1 Phycisphaerales bacterium UBA4658
GGCGCAGGGCCGAACCGACAACCTTCTTGGCAACCCAATCCACGACGTCCCACCAGCCCGAGTCGCTGATCAGACGCTTAAACAGTGGGAGGTGCGCGGGGGTGTGATGCTCGGGAAACCGGGCGGCGTACTCGCACGCCGCGTAGAAGTACTCGCGAGCACCGGCATAGACCGGCGGGCACATCTTCGTCCCCGATCGTGGAGGGATCGTCGATGCCCGAATGGCCTCATCACGCTCACGACCACCCGTCCCGAGGTGCCACAGCGCCAGCACATTGGCCCGATACGCCCGGTCGTCCGCCGGCGGAAACTCCACGCACAAATCGTCAAAAACGGGCTCCCGCCTTGGAGCGGAGACCCCCAGAAACGGCTGCGTTGTTCGCATGTACGCGGCCATCTCCCGCGCCGAATGCTGATCCTGAAGCGCCTCGAGTCGATGCACAGCCGCGCTCACCAGCGTGGGCTTGGCCGAGTCAGAGGTTCCCCCGGACAGGTCCGGCATCGTGGAAGAGAGGATACCTTGATTCTGGATGCCGGCACAACTCGAATCGGTCGAGATTCTGGAGACTGGATCCGGAGGCGCCTTTTCGGGATGGCCGGGACGCGCGATGCGTGCGGATTCCGGTCCATGGCTGCCGCCGCGCACAGCACTGGCCCGACGACCCCGAACACTGCCTCTGCCGCGGACCGACATGGACGTCGGCATCATCGCGATCCGCCCCCGGCGCTTGCTGAAGAACTTGCGTGTTCCGCTGCCGAGCCCGCCAGCCGAGGGCTGGTCACCATGCTGGAGCTGCGGGAATGGCCACAACCAGGCCCACCATCGATCGGATGGCCTCGAGCTTGAGGCCATCCGATCGCGTGACCCGTGGCCAGGCAGGGCCTGACTCACTCGGCTCGTGTGGACCAGACGCACTCATGGCCCGACCGCGGGATCATCAGGCCCAGTCGAACGGGCCACTGGCGCGTCGGTGGGCGGCTCGAACGCCTCCCATCCGCCGCCCAGCGCCTTGTAGATCGCGACCAGGTTGCTGGTCACGGCACGTCGGCTGTCGATGACGGCGTCCTCGCTTAGGAACAAGCCGCGCTGCGAGTCCAGCACTCGCTGGAAGTCCGCCAGACCAGCGGTATAGAGCTGGTTCGCGAGATCGAAGGCCCGCTGATTCGACGCGAGGGAGGCTTCGAGACTTCTCAATCGCGCCTGCTCTCGCGTGTACGCCACCAGCGCATTCTCAACGTCCTCGAAGCTCCGCAGCAGGACCGACTCGTATCTCGTCAGCGCCTGTTCAGTCCGGGCCTCCTGCACCTTGATGTTCTGGCGGATCCGACCCCATTCAAGAATCGGCCAACGCATCGACGGCCCGAACGACCAGAACCGACTCGAGCCATCGAGCAGACTCGGGACCTTCTCGGATGCGAATCCGAAAGAACCCGTGAGCGAGAAGCGCGGGAAGAGATCGCTGGTCGCCACCCCGATCCGGGCCGTCGCCGCCGCGATCTCGCGCTCCGCCTGCCGGATGTCCGGTCGACGTCTGAGCAGATCCGATGGAAGGCCGATCGGAATCTCGCCGCTCACCGTCGGAATCGCGCTGGGCGGCGACAACTCCGCGATCAGGCTCGTGGGCTGCTGCCCAAGCAGCACACCCAGCCGGTGCATCGCCTCCTGCATGCCCTGATCCAATCTGGGAACCTGGGACTGGACCGATGCCAGCGAACTCTCGGCCTGTGCGACGTCAAGATCACTCGTCAAGCCCGCCTTGAACCTCGAACGAGTCAGTTCCAGGGTCTCCTGCTGGATCGCGATGTTCTTTCGGGCGATGTTCAAGCGCTGCTGGAACCCGCGAAGCTCCACGTAGTTTCGCGCCACCTCGGCAACCAGAACCACCAGCACGTCCCGCCGAGCCTGCTCTACGGCCTGGATGTCAGCGTCGGCGGCCTCGACGTTGCGGGCGATGCGGCCGAACACGTCGATCTCCCACGATGCGTCGAACCCGCCCTGGAAGAGGTTGTACGCGTCATTGGAACCAAAGCCGCTCTGCTCGGTCGTCCGCGATTGCTGCTGCCTTGCCGCCTGAGCGTCGAGCGACACCTGCGGATAGGCGTCGGCGGCCACCACGCCGCGCTGCGCTCGTGCCTCTCGCACTCGCGCGGTCGCCAGCCGAAGGTCAAGATTGCTCATCGCCGCACGCCGGATCAACGCATCCAACGTTGGATCGCCGAGCATCCCCCACCACTCGGCGTTGACCGCCGACGCCGAGGCGACGCTGCTCGCCTCGAATCCCTCCGTTCCGGTGTGCGTGAACGCCTCGGGAACTGCGTTGTCCGGGGGCGCATAGCTCGGTCCAACGGCGCATCCGCTCAAGGCAAGTCCCGCCACGAGAGCGAGACTTCCTGCGATCATCATCTGACTGGTCATGGTGGCTGCTCCAACGGAAGTGCGAAGAGGGATCAGTTGCTCGCGGGTGCCTGAGGGACCGACGCCGGCCGCGGAGCCCCGAATCGCGCGCCGGCCAGCGGCGGGGCTTTGATGAACACGTCCATCTGCTGTCCTACGAACACGCGGACCGACTTCTCCGGCGAGGACTCGGATCGGACCGAGTCGGGCTTGAACGCGTAAATCACCTGCAGCACGCGCGTATCCACGCGCTCCCCGCTTGAGCCGGTGAGCGACCGCTTCGGAATCACATACGGCTCGAATCGAACGAACGAAATGGGCGTGCGAAAGTCCGAGTTCCCGCGGACAAACGCCACGCCCTCTGCGCCCGACGCCACGCGCCACGCGTCGTTCTCGTCGATGTCGACACGGATGTGCAGCGTGCTCGTGTCGCCCAGGGTCATCAGGTTCTCAGCGCTCCCGCCGGATGCATACTCACCGACGCGCACGTTCACCTTCAGCACCTCCGCCGCGACGGGCGCCAAGACCGTCAGACGCTCGATCTCCGTCTTCACCCGTCCAGCCTCCGACTGAGCGGCGGCGAGACTCGCTCGGGCGATCTCCAGGTCCGGCTTCCACGCCCCGGCCTTCAGAAGGTTGAGCTGCGCCTTGGACTCGATCACCCGCGTCCGGGCCGTCTGCACCGCAAACCGGCGACGGGACAGCTCCTCGGCGCTCACCGCACGCTTGTCCGGCACGTTCTCCCACATCGCAAGCTGCGCTTCCAGGTCCGCCACCTGGCTTTCAGCCTCGCGCACCCGTGCCTCGGCGGGCGGCACGTCCTCAGCCCTCGGCAAGGAGGTGAGCCGCTCGATCTGTGACGCAGCGACCGCGACCGCCGCCTCGCGCATCGCCAGCTCCGCACGCAGCGACCGATCATCGATCGCAAACAGCGGATCGCCCGCCTTCACGCGATCCCCCGCCTTCACAAACACGCGCGTCACGATCCCGGGGACATTCGTCCCCACCGCGATGAACTCCGTGCTCGGCTCCACAAGACCTGCGCCCGGCACCTGGGACTCGTACGGCGAGGACGCCGGCTGAACCACCGGCGGGCTCACCATCTGCGGCTTGTTCTGCGCCATCACCGTGTACACCGCGAGCGCCACACCGGCAATCGCAAGGAGCGGCAGAAGAAACTTGGTCATCATCGTTCACACTCCACGTTCACGTGCTCTTGTCCTGCCACAGAACCCCGACCCATCCCGCCCCCGTCCACGTCCCCGCATCGCTGAACTGCTCAACGTCGAGGATCACGCGTGCGCGTCGCCCCCGCTGGCTCCGATGCTCGCCGAGGGGTTCCTTACGACATCCACGATCCGCCCATCGTCCATCTTGAAGATGCGATCCGCAAACCCGAAGATGCGGGCGTCGTGCGTCACGATCACCAGAGCCCGATCCTCATCCAGCGCGACGTTCTTGAGCAGTCGCATCACCGTATGCCCAGTCTCATGATCCAGGGCGCTGGTCGGCTCGTCACAGACGATCAGCCGCGGCCGATGCACCATCGCCCGGGCAATCGCCACACGCTGCTGCTGCCCTCCCGACAGCTGCTTGGGCAGACTCTCCGTCCGCTCTCCAAGTCCGACTCGGTCGAGCATCTCCTTGGCTGCCTTGATTGCCGCTGCGTGGGCCACGCCATTGATGAGCAGGGGCACTGCGACGTTCTGGGCCGCCGTGAGCGCAGGCAGCAGGTTGAACTGCTGGAACACAAAGCCCACCGTCTGCCCGCGAAAACGGGTCTTCTGCCGAGCGGACATCGTCGCGAAGTCCTGCCCGAACACACGGCACTCGCCCTCATCTCGATCGAGAATGCCCGCAACCACCGAGATGAGCGTGGTCTTGCCGCAACCGGATGGTCCGACAAGCATCGCAAGCTCGCCCAGTCTCACATCCAGATCGATTCCCCGAAGCGCGCGAATCGTGTTCCCACCGGCGGTGAACCCCTTGGTCACGCCGCTGCAGTGGATCGCCAGCCCGCGACCGGCGGTCTCATGGATGCGTGCGGCTTGGGGATGCTCATTCATGATCGAGGTCATCGTGAAATACCCGTTGGGTCAGGACTTGAACACAATTGCCGGTTCGAGACGCAGGACCTTTGCGATGCTCGCCGCGCCAGCAAGCAGACAGATCGCAACCAGCGCAACACCCCCGACCACGGGGATGTGCCAGGTCATCAGGAACGCCAGATCCGTGGCCTGGATGATCTTGCCCATGAGCACGGTGATCCCCAGCCCAAGCCCGTACCCCAGCAGCGCGACGATGAGCACCTGCACCATCATCATGCGGACGAGGGTTCCGTTCCCCGCTCCCATCGCCTTGAGTGCGCCGTACTGCTTCAGGTTGTCGAGCGTGAAGGCGTAGAGTGTCTGTGCAGCCACCAGCAGCCCGATCACAAAGCCCATGCCCACCGCAAGCCCGAAGTTCACAAGGATCCCGGTCTTCTCCAGGATGTAGGTCATTGTCAGCTTCTCGAACTGCGGTCCGGTGAGCGCTTGCAGCCCGGTCGCTTCCGTCACCGCTCTGGCCACCGCGTGCGGATCAGATCCGCTCTTGATCTTCACGAGCACGAAGCTCATCAGCCGACGCTCCGGCGGGGCAAACGTGAGCGCTCGGGAATAGGTCGTGTACACGACCGGGTCCCAGAAGAAGCTCCTGCTCAGCTTCATCGTGCCCGCCACACGCAGCTCGAAATCGTTCACGGACAGACGGTCGCCCACGCGGAGTGGCTGGGGATCATCCGCGAACCTTCCCCTGGTGAGCAGCAGCTTCGTGTCCGCGTCCCTTGCATCGATGAACACCGCCTTGTCAGCGCGAAGATCCTCGAGCCGCCCCTCCACCATGACCGCCGGCCCGCCCACAAGGGTCGCATCGTCGATCCCCACCACGATCATGTTCAGTTTGCGACCGTCGGGAAGCTGTGCCTTGAGCCAGTTCTTGTAGATGGGCACCGCCCACTCCACGCCCTCCACGCCACGCACCCGGAACAGGGCCGTGTCCTGGAGCGCCTTGCCGTCCTCGCTGAACTCCACTTCCGGATCCATCACCCAAAGGTCGGCCTGTCCGGTGTCGCGGATGAACGCGCCCGTCTGGTCGGCCATGCCCACCAGGATCGACGCCTGCTGCGTGATGAGCAGCGTCGCAAAGGCCAGCCCGGCGACGAGCGCGACGTACTTCAGTCGGTCGCCCACCAGCATCAGGATGGCCACGAAGTTCATGCCCACCGGAACACTCCGATCCTTCATCAACCGCGAAACACCAGTGCCGGCTGCACCCTGAGGACCTTGGCCACGCCCGCCGCGGTCGCGCACAGGATCACCAGCACGATCACCATCGCCGTCAGCCCCAGCACCTCCCAGTGCAGATCGAACTCCAGGTCGGTCCCGATGTAGTACACGAAGAACGCCGCCGTCAGCCCCACGCCCACCGCAAACCCCTGCACGCCCACCACGCTCGCCTGCAGCAGCACCATCCTCACGAGCTGCATCGTGCTGGCACCCATCGCCTTGAGCGCGGCGAGCGTGCGCAGATTGTCCAGGATGAACAGATAGAAGGTCTGGCCGCTGATGGCGATCCCCACGATGCAGCCCAGCAGCACCGTCACGCCGAAGTTCACCGGGATGCCCGTGTTTCGTATGTAGTAGCCGATCGTCTTGAAC
Source organism: Phycisphaerales bacterium UBA4658 (assembly GCA_002405485.1). Lineage (GTDB taxonomy): Bacteria > Planctomycetota > Phycisphaerae > Phycisphaerales > UBA1924 > UBA4658. Next base: position 18,792 of record DHLW01000129.1, read on the forward strand.
CCGAACTCGCGACGCGAATAGGCGTTCAGTCCCGTCGCGTCGGCGATCGCCGACTTCACCAGCGCCACATCCGCACCGGGCTGTGTTCGAGCCAGCACGTACGAGATCGTCCGCCGCTCCGGCGGCGCGATCGACTGCGCCCGCGTCAGCGTCGTGTAGATGATCGGCTGGCTGAGAAACGGCCTCGGATTGTGGCTGATCCCCACGATCCGGCACTGCCGGTCGTTCAACTCGATCCAGTCCCCCACGCCCGGCACACGAAGCGCACCATCGGCGCCCCGCACCGAGAGCAGCTTCTGAGCGTCCAGGTGATCGATGATCACCGCGTCCGGAAGCCGAAGATCCTCAACGGCTCCCTCGACCATCTGTGACGGACCGCCGATGAGCGTCGCGTCATCCAGCCCCACCACGATGCAGGTCCGCGACTTGCCTCCCTCCAGCCGTGCCTTGATCGTGGTCCTCACCATCGGCACCGCCCACTCGACCCCGCCCACGCCGCGCACCCGATCCGCCGCCGTGTCCGCGAGCGGCCGAACATCCTCGACGAACTCCGTCGCAGCATCCGCGACGATCAGATCGGCATGGTCAAGCGTCTGAAAGACGCTTCGCGTCCGGCTCATGAGCCCGACGAAGATCGTCACCTGGTGGCTGATGAGCAACGCCGACAGCATCACCCCGAAGACGATGCCGAGGTACTTGGCCCGATCACCCGTGAGCATGCGAAGGGCAATGAAGTTCACGCCAAGCCCTCCAGATCATCGGGATTCCTGAGCAGTCCGCGAAGCATCGAACCGCACATCGCCTTGGATCGCTTGTCCAGCGAACGCCAATCGCACCAGGGACAATCCCCGTGCGTGATCTGCAGAGACGCCACGCCGTGCACCCCCGCCCAGAGCGTCTGCGCAAGCAAGTCGGCGTCCTTGTACTCGGGCCGGAACCGCCCGCACTCAAGCGCTTCCCGAACCGCATGACGAAGGAACGCATACGCGTCCTGATCCGGGTCGTTCATCGCCTCGATGTCCGCTTCCGTTGGCGGAGCGATCTTCCCGAGGTTGGGGGTCATGAACATCAGCCTGTAGTGGTTCGGATGCTCGATCGCGAACCGGATGTAGCCCAGGCCCGACCGGAAGATCCGCTCAACCGGGTCGGCGACCCGGGCCAGCTTGTTGAACTGCACCGCCAGGGCCCCGAAGTCGCGGCGACACAACTCCGCCAGAATCTCTTCCTTGTCCGAGAAGTGCGTGTACAACGCCGGAGCGGTGTACCCGATGCTCTCGGCGATCTTCCGCAGACTCACCGCCTCAAACCCGTCACGCAGAAACATCTCCCTCGCGGCCCCGAGGATCCGCTCCTTCACCGCCTGCTGCTCCTGAACTTGACGCTCGCTCGGGGCCAGCAACCCTCACTTGGTAAACACCGTTTAGTTTACACCGTTAGATTACTACACAGTGTTCGCCTTGTCCACGTTCCGGGTCCATTTTCTGCATATTTTCATCGCTCGACCGTTCTGGCCGATTCAGCCCTTGAACACGATCGCCGGTTCCAGCCGGATCACCTTGATGATCGAGAGCAACGATGCGAGCACCACGATCACGGTGACCGCGCAGGCGGTGATGGCCGGGATCTGCCAGATCATGCGGAACGCGAGCTCGGACTGTCCCGACAGGTACTTGAAGCTCGCCGCCGCCCCTACGCCCACGCCGTAGCCGATGAGCCCCACGACCAGCGCCTGCAGCATGATCATTCCCAGCAGCCGGAGGTTGCCGGCGCCCATGGCCTTGAGAGCGCCAAACTGCTTGAGATTGTCCAGCGTGAAGTTGTAGAACGTCTGCCCGGCGATCGCGGTGCCGACGAGGAATCCCAGGATCACCGAGATCCCGAAGTTGATCGGGATGCCCGTGAACCGCATGAAGTACAGCACCGTCATCCACGAGAACTCTCCGCTCGTGTAGGCCGCGAGCCCGGTCGTCTGCCTGATCCGCACGCACAGCTCCCGCGTGTCCGTGCCCGGCTTGGACTTCACCAGCACGAACGTCATCAGCCGACGCTCACGAGGCGCGAACGTCGTCGCACGCGTGTAGGTCGTGTACACCACCGGCTGGCTCTGGAACGTCCGCGACACCCTGCAGATCCCCACCACCACCGCCCGATTGTCGTTGAGCTCCAGGAAGTCCCCCACCTTCAGCGGCACCCTCGGCCCGATCGGCTTGCCGGTCGCCGGATCGATCGGCGGCTGCTTGGCAAGCCGCGTCGACGCTCCCACGATGTCCACGATCACGCTGTCGGCTCGCCGCAGGTCTGCCAGCGAGCCCTCGATCATCTCCGGAGGCCCGCCGATGAGCGTGCCGTCGTCGATTCCGATCACGTTGCACGTCTGGAAGTTGCCATTATCCAGCCGGGCCCGCAGCAGCCCCTTGTACAGCGGCACCGCCCAGTCCACACCCTCCACACCGCGGACCCGATACAGCATCGTGTCCTGCAGCGGCTTGAGATCGTCGATGAACTGCACCTTCGGGTCCATGACCCAGATGTCCGGCTGCCCGGTGTCGGACACGAACCCGAACGTCCGCGTCATCAGCCCGACGAAGATCGAGGCCTGCTGCGTCATCAGCAGACTCGCGAACGCCACCCCGAAGATGATGCCGAGGTACTTGGCCTTGTCCCCCATGAGCATCCGAAGCGCGACCAGATTCATGACTCCCCTCCCCCCGCTCGCGCACGCAGCGACCTGATCGCCTTAAGCGAGAACCGCGCGATGTGCCCGCTCAGCACCTCGACATTCTCCCCGTCCTTCAGCGGAAGCTCAGGCATGAGATGCTCCATCAACGTCTTGGACTTGTGATACAGCAGACACTGGCCCACCACGCTCGCCGCGCACATCTGCACGTCCCGCTCGCTCGCCCCGTCTCCAAGAAGCCGCCGAACGATGCCCTGCAGCATCTGCGCCCGCGGCTTGATGCACTTCTCCGCAAGCTCGGCCAGCGCCGGCGTCGGGTCAAGCATCTCTCTCGCCATCACCCGGTCCTGCCACCCAGGACGCGACGAATCGAAGATCCGCTCCATGAACTGCCTTACAAACGCGGCGAGCTGCGCCTCCGGCCCAAGCTGCTCAAACCCCGCCGCCAGCGCGTGCCCCTGCATGCTCCCCTCGTCGGCATACCTCAGGACCTCCGCGTACAGCCGCTCCTTGGTCCCGAAGTGGTAGTTCACCGCCGCGACGTTCGCCCCGGCTCGTGCACAAATGTCCCGAACCGTGGCATCGCGAAACCCATGCTCCGCGAACACCTCCCCGGCGGCCTCCAGCACCCGCCGACGCGTGCTCTCCAATGTCGCGGATTGTTGAACGACTGTTTCAATCATCTGTTTGAATGAGCATATGCAGGCATCTCGGCCGGTCAAGGCCGCCCAGCACACGCCATCCGAAGGTCTTTACCGCGTCGCCGGACGCGCCACCTGCCGACGGGCCTGGTCGAGAATCTCGACCGCAATCACGTTCATCTCGATGCTCGACAACGGGTCCACATCGCACTGGCCACGGACCACCAGCCGAAGATACGTCCACTCGTTCTCCAGGTGCGAGGGCTTGGGCTTGGGCGTGGAGCGGACCAAGGCGGCGTCAGGAGCCCGAGTCGAAAACTCGTCCCACTTGCCGCAGTGCACCGACCCCTTTTCCGTGTGCACGTCCATCTCCTTGTTGTCATGTGTCCACGCCCAGGAAGCCTGCACGACGGCGGTCGCGTTCGGATAGGTCAGCACGATCGTGGCGTCGTCATCGACACGCGGATAGATCGCCGGTTTCAGCGTCGAAGCACTCGCCATGACGCTCGTCGGACGCTCGCCATTCATCAGCCACGTGCTCAGCACCGCGCCATAGCACCCAAAGTCGACGATGGCGCCCCCGCCACCCGCCTCCGGATCCGTGAGCCAGTGCAGGAACTCCGGAGCGCACCCGATCTCCTTCGGGCCCTTGTGCCCATGCCGAAACACCATTCGGCGGATCGGGCTCATCGCGCCAGAGTCGACCATCGCCTTTGCCTCGCGCACCGAGGCGTACCAGCTTGTCTCAAAGTTCGTGAGGGCGTGCACGCCGTGAACCCGGGAGAGCTCGGCAATCCGATCCGCATCGGCCTTGGCGAACGCGAGCGGCTTCTCGAAGAGCATGTGCACGCCGCGGGGTGCGCACACCTCCGCAACGCGGCGATGATCCGCGATGGTGGTCATCACGCTCGCCGCTTCGGGCTTGGTCGCGTCGAGCATCGCGGGCAGATCCGACCAGTACAGCGACGGATCCAGCGTGTACTTCGCCGCCAGATGATCGAACAGCGCGCGATTCGGCTCATGCACGCCGACGATCTTCAGATCCTCACGACGAGACGCGTTCCACAGCAGCCCCTCGACGTGCCCATGCACCAGCCCGATCACCGCGATCCGCAGCGGCCCGGACTGCTTCGAGTGCCGGATTTCCGGCGACGCGGACGCATCCTTCACCGGCTCGCTCAGGGCGGGCTGGGCCAGGGCCATGGCGGCCACGAGCATGCTGAGAATCATCGCCATCACTCCTCTTGTTCGGGCAGGGGTTGGAATCGGCACGCTCAGTGCTCCGCTCGCGGCGCCGCCGTCGCGGCGGACTGGACCGGCGTCGATGCTGGCTGGGAAGCCCCCGCCGGTGGCGGCATGCCGCCCCGGACCAGAGCGCCCTTGGTATGGGACGACACCCACTCGGTGAAGCCCTGGATGATCACGTAGAACACCGGCACGAAGAAGATCGCCAGAACCGTCGCCGCGATCATCCCGCCCATGATCCCGGTGCCGATCGAGTGACGGCCCGCCGCTCCGGCCCCCTTGGCGATCACCAGCGGCAGCACGCCGAGGATGAACGCCAGCGAGGTCATGATGATCGGTCGGAACCGCTGCCTCGCCGCCTGAATCGCCGCCTCGCGGATGGTCTTGCCCTCGTTGCGCAGGGCGACGCAGAACTCCACGATCAGGATCGCGTTCTTCGCCGCAAGTCCCACGAGCGTGAGCAGACCGATCTGGAAGTAGATGTCGCGATCGATCCCGCGGATGTACACCGCGACAAGCGCCCCGAGCACCCCCAGCGGGACCGCGAGCATCACCGCGATCGGCAGCGACCACTTCTCATACTGGGCCGCAAGCACGAGGAAGACCACGACCAGGCCAAACGCGATCACCATCGGCGCGGCGTTGCCGGCCTTCACCTCCTGGTACGAAGCTCCGGACCACTCATACCCATAGCCGTCTCCGGCCAGCTTCAGACCATCGAAGACCTCCCGGATCGCCGACATCGACTGCCCGGTGCTGAAGCCCGGACCGGGAGCCCCGGTGATCTGCACCGCCGGGTACCCGTTGAACCGGCTCACCAGGTTCGGTCCAACCTGAAAGTTCGTGCGCACCAGCCCGGCGACAGGCACCATCTCACCCTGTTGATTCCGAACGTAGATCTTGCTCAGCGATTCGGGACTGGATCGGAACTCCGGCTCGGCCTGGACCTGCACCCTCCACACCCGCCCGAACTTGTCAAAGTCGTTCACGTACAACGCGCCCAGATACGCCTGCAGCGCATCGAACACCTGGTTGATCGGCACGCCCGCCGCCTTCGCGCGCTCGCGATCCAGGTCCACGAACAACTGCGGCTGCGTCACCCGGACCGTGCTCTGGATCCCCGTGATCTCGGGCCGCTTCGACGCCTCGGCGATGAACCGGTCGATCGCCCCCACAAGCTCGCGCACGTCCTGACCGCGCCTGGCCTGAAACTGCATCTCGAATCCCGCCCGCTGTCCAAGCCCCTGGATCGACGGCGGGTTCACCGTGATCACCATCCCCTCCGGATGCGATGCGAACCTCTGCCAGGCCCGCCCGATCAGCGCCTTGGCCGACGTGTTCTCTCCCGACCTCTCGGCCCAGGGCTTGAGTCGGGTGAAGATGATGGCCGCGTTCGTCGCGTTCACGCTTCCGGCAAACAGATCCAGCCCGACCAGAGTCACCGTGTCGTCCACGATGCCCGCCATCGACTTGTCGAGGAAGAACTGCTCCACCTCGCGCACCAGTTTGTCGGTTCGATCGATCGACGCGCCGTCCGGGAGGAACACCGCGCTGATGATGTACCCCTGGTCCTCATCCGGGATGAACCCGCTCGGAACGCGCTGGAACAGATGCCACGTCGCCCCGCAGAGCACCGCGAACACCAGCACCGTCGCCACCCAGATCCGGATCGCCCCGCGAACCCCCGCGGTGTACCCGCTGGTGATCCACCCGAACACCCTGTTGAACCAGTTGAAGAGCACCGCGTCCAGCAGCCGCTGCACGAGCCCCTTCTTCTCGCCGTGCGGCCTGAGCAGCAGCCGGCAGAGCGCGGGGCTCAGCGTCAGCGCCACCACGCCTGAGATGATCACGCTGATGGCGATCGTCACCGCGAACTGGCGGTACAGCTCGCCCGTCAGCCCCCCGAGAAACGCCACCGGCAGGAACACCGCGCTGAGCACAAGCACGATCGCGATCACCGGGCCGGTGACCTCGTTCATCGCCTTGATCGTGGCCTCACGCACCGGCAGATGCTCCTCCTGCATGATGCGTTCCACGTTCTCCACCACGACGATCGCGTCGTCCACGACGATCCCGATCGCCAGCACCAGACCGAACAGCGTGAGCGTGTTGATGCTGAACCCAAGCGCCTGCATCCCCGCGAACGTCCCCACGATCGACACCGGCACCGCCAGCAGCGGAATCAGCGTCGCCCGCCAGTTCTGCAGGAACAGAAACACGACCAGCAGCACCAGCGCCACCGCCTCCAGGAGCGTCTTCACCACCTCGTCGATCGACGCCGTCACGAACGTCACCGTCTCGTACGGGATCTTGTACTCCATCCCGGCCGGGAATCCCTTGGCAAGCTCGTCCATCGATGAACGCACGTCTCGGTAGACGTTGATCGCATTGCCCCCGGACTGCAGATACACAAGGATGAGCGTCGCCGGATCGCCGTCCATGCGACCGACGCTGTCGTAGCTCTGCGCGCCAAGTTCCACCCGTGCCAGGTCCTTGAGCTTCAGCATCGATCCGTCCGCGCCCGTGCGGATCACGATGTTCTCGTAGTCCGCCGGCTCGCTCAGTCGACCCCGCGTCAAGACGGGAACCGTCAGCTCGGCCTGCCCGGGATTCGGTCGCTGCCCGATCCGGCCCGCGGCAAAGATCGCGTTCTGCTCCCGGATCGCCCCCGCAACATCGCTGATGCTCAGTTGCTTCTGCGTGAGCCGCTCCGGATTCAGCCAGACCCGCATCGCGTAGTCCTTGGCCCCGAACACCGTCACGTCCCCGACGCCGGGAATCCGCTTCAACTGATCCACCACGTTGATCGTCGCGTAGTTCGAGAGATACACGTCGTCGAACTGCTTGTTCGGGCTCGTCAATGCGATCACGCAGATCATGTTCGTGCTCGTCTTGGTCACCGGCAGACCCTGACGCACCACGTCCTGCGGCAGCCGCGGCGTCGCGATCGACAGCCGGTTCTGCACGTCCACCGCCGCCAGGTCCTGATCCGAGCCGATCTCAAAGCTCGCCGTCAGCGACATCGTCCCGTCGTTGGCCGACTGCGACTGGAAGTACAGCAGGTTCTTCGCCCCGGACATCTGCTGCTCGATCGGCGCCGCAACCGACTGCGCCACCGTCTCGGCGCTCGCCCCCTGATATGTCGCCCGAATCGCCACGCTCGGCGGAACAATGTCCGGGAAACGCGCAATCGGCAGCACCCCGATCGAGACCGTCCCCGCAAGCAGAATGATGATCGACAGCACCGACGCAAACACCGGCCGATCGATGAAGAACTTGCTGATCACTTGACCCCCTCAAAGCTCTGGCCCCCAGCTCCCGCACCAGCCCCCTGCTCGGCTCGATCGATCGCCTTCACCATCGTCCCCGGTGGGGCCTTCATGAAGCCATCGGAGATCACCCTGTCCCCGGCCTTCAGCCCCTCGAGCACCACCCACTCGTCTCCCGACCACGCACCCGTCCGAATCGCTCGGACTTCAACCTTGCTCTCAGAGTTCACCCCCATCACCACCGGTCCCGAGGGTGTCTGCAAAACCGCTCGCTTGGGCACGGTCAGGGAGTTGGGTCGCTCCCACCCCACGATCCGGGCTCGCACGAACTGTCCCGGCTTCAGCGGCTCCTCAGGTTCTGGACGCTCCGCCGTCGGTTCCGGAAGCGGGTTGCTGAACACGCCGCGAGCCGTTGCCGTGCCCGTCTGCGGGTTCACCGTCGCGTCGAAGAAGTCCAGTTCTCCCTTGGCTTCGTACACGGTCCCGTCCAGCAGCACGATCTGCACCTTGGGCTTGGCAAGCCCCTGCCCCAGCCGCACCCGCTCGGCGGCCACATCCTCACGCCACTGCAGCCACTCGCGCTCACTGATCGAGAACAGCACATAGATCGGATCCACCTGCCAGACCGTCGTCAACAGACTGTTCGGCCCCGCATCCACGAGCGAGCCCTCGTCCTTCATCGTGAGCCCGACCTTGCCCCGCAGGGGCGAGACGATCATCGTGTAGCTCAGATTGAGCTGCGCCTGGGCCACGTTCGCCTCGTACAACCGAACGTTCGCTCTCGCCGTCCGCTCCTGCGTCTCCCAATCGTCCAGCTCCCTCGGAGAGGTCGCACCCTGACGCTGGAGTTCCTGCAGCCGTCCAACCTGCCTGCTCGCGTTGGCCAGTTCCGCCTGGGCCCGTGCGAGCTGTGCCCGGGCGACTTCCAGATCCGCCTTGAACGATCTGTCGTCGATCTTGAACAGCGTGTCCCCCTCGTCGACGTGCTTGCCCTCCTCAAATGCCCGCTTCTCAAGGAATCCCTGCACCCGCGATCGCACCTCGACCGTCTTGCTCGCCTGGGTCTGCCCGACAAACTCGTACACGATCGGCATCGTCCGCGCACGCACGGTGTGGACAACCACCTCCACCGGTCCGCCCGGTGGTGCGGCTCCCGCCTGCTTCCGCTCGCATCCCCCGCCACCGATCGCCGCCAGAGCCGAGCTCGCCAGAATGGCCAGCATCGCCTGCGCCCGACCCAGACCCCGCCACATCCTGTGACCGAACCGAGAGTGTCCCGTGCGCATGGTGCCTCCGAGCGGACCGATGTGTCCTTTTCCTCAGCGTACCCGGGCTTCGCCCGGCTTTGTGGCCACGATGCACACGGATCCCGAACTCGGCCGATTTCACCCTACCCTCATCCGACTCTCGCAACCGCTTTGGTCGAATCCCCGATCCCACGCGCGACCATGGAAGCCATCAGCGTCTTCGACATCTTCAAGATCGGCGTCGGCCCCTCCAGCTCGCACACCATGGGCCCTTGGCGCGCCGCGCAGAAGTTCCTCGCCGTCCTGCACCAGCGCCGCGTGCTCGGCTCGGTCGTCCGCGTCGTCACCGAGCTCTACGGCTCGCTCGCCAAGACCGGCCACGGCCACGGGACCGACATCGCTGTCATGCTCGCCCTCAGCGGCGACGATCCCGTCACCTGCGACACTTCCACCATCAGCGACCGCATCGCCGCCATCAAGGAGGCCCGGCGCATCCGCCTCCCCGGTGGCCCATCAGATCGACCAAAGAGCATCGACTTCGACTACGACCACGACATCCTCTTCCACGTCCACTCCCCCCCGCTTCCCTTCCATGCCAACGGCATCCGCTTCACCGCGCACCTCGAGTCCGGCCAGCGCATCAGCGAGACCTATTACTCCGTCGGCGGGGGCTTTGTCGTGCAGGAGGGCGAGCACGCCACCGGCGACCGCGCCGTCACGCTCCCCTTCCACTGCAACACCGGCGAGGACATCCTCCGCCACTGCCGAACCACCGGCATGTCGATCCCCCAGATCGTCTTCCAGAACGAGCGCGTCTGGCGTGCGGATGCCGACATCCGCGCCGGGCTGCTGGCCATCTGGCGGGCCATGGCCGAGTGCATCTATCGCGGGTGCCATCCCGCGACCGACGGCACGCTCCCCGGCGGGCTCGAGGTCGCGCGCCGCGGGGGGGTGATGAACCGCAAGCTCATCCAGGGATTCGGCTCTTCGGGAATCCGCGAGTACGACGATCTGGAAGGGTGGCTCGACGTCGTCCGCCACTCCACCCGCGAGTTCCAGCAGATCCTCAAGTGGGTGAGCACCTTCGCCCTGGCCGTCAACGAGGAGAACGCCGCATTCGGGCGCGTCGTCACCGCGCCGACCAACGGGGCCGCGGGCGTGGTCCCGGCGGTCATGATGTACTACTGGTGCTTCTCGCCCCCGGGTCGCAGCACCGAGCAGGGCATCATCGACTTCATGCTCACCGCCGGCGAGATCGGCTCGCTGTTCAAGAAAGGCGCGACCATCTCTGCCGCGATGGGCGGATGCCAGGCCGAGATCGGCGTCTCGAGCGCGATGGCCGCCGCCGGACTCTCGCAGTGCCTTGGCGGCTCGCCCGGACAGGTGCTCATGGCCGCGGAGATCGCGATGGAGCATCACCTGGGGATGACCTGCGATCCGATCAAAGGACTGGTGCAGATCCCGTGCATCGAGCGGAACACGATGGGCGCGATCAAGGCGATCACCGCGGCGAACATCGCGCTCGAATCCGACCCGGACAAGGCCCGCGTCTCGCTCGACGACGTCATCAAGACGATGTGGGAGACGGCCCAGGACATGATGGGCAAGTACAAGGAGACCGCCGAAGGCGGCCTCGCGGTGAACGTGAGCGTGGGCATCAGCGAGTGCTGAGACCGGGGCTGCGTACAGGCGCCGGGCGGTGCACAGTCGCTGAACTCCGAACCGCGGTCGGCGTGCCACCTGCCACGGGATGGAGTAGACGGTCGGTGCCACCTGCCTCCACCGATACCGCCCATCTGCTCGATCTCCGTTGAGTATTGCAAGGCGGATTGTGCGTGTCACACTTGAGGCATGAACAACGTCGACGACATTGAAAAGGCCTTGACTAAGCACGCCGCACAAGAGCGCAAGCGGGCACTGTTTCGGTGTGTGTTGTGGGTGGTGTTCCTGCCGATTGGGTTTGTTCTGTTCCTGATCGTGCTTGGGGTTGTGAACAACTACCTGCTGTAATCACGCCACCGTCAACGGCAGGTGGCACCGACTGCCAACAACCCGTGCCACCGACCGGGGCTCGGACCGGTCGGTGTGTCTTGACGTCGATGTCACACCAGAGCACCGATCGCCCCGAGCTGTACCGATCGGAGACATGGCTGACACCGTTCGGGGACATGGCTGACAGGTGAGGTTATTCCGCGTGCGGCTCGTGGAGCGAGGGAGCGGAGCGACCGAGCGGACCGAGCCGCACGCGGCGGCCGGGGTCGTGCGGGTTGATCGTGCCGATGAGAT
>DHLW01000171.1 GCA_002405485.1 Phycisphaerales bacterium UBA4658
TCGAGCGCGACCTCTGCTGCGTGGTCGCCGAACGCGTCTTCATGGCCGGACAGTCCCCCATCCGCACCCGCGAGGAGTTCGAGGAACGTGTTCAGGCCTGCCGCGGCAAGCTCTCGCTCCAGGCCCGTGATGCCTGCGAGCAGATCGCCCGGACGCTCGAGTCCAGGGCTCGCGTCGCCCAGCGGATCAGCGGCGGCACGCCCCGGCTCTGGGCCGCCTCCGTCGCCGACATCCGCGAGCACGCCGTCTACCTCATGCCCAGGGGCTTTCTCCTGAACGTCCCGTGCGACAAGCTCCGCCGATACCCGCGATACGTCGAGGGCATGCGCCAGCGTCTGTTCGCGCTTCGCGAGGAAGGGTCAGGCGTGGAGAAGACCGCACTGCAGCAGTTCGCACCGCATTGGAAGCGGTTCACCGCCTGGGTCGCCGCTCGCATGTCCGCCCAGCGCGCCGCGAGCGACACTCCAGCAGCCGCCGCCCGGCCCGGCTCCCGCTCCAAGGCCCCGCTTCCGCAAGCTCGGCGGTCGGCGCCCGCGGTCAACCTCGACGCGGGCGAATGGGCCATGCGGCCGGGCGCACTGCCGCCGTCGATCGAGTCCTATCGATGGGCGCTCGAGGAACTCCGGCTCTCGCTCTTTGTGCCCGAACTCGCCGCCCGGCCCTCGATGACCTCTGCGGATCTTGAGGCCCTGTGGAAGAAGACCGCCGCCGATTCCACATGACCATCGCGTCCCGAGAGCGACGCCTCGCTACGAACGGGCGCGGCCCTTTGGAACCTCCGACTGGATCAACACATCGCTGAGCGCACGTCTGGGTGTGTGCGGGACCATCGGCCCATGGCCCAGCCGAAGGATGATCTGCGGATGCGTGATGCCGGGCACGATCCGTGCAACGCGAGCACGCAGCTCGTCAACCTCGATCGGCTGGTTCAGGTACGAGGCACCCACGTTCTCCGACGCCGCTCGAAGAAGGATGTGCGAGAGCGCCATCCCCGATCGCATCCACGCCGCCGGCGTGTCCTCGCCGGTCCCGAGGATGAGCAGGATGGGCGAGTGCCGCACGAGCTGCTCATCCTGCGCCGCTCGCCCATGCCCGACGTCGAACGTCCGCACGATGAGCGGCGCCACCAGCGACATCACCTCGTTCATCCCCATCGCATACCCGGGGATCCCATCGTGCGCGTGCGACCGGTTGTGGTGCATCCAGAGCGCCAGCTCCCGCCGAAACGCCCGAGATGCGAGCTGCACCTCGTCGGCCTCCGCGACGAGCTTGCCCAGCATCTGCCTCGGCCGGGCGCCAGCCACAACAGCGCACTCCACCCCATGACCCTTGGCCAGCTCAAGAAGCTCGCCCACCAGACGCTCCCCCACCGGCCGATCCTCGAACGCATGCCTCACCGTGCGACGCTTGAGCATCCCGGAGAACACCAGCGCGTCCTGCGGCCTGAGCTCCCGCTCCGTCGGTTCGGCGTACACGCTCGCCAGAAGGTCCGGGGAGCGCGGATCAGGAAGAATCGACACTCGCTCGGCCAGATTGAATCGCCGGAGTGCGGCGACCAGATGGCCCGCCGCACACCCTACAGAGATCGTCAGCTCCCGATCGTGCGGGTCCGCCACTGGCAGTGCCCGCGTCCGATCCGCGTGCACCTCCACGCACCCAGCCACCCCCTCGCCACCCGTCGCGTCCACACGGAACTTCCACGGCTGGCTGTTGTGGCTGGACGGCGCCAGCACCGCGTACCGCAGGCAGAATCGCAGCTTCGAAGCGATCGGCTCGTACCGCGGGAACTTCCGCTCATCGATGCTCCACGGGCTCCCGGGCTCGATCGTCTCCAGCATCGGGTCCGGACCGACTACGGCCTTCTTGCGCTTGGGTTCCTTCGGCCCGGTCTCGGACCGCTTGGGCGACTTGACCCGTCCAAAGAAGTCTCGCTCGGGCTTGCCACTCTTCTTGGGAAGTGACTCCACAACCCGACCGTCCGGGGTCAGGATCTCCTGCCTCCCCGTGAACGTCGCGGGCGGTCCGATCGGGCCACGCTTGATCGATCGCGAACCCATGACACACCTCCGACAGCATCGTACAGCCCCGGATCACCACCCCTCCAACCACCAGATTGCCCTCGGGTTGTCCCGGGTTGTGTTTCCGGGACGAACCTGATTCGTCCATTCTGGTGGTTCCCAGATCGATGTTCGCAAAACCCCGTCAAAGTTGAATTCCGGCAGTTGGCACGGCCCCCTGTTTCGATACGCTCTCAGGGTAACCCTCTGGAGCAGATCGATCATGAGCACCCCGCTGGAGTTTGATACGGAGATTCTGGATGGCGGCACCTGCGCGCTGTGGCTGCGTGGTTCTGCGGACATCGCCAACCACGACGCCCTCAAGGCCCAGATGGCCAAGATCGCATCCGCCCCGGAGCTTCGGGTGGTCATCGATCTGAGAGGTCTCTCGTTCATCACCAGTCTGGCCATTGGCGAGATGATCGCGCTCCACAAGTCCAAGAAGGCCGCCGGCGGCCGCGTCGTGGTCTGCAGCCCCAACGAGTACGTGCGAAGCGTTCTCAACCAGTCCCGGTTCGGGACCGTGGTCACGATCGCGCCGACACTCGAGGACGCCGTCGCCTCGATCAAGGTCTGATCGAGTTCGGCGGAGCTCCCCGCATCCGCCCCGGTTCTGCACCGGAACTCGGGCCGGATTGAGCGTGATCTCAGAACCGTCGGTCTGTGTCAGGCGAAGCGCGATCCAGTAGACTCCCGTGCAGTCCGCTGGAGGGCTTTCTCCATGAGCAAGACCGCCGTGATCCTCATTGCCGAAGGTGTCGAGGAAATCGAGGCGATCACTCCGGGCGACGTCCTGAATCGCTGCGGCGTGGACGTGACCTATGCGGGCGTCGGGGGGACAGACCTCACCGGCGGACACCACGTCCCGCTCCGCGCTGACTGCACAGTCGAAGAACTCGGCGAGATCCTCTTTGACGCCGTCATCGTCCCAGGTGGCGGCAAGGGCTCGGAGAACCTGCACAAGTCCGAGGCCGTGAACCACCTGATCCGCCACCACGCCGAACAGGGCAAGATCATCGCGGCGATCTGCGCCGCCCCCGCCGTGGTCCTCGCCCCGCTCGGCCTGCTCGATGGCAAGCACGCGACCTGCTACCCCGGCCTGGAGCGGCGCTTCGGCCCGGACATCAAGGCCTGCGACACGACCGTCTGCGTGGACGGCAAGTTCATCACCAGCCGCGGCCCCGGCACGGCGATGGAGTTCTCACTCAAGCTCGCCGAGCTGCTCACCGGCGCGCCCAGCGCGCTGAAAGTGGGGCATGCGATGCTGGTGCCGAACATGTGAGAAAGAACCCTGCGTACGCGGCACCCAGATGCGCCGGTGCGAGAGACTCAGACTCATGCACCCAGATGATCATGTCTGCCTCTGCTTCCACGTCTCGCTGCGAAAAATCCGCGGCTACCTGAAGCGTGAGAACCCGCCGGTCGCGTCGCTCATCTCCGAGTGCCTCGGCGCCGGCACCGGCTGCCAATGGTGCGTGCCGTTCCTGAAGCGCTTGCACGCGATGCACACACAAGGCCAGGAGCCCGATCTGAAGATCTCGCCGGAGCGCTATGTCGAGGCCCGGCTGGACTTTCACAAGACCGGCGAGCGCGACGCGGATGTGGTGAGAGATGCCGGAGAATCACCGCAGCCGTAGTGCTTCGTTTCTGCTCTGGTGGCACAGGCGTCCCGCCTGTGGCCGAGTTCTGGGGCAATCCGCACAGGCGGGACGCCTATGCCACAGATGAGGAAATCAGGAATGAACAACGGCGTGCCATGGGCACGCCGTTGAGGGTTCGCTCGCATCAATCGCTCGACTACTTGTCCAGCTCACGCAGCGCGAGCCCGTATTCCACCAGCTTCGCCTTGACCTCGCTGAGCGAAGTCGCGCCGAAGTTCTTCACGCCCATGAGCTCGGCCTCGGTGTGGGCCACCAGGTCGCCGAGGGTCTGGATGTTCAGGAGCTGCAGCGCCTTGCGGGCGCGCACGCTCAGGTTCAGGTCGCTCACCGGCTTGGCCAGCACCTGCTCGTTGCCCGAGCCCTTGAGCTGGTCCAGCAGCTTTCGGCGTGCGGCGCGGTGCGCGTCCTCCACGCCCTGCCCAAGCCGCAGGCCCTTGCTCGCCAGCATCTGCTTGATCTCGACCAGCGAGCTCTCGCCGAAGTTCTTGTACGCCAGCAGCTCCGCCTCGGTCGTCCGCAGCAGGTCGCCCAGCGTGCGGATGTTCATCTTCTTCAGGCAGGTACGGGCCCGGACCGACAGCTCGAAGTCCGTCACCGGCACGTCCAGCAGCGCGTTGCGCTTGAGCCGATCCTTGTCACCCTCGTCGTCGATCATCATCGACTTCGATGCCGCCACGTCCTTCATGTACAGCAAGGCCCGCGGGTGCGTCGGGTTGGTCTCCAGGATCTGCTTGAGGGCCCGCTCGGCCCGCACATAGTCCCCGCGATCCTCCAGGAGGATCGACAGGTTGATCAGCGCGTTGATCGGGGCCGGCGGATTCTCGCACGACCGCTCGTACATCGAGATCGCCTCGTCCTCCTCGCCCACAAGGTCCAGCAGATAGCCCAGTCGGAAGAACACCTGCGAGTTGGTCGGGTCCGCCGCCGCCGCCTTCCGCAGCTCGGCGATCGCCCCCTCCTTCTCCCCGATGGACAGGAGTTCCTCGCCCTTCTTGGCGTGCTCGCCGGCGAGCTTGGCATTCCGCTGGGCCTCCCCAGCTCCGATCACCATGTCCAGAGCGCTGGTCATGCGTTCAAACTCCATGAAAAGTCGAGAAGATCGAAGGATAGGCCGTACGAAAGCCGCACGTGGGGGCCAACCCCCTGCCAATCCTCCACCCCGCTTTCGGGCCCCGGAACCCGGGTCTGCGTCACGTCATCCTCGAGCGATGATCGCCGCCGCCTCGTCCAGGATTCGGTTGGCCACCGCTTCCGTCGGGCCCTCGGCGATCAGACGCATGATCGGCTCGGTGTTCGAGCCCCGCACGTGGAGCCAAGCGCGTTCCTCGGCGAAGTTCACCCACACGCCGTCCTGCATGTCGGGCGTGCGATCCGCGTGCGCCCGGGCGATGGCCCGCACCGCCGCCGCCGCCGCGGACTGGTCCAGTGGTGGCAGATCGACCTTGCGCTTCACGATCGCATAGCTCGGGATGTCCCGCACCAGTTCGCTGATGCCTTTGCCCGTGCGGGCCATGAGCCCGAGCACCAGCCCCATACCGCTGAGCGAGTCGCGGATGTAGGTGACCTTGGGCCAGATGACCCCGCCATTGCCCTCTCCGCCCATGATCGATCCGTGGGTCTTCATCGCCTCGACCACGTTGGCCTCGCCGACGGCGGTGCGGATGACCCTCGCGCCGTGTCTCGCCGCGACGTCCTCGATCATCCGGCTCGTGGACAGGTTCACGCAGATGGTCGCGCCCCGTGCGGGCGCGCCCGGCGCACCCAGGATCGCCTCCGCCGCGAGCACGAGCGTGTACTCCTCGCCGATGTACGTGCCGTGCTCATCAACGATGGCCAGCCGGTCGGCGTCGGGGTCCTGGGCGAATCCTGCGTGGGCTCGCTTCTCGCCGGTGAACCGTGCGAGCTGCGTGAGATTCTCGCGGGTCGGCTCCGGCGTGTGCGGAAACACGCCGCTGTCCGAGCACCCAAGGTGCTGCACGACGCGCTCGCCCAGCAGCTCGCGCACCCCGCTGACGCCCGAGGAGTTCACCGAGTCCACGACGCAGCGCATGGCCTGCCATCGGCGATCCTCGACGATGCCGATGCTCTGCAGCGCGTCGCGCACCCGCTGCACGTGCGTGAGCGTCGCCTCGTTCGCGATCCCGAGCGCCGTGCCCGTCGCCGCCGCGGCGATCGTCCCCACATCTTCGACGTTGCCCCCCCGGGCGCCCTCACGCTCCGCGGCCCGATACTGCGCGATCAGCTCGTCCGCCGTCGCCTTGCTCGGGGCGCTCGCGCTGGTCACGCCCAGTCCCGCCCGCTCGCCGGCGAGCTCCCTGAGCATCGGCTTGAGCCCGTTCCATTGCTGCGGGTTATGGCTCGCGGTGAGCACCAGCCCCGCGCACGCGCCTCGGTGGTCCGCCATCACGCCGATGGTCGGGGTCATCGCCACCCCGCAGTCCAGCACGTCGCACCCGGCCGCCGCCAAGCCCGCGGCCGCGCTCCTGGCCAGCAGCTCGCCCCCGAGCCGACCGTCGCGGCCAAGCACCACGAGCGGCCTTCCCGACCTGCCGGCCTTGGCAAAGCGCTCGCGGAAGAATGTCCCCGCCACCATCGCAAACCGGGCCGTGGTCTCCGGCGTCATGCTCCGCCCGAAGATCCCTCGGCATCCAGAGACCGACAGCATGAACGGAGCCGGACCGTCGGCAGATGAGGTGCTCGCCATAGGTCCGGATTATTGCCCGAAGCGCCGTCCGGAGATTGTTCAGGCCGCGGTCGCTTCGACGGCGATGTCGCGCCGCGTCCACCACGCCAGATCGATCGCGTCGCCCGCGCCCGCGGCACCCTGTCCGGCGACCACCCGTACAACCGGGCGATCCGGTTCGCTCCGCAGGGACAGCCCCACCACCTCCGCGACGTGCCCGGTGCTCAGCCGCACACGCGTTCCCGGGGGATACACGCCCACCGCCCGAATGAGCGCCCGTGCATGCTCGGCGGACAACCCGCCCCGGGCCGCCAGCCGCGCCACCTCGCGGAGCGCGGCGTGCGTCGCCAGCGCGGGCCGATGCGCCCTGGGCGAGCAGAGCGCCAGGAACGTGTTCACCACGCCCGTCAGCAGCGCCAGATCGTGGATCGCATGGACGCGCAGGCGATGCGGATAGCCCGTCCCGTCCGGCCGTTCATGGTGCTGATAGACGGCCAGTTGCACGCTCTCGGGCAGCGCGTCCTCCGCCCGGGACGCCTTGATCAGTTCCATGAGCGCCGCGGAGTACGCGGGGTGCCGATGCACCGCGTTGACCTCAACGTCCGTCAGTTCGCGCGTCGCGTGGCGGACGTCGTGCGGAAGCATCGTCATCCCGCAGTCGCACAGCAGCCCCGTCAGGCCCGCCGATCGCGTCTGCAGTTCGCTCCACCCAAGCCGCTGCGCCGCCAGCACGCACAGCGCGGCCGAGGCATACGCCTGATCCGCCAGAGCCCCAAGAGCGCCGCAGTCCCCCTCCGCCCTTCCGATCGCCCCCAGTGCCGCACCCGCGACCTGCTCGGGCCGTGTCCGTGCGTCGTGCGCGAGTTCGTCGATGATCGCGATCGGGGCCGCAGCGCCGACCGCGTGTCCGTCGCCCAGCCGAGTGAACAGCCGGTGCACGAGTCGCACCCGGTCTTGCCGCTCGATCTGAATGGTCTGTGCATCCAGCGCGCCCAGCGATCGAGGCCGGACCTCGCTGGTGTCGGCCGCCTGGGATCGGGCGTATCGCAGCGGCAAGGTCTTCCACCGGTTCTGGCGATGCCGCACCACCATCTCCGCGATCGCCCGCAGCGACGCCCGGGCACGCGACCGTTCCCGCTCATGCAGCGTCGCTCGACGCTCATGCGCGAGTCGGTGCGCGTCGGCCCGCGGCTCATCACCCTGGTTCGCCGGCCGGACCAGCCCAAGAGCCGTCCACCCCGCGCTGGCCGCCGCCGTCAGCGCCTCGGCCGAGAGCGGCTGCCCCGCCGGGAGCACGACCACCCCGTCCGGCCCGCACAGGTCATGGGCGAACACTCGGCCGATCGCAAGCTCTGCCAGCGGAATGGTGCGCATAACCCCCTCATCGGCGAACTTCTCGGACGACTCAAGCGCACCCTGCGCCCCGCATCGGACAGGACTGTCCGGTGTCTGATCGGTTCACGCGCCTCCGGCTCGTATACTCCGACATGTTCCAGATCAGCGTGGAGCGGGAGTTCTGTGCGGCCCACGCCCTCCGAATCCGGGGGGTCCGCGAGACCACGCATGGCCACAACTTCCGTCTCACCGTCACCCTCCAGGGGGACGCGCTGGATCAGGACGGGCTGCTGTTGGACTTCCACGCCCTGGAAGCGCTGCTCGACGGCATCCTCGCGCCGCTGCGGAATGCCGACCTGAACCAGCTCGGGCCGTTTGCGGCCGAGATCAACCCGTCCGCCGAGGAAATCGCTAGATACATCGGTGATCGAGTGCGGACCGAACTGCCCACACTCGCTAATGATGGACCTGGCAATCGCGCGATCGGGGTCCACAGCGTGCGGCTGACCGAAGCGCCCGGTTGCAGCGTGCTCTACGTTCCCGAATAACCACGGACCTCCCCAAGACCCCCCCGCAAGCGACCGATATTCCTCGGCTTGCCACGAAAGAAGACGACAACTCGCATGGGCGCAGACCGGGCCACCAGCAGCGGAACACACCCTCCCACCGACGCCGGGCCTGCGCTGCGCATCGCGCCACCGCAGCCCGCCTCCACCGGGTCGTCCGGTTCGTCGTCGCCCGCGCCGATCGGCGGACAGCAGTCCATTCGCCCGGACGTGCACGAGCAGTCCCGCGTGTTCAACCGGGATCTGTCCTGGCTCGAGTTCAACAGCCGCGTGCTGCAGCTCGCCCAGGACCCGCGCACGCCGCTGCTGGAACGGGTCCGGTTTCTGGCCATTTTCTCCAACAATCTCGACGAGTTCGTGCAGAAGCGGATCGGGCTGCTGCACCGACGCATCGCCGATGGACAAAGAGCCCCGGAGCTCGACGGCGTGCCCGCGGCGGAGCTGCTGCGATGCATGCGAACCGTCATCCGCGACCTGCAGCAGCAGCAGGCCGACTGCTTCGAACTCTCCGTCAAGCCCGCCCTGGCCAAGGAGGGCATCGTCCTGACTGACTACTCGGAGCTCTCGGCGGAGGACAAGCGCTGGCTCCGACAGTGGTTCCGCAGATGCGCCTTCCCCGTGCTCACCCCGCTCGCGGTCGATCCCGGGCACCGCTTCCCGTTCATCTCCAACCTCAGCCGAAACTTCGGCGTGCTGCTCAACGAGCCGGGCGTCCGCACGGCCGAGTCGGACTCGACCTCCGCCGCCCTGTTTGCCCGTCTGAAGATTCCGACGGTGATCCCCCAGTGGGTCCGCCTTCCAGAACCCGGCGACGCCGGGGGCCCGGTCATTCTGCGTCCTGCGCCGCACGGGCGATTCGTCCCGGTGTCGGCGATCATCGCCGCGAATCTCGATGATCTGTTCCCGGGCATGAACATCCTCGAGGTGGTTCCGTTCCGCGTGTACCGCGACTCGGAGAGCCCCGGCGAGCAGGGCGATGAGGACGCCGACAACCTGCTGGAACTCGTCCAGGCCCAGCTCAAGCAGCGCCGCTTCGCCCGGCCCGTGCGTCTGGAGACCGGTCCGAGCCCGTCGCCGCAGATCGTCGGACACCTGCTGGAGGAGTTGCACCTCACCGCAGCCGACGTGGACGAGCGGACGGGTCTGCTGGACTACACGACGCTGTTCGAGATCGCCGAACTGGAGCGGGCTGAACTCAAGTGGCGCAAGTGGAACGCCGTGGTCCCGGCACGGCTCCGCGATCGCGACCAGAGCATCTTCGACGTGATCCGTCAGGGCGACGTGCTCGTCCATCATCCCTTCGAGAGCTTCGAGGCCTCGGCGACGCGGTTCATCCAGGAGGCCGCCCGCGACCCGGACGTGCTGGCGATCAAGCAGACCATCTATCGCACGAGCCGCGATTCCCCCTTCGTGCAGTCGCTCATCCGCGCCGCCGAGAGCGGCAAGCAGGTCGCGGTGCTTGTCGAGCTCAGGGCCCGCTTTGACGAGCAGGCCAATGTCCGCATCGCCAGCGCGCTGGAGAAGGCCGGCGCCCACGTCGCCTACGGCGTCCTCGGGTACAAGACCCACTGCAAGGCCGCCATGGTCGTTCGGCGGGAGGACGGCGGCGTCCGCACCTACGCCCACCTCGGCACCGGCAACTATCACCCCCGCACCGCCCAGCTCTACACCGACCTTGGGCTCTTCACCTGCGACGCCAGCATCGTCGACGACCTGACCGAGCTCTTCAACTTCCTCACCGGCCGGTCGCGGCTGGATACCTACGAGACGCTCCTGGTCGCCCCGATCAACATGAAGCGCAGGTTCATCGCCATGATCCAGCGCGAGATCGGCTTCGCCCGCGCCTTCGCCGCCGGTGAGCATCCCGTGGGCGGCCGCATCGTCGCCAAGATGAACGCCTTCGCCGACAGCGATCTCTCCGAGCACCTCTACGCCGCCGCTCAGGCCGGCGTGCAGATCACCCTCTTTGTCCGCGGGTTCTGCTGTCTGCGGCCGGGCGTTCCCGGGCTTAGCGAGAACATCCGCATCGTCAGCGTGCTCGGGCGGTTCCTCGAGCACAGCCGCATCTTCCACTTCGGCAACGGTCGGGCCGACCCGCTCGATGGCGACTGGTTCATCTCCAGCGCCGACTGGATGTATCGCAATCTGAACAACCGGGTCGAGGCCGGAACTCCCGTCCTCGGCCGCGCCGCCCGATCCAAGCTCCTCCGCATCCTCCAGGTCATGGCCCTGGACCGACGCGGGGCCTGGGAGCTCCGCTCCGATGGGCGATACGACAAGGTCGTCGCCCCGGCGGGCGCTGATCCCGAGTCGCCCGAGCACCTCGGAACCTTCGAAACGCTCATGCGCGAAGCCCGCGGCTGAGAGTCGGTTGTCTTCCGGTACCCACGCCACCATCAGGCGCCAGGTCGCCCCTGGGATCTTGTGTTCGATCCACCATCTCGATACGCTGGTCTCATAACCCTTTCCGGGGATGGGGCCATTGCCGAGGTGGTCATCATGCGATGTGTACTCTCGCGTCTTGTGCCGGTGTTTGCGTTCGGGCTCCTTTCCGCTGCGGCGCTCGCCCAGCCGGCCAACGACGCCTGCTCGAATGCCACCTTCATCTCCATGCCCACCGGCGGGCAATACGTCCGCGCCGGCTCGACGATGTCGGCCACCAGCGATGTCTCGGATTCGGGGTGCTCGGAGCAGGATGCCAACGACGTCTGGTTCCGGTTCATCGCCCCGCGCACGGGCAACTACTCCTTTGACCTTTTCGGGAGTTCGTTTGACACCACGCTCAGCATCTGGCAGGGCGATTGCGCACTCCTGGCGCCCGGCACGTTCCTGGTCTGCAACGACGATGAAGACGCCGACTTTGGCATCTTCACCTCGTGGATTCCTGCGTGGAACATCTCCGGGGGCACCGAAATCCGCATCCGGATTTCCGGCTGGCGAAACAGCTTCGGCGGGTACCAGTTGACGGTCACCGCGCCCGCCGGTACCAGTGTCACCGGGGCCTGCTGCAGCGGTTCCACCTGCACCGTGCAGGCCGCGGGCACCTGCTCGTCGACCTTCATCGGCGTCGGCGCGACCTGCTCACCCTCGCCCTGCGCCCCACCCCCGTCGGGTGTCTGCTGCCGGGGCGTCACCTGCTCAACGACCGTCGCCCAGGCCGACTGCACGCAAATCGGTGGCGCCGGCGCGGTCTTCGTCTCGACCTCCAGCGTCTGCAACGGCTCCAGCGACATCACGCCCTGCTGCTATGCCGACTTCAACAAGACCGGCGGCATCTCCGCCGCCGACATCTTTGATTTCCTGAACGAGTGGTTTGCCAACTCCCCCTCCGCCCGCTTCGGCGGCGATGGCACCGGCACGCCCGTGGTTGCCGATCTCTTCAGCTATCTGAACGCCTGGTTCAACGGCGGCTGCTAAGCCCCGGGGGAACCACAAGAGCATTGCAAAATACACTCTAACCCCTTGCTTTGGGGGGAGTTATCGGTCATGCTACGGGGTGTTCTCGGACTTCCGCCGGCCCATGGCGCCCGTGCGGCGATCGACTTCCAGCCCGTCTTTGTGAAAGTGCTGCCGTGATGTGTTGCCATGCCCTTCGACGCGCACTGGTTGGTTGTATGGTCTTGCTCGCCTGGGCTCTTCCCGCTATCGCCCAAACTCCCCAGGTTCGCATCAGCCAGATCTTTGCCCACGGCGGGTCGCTCGCGAGCCAGCCCCGGGCCGACTATGTCGAGTTGTACAACGCCGGTGCAACGTCGGTCACTCTGACCGGGTGGTCGGTCCAGGTCGCACAGCCGACGGGCTCGGTCTGGTCGGTGGTTCCGCTGTCCGGCACGATCGGCCCGCGGAAGTACTTTCTGGTGCAGATGACTCTGAGCGGGATCGTGGGCCAGAACCTGCCGCCGATCGATCTTGGCCCGGCCAACGCGGATCTGAACCAACTTGGGGGCAAGGTCGCGTTGGTGCAGGGTACGGTCGGGATCTCCGGCCGACCGGTCTGTCCGTTTCCGAGCAACGTGATCGATTTCGTGGGGTATGGGTCGGCGGATCAGCGGACGCCGTGCGGGGCCTCGGCGGCGACGATCAGCAACGCGCCGGCGCCATCGTTCACCACGGCGTTGTTCCGCAAGTGCGAGGGTATCGCCGACGTGGGCGGGAACAACGAGACGTTCGAGCTTCGCGCCCCCCAGCCGCGCACCAGCGCATCGCCGGCGAACACCGTCGCGGACATCGCCCTGGCGACGCCGGTACCGGTGGTGAGCATCTTCGCCGGCCAGAGCGCGTCGATCTCGGCGGTGGTGACGATCAGCCCGTGCGCCGGGGCGGTGACGAGCGTGACGGCGAACCTCTCGCCCATCGGGGGATCGTCCGCCGCGCCGCTCGTGCTGCAAAGCGGGAGCACGTACGCGATCAGCGTGCCGACGCAGCCCACGCTCGCTCCAGGTGCGTACACGATCAACCTCTCCGCCTCGGCCAGTCGAACCTCCGAGCGTGGCACAGGCAAGATCACGCTGCTCGTGCGCCCGCCCAACGATGAGTGCGCCGCGGCGATCGTGATTGGTCCCGGCTCTCTTCCGGCTACGCTCACCGTGAACAACGACGGGGCCCAGCCGGACATCGACGTCGGCGGGTGCACGGCCTCCACGCAGGCGGACTTTGGAGTCTGGTATGCCTTGACTCCGTCGGCCGGGGGCGTGCTGCGGATCGAGCAGATCGGAACGCAGCAGGCGGTGCTCGGGGTGTTCACGGGTGCCTGCGACGCGCTGCTGGGCGTGGCGTGCGCGGGGAACGGCCAGGCGGTTGTGAACGTCAGCGCGGGGACGCTTTACCGCGTGCTCGTGGCCCGTGACGGTCCGACGCCGGCGCTCGCGCCCCCGCTGAGCGTCCGGTTCAGTTTCTCGACGATCGCACCGAACGATCAGCCGTGCCAGGCGTTCGCGCTCGCCCTCGATCAGCCGCAGCAGGGGAGCAACACCGACGCGACGGACACGGGCGACGGTCCGTTGGTGTCGTGCGCCGGTATTCCGATCCCGGCAACCAGGTCGGTGTGGTACTCGTTCACGCCCTCGATCACGGGGCTGTATCGCTTCTCGTCGTGCGGGTCGCCGATCGACACCGATCTCTCGTTGTTCACCGTCACCGGCTGCCCGGGATCACCGACGTTCACGAGCGTCTCCGGCGGGTGTGCCTCGGCCGGGTGCGCGGGTGGCGAACCGGGGCCCGGGCCGGGCCTGGGCTCGACGTTTGCCGCGGAGATCACGGGTGTGGCGTTGACCGCCGGGACGACCTATCACCTTCGCGTGTCGAGCGCGGGCAGCCCGGTGGGCGGAGCGCTGCGCGTGGTGGCGACACGGGTCGTGACGGGGGCGTGCTGCAATCTCACGAACGGAGCGTGCGTGATCTCCGCGACCGGCGGGTGCGCCAGCGGGCTGACGTATCTCGGACCGGACACCGTCTGCTCGCCGACGTCCTGCCAGCCGGCCCAGATCATCGGGGCGTGCTGCAACTACACGACCGGTGCGTGCACGATCACGACCAACGGGGTGTGCGACGCCGGGCTGACGTTCCTCGGACAGAACTCAAGCTGCGTGCCGCTCATCTGCGTCCGCAGCAATGACGAGTGCCCGGGCGCGGTGCCGGTGCTGGTGGACGTGCCGGCGTTCGGATCCACAAGCGGGGCGACGACGAGCGTGGCGATCAACACGTTCCAGTGCGGGACGGTGAACGGCAGCGACGGGAACGACGTGTTCTTCGTCTTCACGCCGCCGGCGACCACCACCTTCCAGTTCACGCTCTGCGGGAGCGACTTCGACACGGTGCTGGGCGTGCACACGGGCTGCCCGGCGACGCTGCTGAATCGACTGGCGTGCTCGGACGACGCCGAGCCGGCGTGCGCGGGCAACAACCTGGCGTCGCGCATCCCGGCGCTCGTGCTCAACGCGGGCCAGCCGTACTACGTGCGCATCTCCGGATTCAACCTGGCCACCGGTCGATTCTCGCTCCAGGTGAATCAGGCGGGCGTCTGCTGCCGAGGAGCGACGTGCACGACGCAGTTCAACACACCCGCGGCGTGCGCGGCGGCGGCTTCGGGTGACATCCGCACGAGCTTCGTCGGCGCGGTGACCAGTTGCAACCTGCCGGGCGTCACGGTGTTCCCGTGCTGCCACGCCGACTTCAACAAGAACGGCGCGATCTCGGCTCAGGACCTGTTCGACTATCTCAACGCCTGGTTCGCCGGTTCGCCGTTTGCCAAGTTCGGGGGCGACGGCACGCAGACGCCCCAGGTCGCCGACGTGTTCGAGTTCATCAACGCGTGGTTCGCGGGTGGGTGCTGATCGCGGCGCTGGGCCGCTGGATCGTGCCCCGCACGGGCGAGGCGCGGGTAAGGCGTCGGAGCAGCAGGCCGCACTCAACGAGCGTCCACGCCGCGAGCAGCGGCACGAGCCACCAGGCCGCGACATCCAATCGCTCCAGGGCACGCTGCACAAGCGCGATGGCGTGGCCCTTGTACACGCTCTTGATCGCCCCGACGATCGGGTGTGGCCTGAGCAGGGCGCGATAGCCGCCAGCGCGGAGCCACGCCCGACCCTGCTCGCCCTTGGCCCCGGCCTTGAGGATGAGCTTCTCAAGGGCGAGCGCCTCGTCGGCCTTGCCGGCCAGCCGGAGTTCATCCGCGGATCGCAGCGCGAGCACGCCCGCGTCTGCGGTCGTGTGCAGGGCCGCGGCCGCGACCTTGCCCTCACGATCGATGAACCGGCCCATCCGGGCGAGATCCCCCGGGCTTCGGGCCAGGCGGATGAGCCGTGCCGCGACGCCGGGGCTGGAACCGGTCGCGATTCGTGCCACGTCATCGACCATGTTCGTGAGCGCGGCGGTTCGGCCGCTGCGCGCTGCGCCGAGGATGAACTCGACGAGCTCGGTCGAGAGTGCGCCCGCGCGCCGTGCGGCCTTGAGCAGGGCAGGAGCCCAGTCCGCCGCCGGTGCAAGGGTGGTCGCGAGTCCGACGCCCGAGAGCGCGACGATGACCGGGTCTGCCTCACCATCGCGGATCAGGCGTGCGCCCTGGATGATGAGGTCGCGGACGTCGCCCACAACGAGCATGTCGGTGGCGACGGCCCCGAGGAGCATCTCCAGGGACATGTTCCCGGGTTCGACGCCGGCTCCGCCGGTGACCGCGCCGATGCCGACATCGCGGAGGCGCGTGAGCCATGCGGATTGGGCGGCGATGGTGGCCTCGCGTTCGGAGCGCAGACGCGCGGCGCGTTCGGAAGGGGGATCGCGGAGCAGCGCCGCGTCGGCCAGGAGCAGAGACTCGCCGAAGCGTCCCGCCTCGCGCAAGCGCGTGATCTCGGGGATCGGATCGATGTCGGGGATCGCCGCCAGTTGAAGTCTGGCGAGTCGTGCGCCGGTGTCGGCCGTCAGTGCAAAGAGCAGCGCGGCGGCGATCATCAGGCGGAGCGCGTTCCACCGCGCTCGCCAGCAACCGATGATCGCCCGCATCACGGCGAAGCTCCGCTGGAGGCCTCGCCCGGGGGTGCGTCGGTGCGGAGCTCGCCGGGTACGAACTCCACGTCGACGTCGGCGGTCGTCCCGCTGAGCAGCCGCACGAGTGCGGCGAGCTGCTCCTGGGTCGTGCGCTGCAGGCGCTGACGATCGTCGAACGAGAGCGTCATGGCGCCGGCTCGCTCGTGCAGACGGACACGGGCCAGCCCGAGGTGGTACTCACCCGCAACGTCGCGGAGGCGCAGGCCGGAAACCTTGACCTGCGGCTGCTCGTGCCCGCCGTGGACCTCCGTGGCCAGTCGCCTTGGCGCAGGGACGCGAATGGTCCAACCGCCGGTGAGCGGGTTGCGACGAAGATCGTCCGAGGAGAGCCCGGCGAGATCGACGCCGTAGTAGAGCGTGACGGGAGCGCGGACGCTGGCCAGCACGTCGCCTCGCCATGACGCGTCGCCGCTCTCGGTGCCCACGGTGGTGTGGATCTCCACGGTGATGAGCTTGAGCGTTCGGAGGGTCTGCGCCAGGGCGGGCGCGTCGGGGCTCGCATCCTCCAGCGGTTCCGCGGCCAGGCGCATCGCTTCGATGGTCTGCTGGCGCAGCATCAGGGCGAGCCCGGCGAACAGGGCCAGAGCCAGCGCGAACAGAAGGATCCAGAATCGTCGGTTGGACATGCACCGGGACTGCGAAGTCTGCGATCGGAGTGGTCCGACCAAGGGGATGTATCGGAGAACCGCGCCAGTGGCCCGCAGACTCCGCATCGACATGTCGATCGGCCGAGATCGAGCGAGTGCGGGCTATCGTGCCGCGTGCCCACCCTGACGCTTCCCGGATGGCTCGCGAACATCCCGCTCCCGGCGGTGCTTTGGCTGGCGTACGCCGTGCCTGCGTACGTGCTTTGGCCGCTGGTGTTCAGGTTGCGGCACGGGTTCTCGCCCGTGGTGGAGCGTTTTCCGCCGAGGAACATGTACGGGTGGGTGGACGCGGTGTTGGGCGTCACGCTGGTGGGGTATTCGGTCTGGATCGTGTTCTGGCCGGTGCGATCGCTGGGGCAGGTGGCGCACGATGTCGCTGGTCTGGCCGGGGTTGCGATCGTGGTCGCGGGATGTGGGCTGCGCGTCTGGGCGGTGGTCGCACTGGGGCGGCACTGGCGGATCGGGCAGGACGATCAGGATTCCCGGGTGGAGTTGGTGCGCGACGGGCCGTATCGGATCATGCGGCACCCGATCAACTCGGCGCTGGTGCTCGTGGCGATCGGGCAGGGGCTGATGACCGGCCTGGACGCGCGGGCGCTGTTGCTGCTGGTGATCAGCGTGGGGTATTGGCTGGTGCAGGGGCGCGCGGAGGATCGGCGGTGGCGGCACGCCGCAGCCCGGAGCCGCGACGATGAGTCGGCTCGGGCCGATGAGCCGACCGCATCACCCTGACGTGTGTGCCGCTCGCTCAGCCCGCCGACTTGGTCTTCGATGGCGGCTGGTCGAGCGCGTCGGCTCACGGGTTGGCCGCGCCGGGAGCCGCACTCGAGGCAAAGTGCGACTCGAGCTTTGCAAGCACCCGAGACCATGCGTGTGTGAAGTACACCCGCGTCTGCACGAACTCGGAAGCGTGGTCCGGATGGGCCTTGGCAAGCTCGGCGTACCCGAGATTGGTCAGCGTCACCCGGGTCCGGGCAGACGAGACCGGATCCAGCGTGATGACCACGCCCGTGCGCTTCGTGCGAGCAAAGGTGAACGCAGGAGGCGCGTTCCAGGAGAATGCCAGCATGCGATCCGGAAGCACGGCCTGCACCAGGCATCCCTCGCTGCCCCGCGTTCCCGCGGGCGGCTCCATGGAGAAGTAGATCTCAAATGGGCCACCCGGCGCAGGCTCGATCCGGGACTCGACACCCAGGAACGCCTTCCACCCCGCCGACGTCGTGAGCGTCCGGTAGACCTCCGACGCGGGGGCCGCGACGAAGGTCGAGACGACCACCGGTGCAAGCGGGTCCGCGGCGTGCGCCGGGCTCGTCGGGGCGGCGGCGGCCTTGTCGAACACGGCCTGCAAGCGCTTCAGCGAGTAGGCGTTCCCGGCCTTGAAGAAGTCTCGCATCTTCTGCGACTCCGGATGCTCGGTGTATCCAAGCCCGGTCAGGCGGAGGTGCGTCCGCCCGTCGCCCAGATCGGTCAGCGTCGCCACGGACCACGTGCCGCTCCACACGGATTCTGGGAACGGAAACCCCCTGGGCGGTCGGCTGATGCGAAACGCGAGCATGCGCTCCGGCTCGTACGCGAGGATGGAGTTGTGGATCGTGCCCTCGTCCCCGAGCGTGCCCTTGGGGTCGTAGTGCGTGCGGATCAGACCCCCCACGCGAAAGTCGATGTCGCAGTGCGCGACGCCGAAAGCCTTGAACCCCTCGGCGGTGGAGAAGACCTTCCAGAGCTCGCCGGGCGTGGTGTTCACGACGCCCTCGACGACCAGGGGCGAGGTGTCGATCTCCGCTTTCGCCTGAGCGGGGGTCGGCGTGGTCGGGGAGGGCGGGGAGGGCGGGGGG
>DHLW01000161.1:0-7791 GCA_002405485.1 Phycisphaerales bacterium UBA4658
TCGCACATGCCGCAGTAGATGCACCGAAGCTCATCGATCTCGAACTTGGCGGGGTACTTCTCGCGATCGTCCCAGGGGCTCTCGGCGGCCTCGATGTGGATGCAGTTGGCCGGGCAGAGCGTCGGGCACATCATGCACGCCACGCACTTGACGCGGCCTTTCTCGTCGCGATTGAGCCGATGCACGCCGCGGAAGTTGCTGGGCTCGAAGCCCGAGACCTCCGGCGGATAGTGCTCGCGTCGCTCTTCCGGATACTGCATCGTGCGGCTGGTCCGCCCGGCCCCGAAACTGGTCACAAAGTGCCGGAGCGTGGTCCCGAATCCCTTGATGATCTCCGGGAGATACGTGGCCTCCATCGCGTTCATCTGCGGGCGGCCGACGACATACGTGTCCTGGGGCTTGATGGCCATATGTGCAGCAACAATACCCGGTTCGCACCCATCCTGCAGGCGATCCGCCGGATCAAGTTTGCTTGGACGACCCAGCCCTCCGATAATCGTTCACCCATGGGCAAGCGGCGCCAACCGCCACTGTTCGAAGTTCTCGGCGGATCCGAACGTCGAGCCATCTCTGCGCGCCCGGTTCCGGTGCAGGTCCGCGTCGCTCCTCAGCCAAGCTCCGCGCCGGCGGCGCCGGCGCCTGCGTCCCAGGCCTCTGCCGCGCCGACCTCGGGCCCCGGAGGCGCAAAGCGGCTGATCGTGCTGAATCCCGCCGCGGTGCTGCTCATCGTCGCGGGCGTCCTGCTGCTGGGCTTCACGGTCTGGTACATGGCCTTTCGCATGGGTGAGAACTCGGCCCGGGGCGACAAGGCCAAAGAGCGTGAGGCCACCTTCCCGCCCCCGCCGGTACCCGATCCGCTGGTCGCCCCCCTTCCCGCCGGGCCGGGAGCGGGACCGGGCATCGCAACGGGGCCGGGACCGGGCAATCAAACTCCAACGGGGCCCCGGCCAGAACAGCCGGGTGAGGTTCTCGCGGATCCTCGGCAGCCGGGAACGAACTATCTGCATGTGGACACCCTGGTCTGGAAGGACGCGGAGCGAGCGGTGGCGTTCCTGACCAAGGGCGGGATTCCCGCCGGGGCGGCGCCGTCGGTGAAAGGCAGGCGTTCGGTTGACCCCAAAGAGGCGCGTGACAAGAATCTCCCCCACGTGATTTTCGTTCTGGAGGGCATTCCGTCGGGGCAGTACAAGGCCTCGGAAGCCCGCCGAAACGAGCTTGTCGAGCGGGTCCGTCGGCTCGGCAAGCGCTGGCAAACCGAAGAGAAGGGTCCCAGCGATTTCGCGTCGCCCTACTGGGCGAAGTTTGACGGGTAAGTCCCGGGCGTTTCCGGGTCTTGCGAGGCACGGTCCGTCGGCTCCTTCGGCGGTCTCGATGGTTCTGGTTTCACCTGCAGATAGCTGATTGGAGTTGGCACATGAGCATGGATCCCTCCCTGAAAGTCAAGGCCGGCATGGCGGGCGTTCGCTCCGTCTACACCCGCGCCGAGCGCATCGCCAAGATGCAGGCCGACAAGAAGTTCGACCCGAAGAAGTCCAGCCCGCTGGGCCTGCCCAAGACCCGCGTCGGCAAGTCGTGATGATCTGACGCCGAGTCGTCGAGTGCTTTTCAGACCACAGCCGTCCGTCTCCGGGCGGCTTTTTCATGCGCGCTGCGTCCGGACATCGTCACGCTTGGTTCGGCGTTGCGCCGACCCGATTCGGGGCGACGGGGACGGCTCGGCGGGTGGGTCACGCAGAGCGCGGGGATGCTCTACCGTTGCCCATGGACGTCACTCGGCTCATCTCCAACCGCTCTCGCGCGATCGACGCTTCGGGCATCCGGCGCGTCTTTGATCTGGGCGCCAAGCTCAAGGATCCGATCAATCTGTCGATCGGGCAGCCCGACTTTCCCGTGCCCGAGACGGTCAAGAACGCCGCGATCGAGCACATTCGGGGCAACGCCAACGGCTACACCGTGACGCAGGGCATTGCGCCGCTCCGGAATCGGCTGGCTCGCCACCTTGCCGACGATCTCGGATGGGACTGCGACCCGCGACCGGCGAGCGAGGCGGACCACCACAAGCCGGGCGTGCTCATCACCAGCGGGACCAGCGGCGGGATCGTGCTGGCGTTCATGGCCCTCATGGACCCGGGCGACGAGGTGATCTTCGGCGATCCGTACTTCGTGATGTATCCGCACCTGTGCCGGATGATCGGGGCGGTGCCGGTGATGTGCGACACGTACCCGGACTTCAAGCTCACCGCGGCTCGCGTCGAGGCGCTGCTGACGCCGCGAACCAAGATCGTGCTGCTGAACACGCCCGGCAACCCGTCGGGCGCGGTGCTGAACCAGCGGGAGTGCGACGAACTCGCCGAGCTGTGTCGGAGCAAGGGCGTGATGCTCATTTCCGACGAGATCTATGACGAGTTCACCTACGCCGACGCCCGCGTGCGTTCGCCGGTGGGCGACAAGTCCATGCGGCTGCCGAGCCCGGGGCGAAGCAGGGGCGCGGCGGACAACGTGCTGCTGCTGCGCGGGTTCGGGAAGACCTATGGCGTGACGGGATGGCGACTCGGATACGCGGCGGGCCCGCGGCGGATCATCGAGGAGATGTCGAAGCTGCAGCAATACACGTACGTGTGCGCGCCGTCGGCTCTGCAGTGGGGCGCGATGGCGGCTCTGGACGTGGACATGAAGCCGCACATCGAGACCTATCAGAAACGCCGCGACATGGTCGTCGAGAAGCTCTCGAAGGTGACGGAGCTGGCCGTGCCGGGCGGGGCGTTCTACGCGTTTCCGAGGGTACCTCCGCGGCTGGGGCTGAGCGCGAGCCAGTTCATCGAGAAGTGCCTGGAGAAGAGCGTCCTGGTGATTCCGGGCAACGTGTTCTCCAAGCGGGACACGCACTTTCGGCTCTCATACGCGACCGACGAGCGGAGTCTGTCCCGAGGGCTGGATGCGCTCGTGCAGCTCATGGCCGGCTGACCCTGAGGCGCCCAGGCGATGCCCACGCTCAAAGCCACCCGCACGCCCGACGCGTCCGCTTCGAGCGGCCGACCCGCGCCGAGGTGGCTCGCGCCGGCCCTCGCCGCGATCCTTGGGGCGCTGACGATCATCGCGTTCTTTCCCGCGTTCAGCGCGGGGTTTGTGTCGTGGGACGATCACGATGTGCTGGTGAACAACCCGCACTATCGGGGCTTTGCCGCGGACAATCTTCGGTGGATGTTCACGAGCACGCTGCTCGGGCACTATCAGCCGCTCACGTGGATGTCCTACGCCGTCGACCATGCGCTGTGGGGCATGAACGCACGGGGGTATCACGCCACCAACGTGGCGATCCATCTCGTGAACGTCCTGCTGGTGTTCGTGCTGGCGATGAGGCTCATCGTGCTCTCCCGGTCGCCCATCGGCCCTGGCGGCGGCGAACCGGGGAACGCGCCAACATCCGGAGTCGTGCTTGCGGCGGGGCTGTCGGCCGGGCTGTGGGGCCTGCACCCGCTGAGGGTCGAGTCCGTCGCCTGGATCACCGAGCGCAGGGACGTGCTGAGCACGCTCTTTCTGCTGCTGAGCACGCTGGCCTATCTCCGTTCGGCGCGGATCGGCGAGCTGCGCGTCGGCGATGCGCGATGGCTGTGGATCGCGGCGGGTCTGCTCGGGGTCTCGCTGCTGTGCAAGGCCTGGGGCATGACGCTGTTCGTGATGCTGCTGGCCCTGGACATCTTCCCGCTGCGCAGGGTTGCGATGGACCCGAGGCGGTGGTTCGGGCGCGAGGGGATCACGCTGCTGGTGCAGAAGTGGCCGATGGTCGCTCTGGGCATCGCCGCCGCCGCCATGGCGGCGCACGCGCAGCACTCGGCGATCGCGACCAAGACGCTGGCTCAGTGGGGTGTGACCGAGCGGATCGTGCAGGCGGTGCACGGGCTGTGGTTCTACATGCGAACCAGCGTGCTGCCGATGGATCTGTCGCCGCTGTATGCGCTGCCCAAGAACGTCGATCCGACGGAGCCGCGGTATCTGCTCGCTTTCGTCTGTGTCGGTGTGGGGGCGGCCCTGATCATCGCGCTGCGGCACCGGCTGCCGGGGCTGGCGATCGCGGCGGCGGTGTATGGCATCGCGCTCCTGCCGGTGCTGGGCTTCCTGCAAAGCGGGGATCAGTTCGTTGCCGACCGCTATTCCTACATCGCGATGATCGGGTTCTCCATTCTCGCCGGGGCGGGGGCAGCCGCGCTTGGGCGACGGGCCTCGACCACGGCGATCCGGGCAGTGATGCTGGCGGCATGGGCGGGCGTGGTCGGCGTGCTGGTGATGCTCACGCACGTGCAGACACGCGTGTGGGACAACACCATCGCGCTCTGGTCGCAGGCGGTGCGGACCGCGCCCAGTTCACTCGCGCACACCAATCTCGCGCTGGCCTACCTCAATGAGCAACCGCCGGACCGGGTGAAGGCGGCGGAGCAGTTGATCCTGGCGCTTCGGAGCGATCCTGATGACGGACGGGCATGGTTCACGCTCGGGAACACGCTGCGCTCGGTGGGCCGGCTCCGCGAAGCCGAGGAGGCGCTGCTGAACGCCGCGCGGCTCATGCCGCAGGCGTATATGGCGCACGTGAACCTGGGCTCGATGTACTTGACCCAGATGAACCGCCCGCAGGACGCGATCGTGCAGTTGCGGGCCGCGGTCGCCGACGTGGAGAGGGGCGCGGTGGTGGAGAAGGGTCAGCGTCGGCCGCTGTCGGCCCTGCCATATCTTGCGCTTGGGAACGCGCTCCGCGCGACTGGAGACATCGCGGGAGCGCGACAAGCGTTCATGGAAGCGCTCAAGTTCGACGAAACGCGGACTGACGCGGAAAATGAGCTGCGGGCCACGCCCGATGGGCCTTGAACCGATCAAGGCCACGGACGGAACGCCCGAGCCAATCGAAGAAAAGCGGGTTACGGGAAGATGCCGCGGACCTGATAGACCTTGCCGATGTTCTCCAGAGCGGCGATGTAGGACGCGGTGCGCATGTCGACGTTGAACTTCTGGCGAGCGTTGACGGTGCGACGGCTGGCGGCGACCATGTGACGGTTCAGGGCCTGATCGACCTCCTCGGCGTCCCAGGTCACGTTGCTCTTGTTCTGCACCCACTCGAAGTAGGACACGGTCACGCCGCCGGCGTTGGCCAGGATGGCCGGGATGACCTCGATGCCGCGCTCGGTGAGCACGCGATCGCCCGCGGGGGTGGTCGGAGCGTTGGCGCCCTCGACGAGGCACTTGGCGTTGATCCAGCGGGCCTCCTGCTCCTTGACCATCTGCTCAAGGGCGGCGGGGATGAAGCAGTCGACGGGGGTCTTGTAGAACTCCTCGGTCGTGACCTTGGACGCCTCGGCGTATCCGGCAACGCCGCCGCGCTTGGCGACGTGGTTGGCCAGGGCCTCGGTGTCGATGCCCTTGTCGTTGCGGATGGCGCCGGTGTGATCCATGACGGTGATGAGCTTGGCGCCCATCTTGGCGAGGATGCGTCCGGTCCAGGAGCCCACGTTGCCGTAGCCGATAAGGGAGAAGGTCATGCCCTGGGCCTTGAGCCCAAGGGCGGGCGCAAGCTCAACGAGCACGTCCACGAGCCCCTGACCCGTGGCTTTCTCACGGCCGAGCGATCCGCCATACTCCACCGGCTTGCCGGTGATCACGGCCTCGGGCTGGTGCCCGCCCATCTCCGAGAGGAAGGTGAAGGTGTCGGCGATCCAGGCCATGTGCTGGGCGTTGGAGCCGACGTCGGGCGCGGGAATGTCGTAATCCGGCCCGATCTGGTGGGCGATCGCGGTGGTGAATCGGCGGACGATGCGCTCCATCTCGGCGTTGGAGTGCTTGCGGGGGTCGACCTTGATCCCGCCCTTGCCGCCGCCGAAGGGCACGCGGACGAGCGAGGTCTTCATGGTCATCAGGAACGCCAGCGACTTGACGTCGTCCAGGTGCACGTCGGGGTGGAAGCGCAGGCCGCCCTTGTACGGGCCGATCGCGTTGTTGTGCTGCACGCGATAGCCCTTGAAGAGCTTGAACGTGCCGTCGTCCATGCGGACGGGGAAGTGCACCATGATCTCGTTCTTGGGCTGCGCGAGGATGAGCTGGATCTCGTGCGGCAGCTCCATGATCTCCGCCGCCGTGAGCATGGTGTCGACCGTCTGCAGGTACAGGTTGTCCGGATCACGCGGCAGCCCGACTTCGTCGAACACGGGGCTCTTGAAGAGCTCTCGGCGGGGCATGGATTTGGCGTTCGACGAGGCGACGGTGCTGTTGGACATGGTGCTGGACATCCCTGTGGACGAGGCCGGGGCGATGGAACGCTGCGAACACTCGACCCCGGTGCACGGGGCCGCGAGATCACTGCCCGCGTACGATCTCCGATCCATTCGACCAGACACCGAATTGCGGGGCTTTGATGATACTCTACTGTGCCGCCAATCTCATCTGGGCGAGCAAAATCAAGGGACAGGCCGACGCCCTCGGCGTGCCCTGCCGACCGGCCCGAAACCTCGAGATGCTCGAAGCCCGGCTGGTGGATTCCCCGGTTCGGGCGCTGATCATCGATCTGGAAGCCGAGCACGCGATGGCTCTGCTGGATCGGTTGAGAGCAGGTGCCAAGAGCGACGCCGAGCGGGCGATCCGGATGGTGGCGTTTGGGCCGCATGTGGCGGTGGATCGGTTGCGCGAGGCGAAGGCGGCCGGGGCGGATGCGGTGATGGCGCGTGGGGCCTTCAACGCTCAACTGACATCACTGCTGACCGCGCTCAGCGTGCCAAAGACGGACGCACCGGCGATCGTCGATGCCATGGAGGACTGACCAGATCGATCAAGTATCGAGTGGTCCTGATCGCATAGTGCGCCAACAATCTAGGTTCCCGGGAAGTCCGGGCGTCGGCACCTCCGCACTGTGCGGCCGCGACGTGTTTGTCACCCTCCAACCGCCCCAGCGGGGCACCCTCCACATTCCCCCTTTCATTCTGGGTGAACTGGCCCGCACGACCCCTCGGCAAGGAACCGCCGCGTGGGATCGAGCCGGGATCGGTGTCTTTCTGATCGGCAGGGTTGGGCGCTTTGGTTCGGCCAGCGCATCTGAGGCCGACGAGAACATTTCCACATGATCGACGAGAATCTGATCGCATCCCTGGGCATTGGTGACGACGAGGCCGCGGCGCTGCTCTCGCAGGCCTTCGGCGCCAAGGCCAAGGGCGGGATGGACGACCTGCTCTCCAAGCAGGTCGGGCAGTTCACGCCCGGCTCGATCCTCGAGGGCAAGGTCATCGGCTTTGCCGGGGACGACGTGGTCGTTGAAGTCGGGCTCAAGAGCGAGGGCCTGATCGCCCGCGACGAGTTCGACAACGCCGCCGAGCTGAAGGTCGGGGACAAGGTCCAGGTGCTCTTCGAGAAGATCGACGACGACACCGGGATGGTCGAGCTGAGCAAGCGCAAGGCCGACCGCATGCTGAACTGGCAGCGGATCATCGACACGACCCGCGAGGGCGACGTGGTCGAGGGCCGCGTGATGCGCAAGATCAAGGGCGGTCTGCTGGTGGACATCGGCGTGCCGGTGTTCCTGCCTGCCTCCCAGGTCGATGTGCGCCGGCCGGGCGACATCGGCGAGTACATCGGTCGCGACGTCCGCGCCAGCGTGCTCAAGATCGACACCGAGCGCCGCAACATCGTCATCTCTCGCCGCAACCTCATCGAGAAGGAACGCGAGATGGCCAAGAAGCGGCTCATGGACACCCTCAAGGAGGGCATGATCGTCGCTGGCGAAGTCAAGAACATCGCCGACTTCGGCGCGTTCGTCGA
>DHLW01000161.1:7940-15861 GCA_002405485.1 Phycisphaerales bacterium UBA4658
GGCATCGACGGCCTGCTGCACATCACCGACATGTCCTGGGGAAGAGTCAATCACCCCTCCGACATGCTCAAGCTCGGGCAGCGCATCGAGGTCAAGGTCCTCACCATCGACCGCGAGAAGGAAAAGATCGCCCTGGGCATCAAGCAGAAGGAAGCCAGCCCCTGGGAAGAGATCGAGAAGAAGTACCCCGTCGGCTCGCGCGTCCACGGCGAGGTCGTCAACATCATGTCCTACGGCGCGTTCGTGCGGCTTGAGCCGGGCATCGAGGGCCTCGTCCACATCTCCGAGATGTCCTGGACGCGGCGCATCAACCACCCCTCCGAGGTGGTCGCCCCGGGTCAGCCCGTCGACGTCGTCGTCCTGGACATCAACAAGGAGAAGCAGGAGATCTCGCTCGGCATGAAGCAGACCGAGGTCAACCCCTGGGAGCTCGTAGGCGAGAAGTATCCCCCGGGCACCGTCATCGAGGGCATGGTCCGCAACCTCGCCAACTACGGCGCGTTTGTCGAGATCGAGCCCGGCATCGACGGCCTCCTCCACGTCAGCGACATCTCCTGGACCAAGAAGGTCACGCACCCCAACGAGGTCTTCAAGAAGTCCGACAAGGTCCGCTGCGTCGTCCTCGACGTCGATCGCGAGAAGCAGCGCGTCGCCCTGGGCCTCAAGCAGCTCACCGAGGATCCGTGGCTCCACGCCATCCCCGACGCCTACAAGCCCGGCATGGTCGTGCGCGGCAAGGTCACCAAGATCACCAACTTCGGCGTCTTTGTCGAGCTTGAGAACGATCTCGAGGGCCTCCTGCACATCTCCGAGCTTGCCGATCACAAGGTCGAGAACCCCCAGGACGTCGTCAAGCCCGGCGACGAGGTGGATGTCAAGATCCTCCGCGTCGACATCGACGATCGCAAGATCGGCCTCTCCCTCAAGCGCGCCCAGTGGGGCGACACCTCGGGCGCGCCCGCGGCCGAGCGCGAGGAGAAGGCGCCCAAGGGCAAGAGCCCCAAGCGCGGCGGCATGGACGACCACGGCGCCATGGGCACCGACAAGATCGTCTTCTAACCCTCGACGATCCCATCACCCTCAGTCCATCACGAGACGGGGCCCTTGCGGCCCCGTCTCTTTCTTTTCCCCGAACGCCCGCGCTCGCGCCGCTGGCGATCGCCCCCCCCACTCCTTGAACACCGCAACCTTTCGCTCCCCGCTGTGTACAAAGCTCCATGAACACAGCGGCGGCCCGAGTCGTCATGGACCCGGACCGCCACTGGGAAGCGAGCGTGCGACGGATCGCGTTGCGGGCGATCCAATGGTCATCGACAATGCACGCGGCGCGACCGCGTTGCGCATGTGCAGACGCGGTCGCGTGCACATGGCCCGTGAGCCACGCACGCTCAGTACTCCGAACCGACCGCATCCCCCACCACCCGCCCCGGGTCGACGCGAACTGGCAACACCCGCCCAGCCGAACGAGTCTCTCGGGCAGAGGACGCATTCATCCGCCCGGCACAAGGCACGCGACGCCCGCTTGGAGCGTCCGCAGGCAACCGCGTTTTTTCCC
This sequence comes from Phycisphaerales bacterium UBA4658, assembly GCA_002405485.1. Classification (GTDB taxonomy): domain Bacteria; phylum Planctomycetota; class Phycisphaerae; order Phycisphaerales; family UBA1924; genus UBA4658. Next base: position 9,496 of record DHLW01000161.1, read on the forward strand.
GCCGATTGGCGAACGGCTCAGGTTTTGGCCAGCCCGACAGATCTCAGAAGCATGTCCGCATGACGGCGTGTCGCGCCTTGCTGGCGACGGATGCACGCGCGCCCGCGCTCGGCGAGTTCATGGCGCAGGTCCGCGCTGCCCAGGATCGAGCCCAGGCGGGAGCCGAGCTCCGCTTCCGAACTCACGATGAGCGCGCCGCCATCGACGAAGGTGCGCACGATGGACGCGAAGTTGGCCGTGTCGGGCCCGACGATGGTCGGCTTGCCAAGCGCGATCGACTCGATCGGGTCCGAACCGCCCAGCGAGCCGAAGGTCCGGCCGATGACGCACGCATCGGCGAGCGCGTACGCGGCACGGAGCTCGCCGATCGTGTCCAGCAGAAACCGCGTGGTGCCCGCGACTGCCGGCGTCCGAGCCGAGCGCCGGGCGCACGCCTCGCCGCCGAGCGCGGCGTGGGCTGATGGGTAGTGCTCGGGTTTGCGCGGCGCGCACAGCAGATGCGTCCCCCGCGGACAGACGGCGTGCAGGAGCGCCTCCTCGCACGCGAAGGCGCTCGGGACGCCAGTGATCGGCGCGGTGGACCCGCCAACCACGAGCGGTCGCGAGCGATCGATGCCCAGCTCCGCCGCGAGTGCCGTTGCGCCTTGCACCGCCGACGCCGCATCCCCGTCCACGACCGGCGCCGCGTCCCACTTCATCGACCCGGTCACGTGCAGGCGAGCATCGGGCACGCCCATGGCTCGGAACCGCTCGGCATAGTCCGAGTCCTGCACGCACGCAAACGCGAGTGACTCGAACATCGGGCGCATCCACCGGCGGATCTTCGAGTACCCGCGAAAAGACCGCGCCGACAGCCGACCGTTGATGACCCCCACCGGTACGCCGCGTTTGCGGCACTCGCCGAGGAAGTTCGGCCAGACCTCGAGCTCGACGAGGCCGACGGCGTCCGGTCGCACGGCGTTCAAGAACCGCCGGACCGCCGGCGAAAAGTCCAGCGCGTATCTGGTCACGTGCGACCCCGGCTGATCGCGGTACAACTCCTGGGCACGCCTCAGCCCGGTGTCGGTGGACGCGGACACCACCACCTCGGCCCCGCCCGCCAGGAGCATCGGCACGAGCGAACGGAGCGTGCCGACCTCGCCGACGCTGACGGCATGCAGCAGGATCCGGGGAACGCCGGGGGTCTTCTGGGGCAGCTCATCGATGTGCCCGAACCGCTCCCCCCACCCAGACCGCGTTTTTCGCGCCCACCAAGGGGCGGTGACGACCGCCGCGGGGACATAGAGCACATCCAAGAGGTTCATGCCGATGCTCGCCCCAGCGTTTGATCTCCAAGAATGGGCAGGCAGGGATTCGAACCCTGGACCCTTCGCCTGTAACGCGAATGCTCTAGCCAACTGAGCTACCCGCCCGAACGGAGCAATGGTAGAACGCCCGAGAACCTCGGCGGAACCCCGCCGCGACCTCACGGACGTGCGTGTCCGGTGACCACATTCGGACCATCTCGACGAACGGGCGGCCCCGCTGCGCGAACAACTGGTGCCCGAACTGCCGGTACCATGACCTGCGCCTCTTCAAACACACACGCGACCTTGTCCTCATCCCCTTCATCCCCACCCACGCCACCGGTTCACCCCGCATCGGCCCACGCACGGGCGGGCTCGCGGGTCCTGCCGATCTGGGCGTATCTGCTTGGGCTGGCCGGGATCTGTGTGGCGTTGTACGCGGCGTCGGCGCTGGTGTACTCCCACTTCACGGGGGCCGTGCTTCCGGGGTGCGGCACGGGTCAACCCGGGGGCAGCGGCACCGCACTGGTGGCCTCGAGCACGCCGACCAGTTCCTGCGCCAACAACCTGGCTCATCCGATGGGCTCCCTGGGCGGAGCGTGGATGACCGCCAAAGCCGTGCTCTCCGGCGAGGAGCTGCCACGAATCCGACCCAAGGATGCGGTCTGGCCCGTGAGCCACCTCGGGGTCACGTACTTTGCGGCCGCCCTCGCCGGGTGGATCGTCATCGGGATCATGGGAAGGCGCGTCGGGTGGGGCGTGGCGTGGCTGGCACGCCTGGGCGTGCTCATGTCGCTGGTCTACCTGGCGACGATCATCCATGGGTATGTCTCTGGCAAGGGCTATTGCCCGTACTGTCTGGCATCGCACGTCGGCAACCTGGTCATGTGGCTGTCATTGGAGATTGGCATGTTCATGTCTCGCTCATCGGTCCTTGGCGCCGCCCGACGCGGCTTTGGCTGGCCCGCCGTCATCGCGGGCTTCATCGCATTCGCGGGCAGCACCGCCGCACTGGGCGCGCTCGAGATGGCCCACATGGCGGAGATGGAGGCCAAGGACCGGCTCGAGGCCGAGCGCACCGAGCGGGAGATTCGCGAGCAGGCCGAGCGGGCCCGAGCGGTCGCCGAGCAGGTGCAGCAGCAGGAGCAGAAGCAGCCCTGGGGTCCGAACGGGTTCCGCGGGCGGTATCTCATCGGCCCTGAGAAGGCGCCGGTTCGGCTGGTGATGTTCACCGGGTATCAGTGCCCGGACTGCCGGTTCTTTGAGACGCAGGCCGAGCAGTTGCTCGCCAAGCATGGCGACAAGCTGTCCATGAGCGTCTTCCACTTTCCGATGGAAGCGCTGCACGCCAACGCGATGTGGGCCGCCCGCGCCGCGGAGGCCGCGGGCATCATCGCGGGGAGCAAGGCCGCGCTCGAAGGCCAGGACGAGAAGAAAGCCGCGACCGACGCGTTCTGGAAGATGCACAAGTGGCTCTTCGAGGTGAAGGGCTCCTTCACACGCGATGAGCTTGTCGCCAAGCTCCCGCAGCTCGGCTTCACCGACACCGAGGGCTTCCTCAAGGTCATGACCGGCGGACGCACCGAGCAGATCGTCAAGGCCGACAGCCAGCTCGGGGACGACCTCGGGCTGTACTTCACCCCGATGATGTTCGTGAACGGCGTGGAGGTGCGAGGCTGGCGCACGAACACGAACGCGCTCACCCAGGCCGTGGACGCCGCCATCGCCGCCAATCCCCCAGCCGCCGACGCCCGCGGCGATCGTCCCGCCCTCGCCAGCCAGAAGTACTTCGAGGACTGGACCAACGAGACGCGGCGCGTCCTCCCGGACAACAAGCCCGATCGCACCCAGGGCCCGAAGGACGCGCCCGTGCATGTGCTGGTCTTCGGCGATTACAACGAGCCCAACACCAAGAAGGTCGACTCGCTCGTCCGCGGGTTCCTCAAGACCAAGCCCATCCGCTACGAGTTCCGGCACTATCCCGGTGCACGCGAGTGCAACCCCTCCTTGCCCAAGGACTTCTTCGTCAACGGCTGCCTGACCGCCAAGGCCGCCGAAACCGCCGGCCGCCTCGGCGGGGCGGAGGGCTTCTGGAAGATGCACGAGTTCCTGTTCCAGAATGTCGAGGGCATCTCGTTGCAGCGCGTCCGGCTCGGCGCCAAGACCCTCGGGTTTGAGGCCGCGGCGTTCGACCAGGCCTTCGCCTCCGGCGAGGTCGGCGTCGCAGTGCAGAACGACGTCATGGCCGGTCAGGGCATCGGCCTCCGCGCCATCCCGACGGTCTACGTGAACGGCAAGTGGGTCGAGCGGTGGGATCGCGAGGGCGACAACATCCTCGAACGCATCATCGATCACGCCGCCAAAGCCAAGGACTGATCCGTCCGGCCGCCGATGCTCGACCCGATCACCCGGCGCACGCCCGGCGGCGAATCGGGTATCGTGGTCGCATGCTGCACGTCTGCGCGATCGCCGCCGTTCTTCTTGCTCAACCCTCGACCGCAGTAGACGCACCGGCGCCAGCTCCGCGCGTGACGCTCGTGCGCTGCGGCACGCTCCTGGCGGTGCCCGGTCAGCCGCCGAGAACGAACTGCACGCTGGTCATCTCCGGCGATCGCGTCGCGCAGGTGCTGGACGGGCTTGACGCCCGCCCCGCGACCGGAGACTCGGTGAACATTCGCGAGATCGACTGCCGCGAACTGTTCGTCCTCCCCGGGCTCATCGACTGCCACGTGCACCTCACCTTCCAGCAGTCCGCCGACTCTCGGCTGCGTCGTGTCACCGAGGGCCCGGCCGACGCGGCATTGCGCGGCGTCGGGTACGCCCGCGCCACCATCGAGGCGGGCTTCACGAGCGTCCGCGACGTGGGCGGGCCGGCGGAGGCGATCATCCCCCTCCGTGACGCCATCCAGCGGGGCGACATCGTCGGTCCGCGCGTCATCACGAGCGGCAAGTCCATCAGCGTCACCGGCGGACACGCCGACCCGACCAACGGGTACATCGGGCTTGCGCCCCCCACTCCGCTCGAGGGCGTCGCCGACGGGCCCGACGCCTGCAGACAGGCCGTGCGACATCAGATCAAGCTCGGCGCCGATCTCATCAAGATCACCGCGACCGGGGGCGTGCTGAGCGTCTCGACCGCGGGCACCGCGCAGCACTTCACCAACGAGGAGCTCGAGGCGCTCGTCCAGACAAGCCACGCCATGGGCCGAAAGGTCGCCGCTCATGCCCATGGCACCGACGGCATCAACGCCGCGCTCAAGGCCGGGTGCGACTCCATCGAGCACGCGACGTTCCAGGACGCCGAGTCGATCGCGCTCTTCAAGTCCACCGGCGCGTACTACGTCCCGACGCTCCTTGCCGGCGCGACCGTCGTTGAGAATGCCCAGAAGCCCGGCTATTACCACCGCGCCGTCGTCGCCAAGGCGCTGCTCACCGGCCCTGCGATGACGGAGACCTTCCGCCGTGCCCACGAGGCCGGGGTGAAGATCGCCTTCGGGACCGACGCCGGAATCTTTGACCACGGGACCAACGCCCGCGAGTTCCAGCTCATGGTCGACGCCGGCATGCCGCCCGCCCGGGCGATCATCGCCGCCACGGTCGACGCCGCCCGGCTCTGCGGTCGGTTCCCGGGCTCAAGCGGATCCGGCGAGGTCGGCGTGCTCGCGCCCGACGCCTTTGCCGACTTCATCGCCGTCACCTCAGACCCGACCAAGGACGTCTCCGTGCTGCGATCGATCACCCTCGTCGCCAAGGGTGGCGAGGTGATCATCGATCGACGCACGAAATGACGGACAGTCCTAGCAGCCGGCGAACCACGCGTTCAGGAAGTCGAACACGTCCTGAATGTCCGTCCCGCCCGACACGTTCACGTCCGCGTTCGGCGACGACGCAAACCATCCATTCAGGAAGTCGAAGATGTCCTGGATACCGACGCCCCCGCCGTTGTAGTCGGCGATGCAGTCGGTTCCCTGCTGCGGGCCGATGAACAGCACCGTGTCATAGGACTCTGGCGTTCCGCCGTTGTCGTAGGTGATCCCGGCGGCGATCACCAGCCCGCCGAAACTCCGGATCGATCGGGACGTGCTCGATTGCGTGAGCGGGTCGCGTTCCTGGATCATGGACCCGCTGAACATCGTGCCGCTCGCGACCGAGTCGCTGTCGCTCAGCGTGATCTGGCTCACGGTGTACGTCCGGCCGGAGTTGGCCCCGGCGACCTGTTGACCCGTCGTCAGGATGAGTTCGAGCTGATATCCAGCGCCCGTCCGGGCCGATCGGAACACGCCCGTGGCCGCCGGCCCGACGTTCGGCTGCCAGCTTGCCACGAAGAACACGTTGCCCGAACGGTCCACCGTCGGAGCCGAGAGATTGAGCCCGGTCGTGCTGAGCGTCCCGATCGCCGCGCCCCCGGGCCCGCTCTTGACGGGCATGCCGGGATGGGCGGCGACGTCCCACGCCTGATTGCCGGCCGAGTTCGCCGTCACCACGGCGATGAAGTTTCCCGCCGACACGTCCTGGGCCACGGCTGCCAGGACAAGCTGGCCACCGACCGTTGTTCCGATGCCGACCTGGCCGTTCCCGCCGCGCCACGCCGTCTGGGACAGGTACTGGTTGAAGACCGCCGCGCCCCCGGTGTTGGCGGTGAATCCGCCTGCGGAGGCCGTGATCGGCGAGGGCAACTGGAAGTTCCTGGGAGACCCGGCCGCGACCACTGGCGGAGCGCCGGACACTCCGGCATTCAGCCCGAAGGCGATGAGACGATTCGGAATCGCCCCTGAGGACGTGGCGGCGATTGAGGCCATGGTCCCCAGCGTGCCGCCGACGGTTGTGACCACGGGCGTCGCCGTCGTGAACGACGGATTGCCCCGGTGCCCCAGGATGCCCACCGGCAGGTGCCCGGTCGTAGAGGTGACGTTGCCCACGGCGCTCCCGGTCCGGAAGCGACCGGCGAAGTCGTACACCAGCGCAAAGGCCCCGCCCGCCACACCCCCGCCGACCATCGCGGGCGTGTTCGTCGGATTGGTCTCGTTGCTCACGATGAACGTGGTCGCGCCGGCGTCGGCGGCGAGGTTGGCGCCGCTCA
>DHLW01000161.1:15967-16372 GCA_002405485.1 Phycisphaerales bacterium UBA4658
CGGCGGCGAGGTTGGCGCCGCTCAGTGCGCTCAGCGTGTTCACGCCCGTGCCACGCGCCCCCAGATTCACCGACAGGATGTTGTCGCCCAGCAGTCGAGTCGTAAGCGACGTCGGTGCGTTGTACGCGTCGGCTCGCAGCATCACCGTGCCCAGCGTGTCGATCCCGCCGAGCGAAACCGTGCTGCTGTCCTGCCCGGCGATCGTCCCGCGGCTGCTTGCCGCCACCACCCGCTCCACCAGCAACCGGTTGAAGTTCCCCGCCTCGCGACCCACGATCGCGCCCACCGCGTTGCTCGGCGAGAGCGAGAAATCACTCAGCGCCACCCCGAACTGCACACGGAACCCCCCGCTGCTCACGGTTGCTGCGGCCGAGTTCGCCGTCGGATGCACGCCCGCGCCGGGCG
>DHLW01000161.1:16512-16862 GCA_002405485.1 Phycisphaerales bacterium UBA4658
CGACCACACCGCGAAGTTCCGCGGGCTGAACACCGTGTTCTGCGCCAGGTTCGGGCTCGCCGAGATCGATCCCAGGATCTGCGTCCGGAACATCGGATCAAGGTCGCGCGACGCCTTCAGGATCGGCCCGATCAGGATCGGATTGTTCCAGCTCGTCGTGGCCGGCGTCAGATCGACGGCGTATCGCACCCGCTGACTGCTCGCGTCCAGCGAGGACAACGCGTCGTTGCCCCCGGGAACCAGCGCGACCGAGTCCTGTCCGAGCGCCACCGACGTGCCGCAGCACGCCACAACTCCAGCCACCGATCGCGCGAACTGTCCACGCATGTGCCGATCACTCCTGGGCGACG
>DHLW01000161.1:17095-18477 GCA_002405485.1 Phycisphaerales bacterium UBA4658
GAAGCCGCTTCTGAGCGATCAAGTTTCAGAACCTTCGGCATACGGCTCTCGGACCCCAGTCCGAACCGCCCCCTTCCCCCCACCGCTCCGGGTCAGCCCTGCCTTTGCCGACGGGCGCACAGACCCATCACAACCAGGGCCATCCCCCCGACGCCAGGCGCTGGGATCGTGAACATGTCAAACCCCGTGACGGCGACCGTGCCCACCGGGATGTTCAGCGGGCCCATCACGCCCTGCGCATTGGAGAGCTCCGCGAACACCTGCACCGCGCTCACATCCTCGATCCGAATGCTGAAGTTCCGGCCTGTGAAGTTCCGGATCAGGTACCGAAATCGGTAGATGTCCGTGAACTCGCCCGCTCCGAAATAGGTCCGCATCACCGTTGAGTGCGGGATCATCGAATCCGGCACGCCGTCGCCATCGTCATCGATGCCCGGCGTGGCCAGAAGCCGTTCGCCCGCCGCGGCTCCGGCGATCAGCCCGATCTCCTGATCCGGGCCATTGGTGAATGTCCCCGCCGACGCATTCACGCGACCGTTGAAGGCCGAGTTCAGCATCGCCAGATAGGTGTACTGCCGTGCAAGCCCACCTCGGCCGACGGTGTTGATCACCGAGATTCCTTGGTCGTATGTCCCGTCGAAGTTGGAAATCGACCCCCGCTGCAGCAGTCCATTGCTCTCGGCCTCGCCCACGATCCGGACGTTGAACGCGAACGACGACAACCCGAACGTGCTGCCCGCGCTGGTCACTCTGGCCTGCACAGCCAGATCGAGCACGGCCTCATACCCGCTTACGAGAGCGGCGTCGCCAAGGCGCGGCACGATCCGGAAATCGACGGTGGCCTGGGCCAGAAGCGGCGCGGGAGCGCAGACCATCGCCAGCAACGTCGCAAGGCCTGAAACAAAGCAGGGGCGGGAACGCATCCGGATCTTCCTTTGGTGGCTCAACACGCCCGGTATCGAGCGCATGGGAACCGGGCTGGACCAAGCCGAAGAATCACGCCCAACACACCCGCGCGGCGATCGCGCAGACGATTCACTCGAACGCCCGAGGTCTGATAAGCGCCCGGCGACATGGTGGCACAGGCGTCCGGCTTGTGGTTTCTCAGACCTCTTCAGCAACACAGGCAGAACACCTGTGCCACCAAGGTCAGAGAGCAGGGGAGACCGATGTGCTTCCAGGAGCACATGCGACAAAAACAACACCCCCGACCTTTCGATCGGGGGTGAGGTGAAACTGTGTTTCAGCCAATCGAGCCGGGATTAGCGGCGACGACGGGCGAGGGCCAGACCGCCGAGGCCGACGAGGGCGACGGAAGCCGGGGCGGGGACGACGGGGATGTCGAGCCCGAAGGTGCTGGTCTGAGCGGTGCCGCCGGTGGT
>DHLW01000161.1:18595-20008 GCA_002405485.1 Phycisphaerales bacterium UBA4658
CACGAGGTTGGAGAAGGTCGCCGCGGTGGCGGACTCGATGCGGAAGCTCAGCGTACGGGCAGCGAGGTTGCTGACCGTGAAGCGGAAGCGGTAGAGGTCCGTCCAGACGCCGTTGGCGCCGAAGAAGTTCTCGAGACCGGTGGTGTAGTCCGGATCGGAGGCGATCGAGGCAGCGCCGGTGTCCGGATCGAAGGCGATCAGGCCGGTGCCGTTGAGGCCAGCGCCGCGAGCGGTGCCGCCGACGAGACCGATTTCCTGGTCCGGGCCGTTGGTGAACGTACCAGCGGAGCTGTTGATCAGCCCGTTGAAGTTGCTGTTCAGGCCGACGAGGTAACGGTGAGCCGTGGCAACGCCGACGAGCAGAGCGTTCGTGCTGGTCGCCGGGGCGCCGGTGTACAGCGTGCCGTCGACGTTGTTGATGCGCAGACGCGCCAGGGTGCCGCCACCCTCAGCCTCGCCAGCGATGCGGATGTTGAACGCCCAGTCACCGATGCCGCGACCAGAAACGCCGGTCACGCGGGCCTGGACGCCGAAGTTCAGGACGGCGTCGGTCGCGCCGGAGAACGTCGGGCCGACCTGAGTCTGGCCGGTCAGTTCAACGATGCGGAACTCGACGGTGCCACCCTGCCCCAGGGCGGTCCCGGCAGCAGCAGCAAGAGCGCAAGCAGACAGAATGATCTCTCTCACGGAAAATCCTCCAAAGTCAAGGCAGCTAGAAAGCCACGACGACGACAGGATGGAGTATACCTCAACGCCACGGGGTGCAAGCCCTGTTGCCCACAATTTTGCCCAAAAGTCGACCCCCTTCTCGGATTCTTTGTGCCCAGAGAGGGTCCAAGCACCCGTCCAGACCTCAAACGAGCTCGCAAAAACACGACACCCCGGCCGAAACCGGGGTGTCGATGGGTTCATTCAACTGCCTATGAAGAGGTCAGAAGAAATCGGATTAGGCGCGACGGCGACGGGCCGCGACCAGACCACCGAGGCCCAGCAGAGCGGCCGAAGCCGGAGCCGGGATGACCGCGATGTCCAGGCCAGTCGCGGAGACCTGGGCAGCGCCGCCCGTGGTGTTGCCGGACCAGTCGGCGCCGGCGGCGACGAGGGTGGCGAAGGTCGAGCCGAGGGCGTTGTTGATGCGGAACTGCAGGGTGCGGGCGCTCAGGTTGGCGACCGTGTAGCGGAAGCGGTAGAGCTGCACGAAGTTGCCGTTGGCGCCGAACCAAGTGTTCAGAGCCGTGGTGAAGTCACCGCCGGTGGCCGGGATGAAGTTGCCGCTGCCGTCATCGACGATGATGCCGGTGTTGGCGAGGGCCGCGCCGCGGGCCGAACCGCTGACCAGACCGATGTCCTGGTCGGGGGTGTTGCTGAACGCGCCGGCCGAGCTGTTGATCAGGCCGTTGAAGTTGCCGTTCA
>DHLW01000161.1:20182-20452 GCA_002405485.1 Phycisphaerales bacterium UBA4658
CGTCGAGGTGGACGGAGCGCCGGTGAAGTACGAGCCGTCGCCGTTGTTGATGCGGAGACGAGTGAGCGTGCCGTTGGCAGCGCCCTCAGCCTCGCCCTGAATGCGGATGTCGAAGTTCCAGTCGCCCAGACCGCGGTTGGTCGCGCCAGTGACGCGGGCTTCGACGACGAAATCGAGGACGGCGTCGGCCGAGCTCGTGGCCTGCGACTGACCGGTCGGCTCACGAATGCGGTACTCGACCGTGCCGGGCGGGGCAAAAGCAGACCCGGC
>DHLW01000010.1:0-10376 GCA_002405485.1 Phycisphaerales bacterium UBA4658
CATCCCCGGCGAGGGTCACAACCTTCAGGAGCACTCGATCGTGCTCGTTCGCGGCGGCCGCGTTCGCGACCTCCCCGGTGTCCGCTACCACATCGTCCGCGGCACCCTCGACTGCCTCGGCGTCGAGAAGCGCAAGCAGGGTCGCTCCAAGTACGGCGCGAAGCGCAGCAAGAAGTAATCGAACCGGCGCCAGGCATCGGGTACGGCACCGACAAGTGCTCTCTGCCCTCCTCAAGCCCGGCGCCTTTCCCCCAGGCAAGTAATCGTGCGGTCCGCGAGATGCGCACGGTGAACAGTGCGTCGGTGCCTCCCGCATCGACAGATGAGCCCCAAGGAGTTTCCAGCAATGGCCGGTCGCATCACCGCTAGCGAGTCTCAGCTTCGCCCCGATCCCAAGTTCAACGACGTCGTCCTCTCCAAGTTCATCAACTGCGTGATGTCCGACGGCCAGAAGGCCACCGCGCAGCGCGTCGTCTATGACGCTCTGGAGATCATCCAGAAGAAGCTGGAGAAGGAGACCGATCCCAACGCTCCCAAGACCTCGCTCGAGGTCTTCCAGCGGGCCGTTGAGAATGCCAAGCCCGCCGTCGAAGTCCGCTCCAAGCGCGTCGGCGGTGCAAACTACCAGGTCCCGATTCCCGTCAACAAGCGTCGTCAGCAGTCGCTGAGCTTCCGCTGGATCATCCAGGCCTCTCGCGGCGTCAAGGGCCGCCCCATGGCCTCCAAGCTCGCCGACGAGCTCTACATGGCCGCCCGTAACGAGGGCGCCGCGATCCAGACCAAGGATCAGACCCACCGCATGGCCGAGGCCAACCGCGCCTTCGCCCACTTCGCTCGCTGATCCCCGGTCAACACCTGCATCCATGCCAAAGCGCCCCGCATCTCGCGGGGCGTTTTTCATGTCCGGCCCTGATGGGTGACAAAAAAAGAGCCCCGCCGAAGCGGGGCCTTGAGAAGAGACGCGCGATCAAAACTCGGTCGTTACGGGCAGCCCGCGAACCACGCGTTCAGGAACGCGAAGATGTCCTGCACCGTCACACCGCCCACGCCGTCAAAGTCCGACGCGGGATCGCCCGCAAACCAGGCGTTCAGGAAGCCGAAGATGTCCTGCACCGTCACGCCACCCACCCCGTCGAAGTCTGCCGGGCACGACGGCGTGGCGGCCTCCTGGAACAGCTCCACGTCATCGACCCAGACCGTTCCCTGAGAGAACGGCGCCGGCGTGCCACCGTCGGGGAAGATGTCAAACCGCAACGCCAGCACGTTCATCCGGGCACGCTCGAAGCTCAGCGGCGGATCGGCAATGGGCGACGGAAAGTCCGTCTGCTGATTCACCGTCATCTCCACCTGCAGCCACTGCCCGTTGGTGTGAATGCCCGCCTGCGGGCCGCTCGGCGTGTTCACCGTCACGATCGTGCACCCCGGATACGGCGTAGCCGCCTCCGGGTCGACCGGCAGCGTCTCCTTGAAGTAGAAGTTCCCGAAGTTGTCGTTGCCCGGACCCGGGTCATTCAGAAAGTTCACCTTCAGCCCGAACCGAGACTTCACCATCGGGTCATTCGCCGGAATCATGAACCATGCCCGGGCCTTGATCGGGCGTCCGACCGCCGGATTCGCCGGATCGAAGTTGTAGTTCGGCCAGTTCCGCGGGCTGGTGGTGCTGTTCAGGTCCAGCCGCTCCTCGCTGTGCGCCGCTCCGAACTCGCCGCTGGGTCGGCCCTCGCCGCCGGGAAGACGGATCGAGTAGTTTCCCGACCTCGTCTGCGTCGCCGGCAGCAGCCCGTCACCGATCACCCGGTGCTCGCTGAAGTTGTACAGCCGCCATCCCTGCGGACGCACGAACCCAAACCCCGCCAAGAACGGGTCCGGCGTGTCGAAGTTCCCGTTCACCAGCGCCGGAACCTGCCCGCTGGCCGCGCCGGCCAGCACCCCGCAACATACCGCGGCGAGAATCATGTTCTTGTGCATGGACTGTTCCTCGAAAAGACCCGCCCTCCCCTGCCCCTCGCAACCACGAGCGCTCGCGCTGCCGTCAACCGTGACGCTCACGCTCTCACGGTCACTCATCCGCTCACCCACCCAAAACCGACTCACTCTGCACGACTCGTAACCGCTTACATTCTGACTCAACTCTGCCACCCCTGCAACCTCCTTCTAACGCTTTCCACCACGGATTCGTCAATCCACAGCGACCCGGGGGAACCACCAGTCGCTACTTCAGCCCCTCGGTGGAGACACCTCGGACGAACGTCCGCTGCGTGAGCATGAACAGCAGCACCAGCGGCGAGATCATGAGCGTGCTCGCCGCCATGAGCAGGTTCCAGGGGGTGTTGCCGGCTTGGGACTGGTACAACTGCAGCCCGAGCGCGAGCGTGTACTGATCCTGATCCGTCAGGTAGATCAGCGGGCCGACGAAGTCGTTCCACACATAGATGAAATGGAACAGCGCCACCACCGCGAGCGCGGGCTTGCTCAATGGCAGGATGATCCGCCAGAAGATCTTCCAGTGTGAGCAGCCGTCGATGATCGCGGCCTCGTCCAGCTCCCGCGGGATCGTCATGAAGAACTGCCTGAGCAGGAAGATGTTGAACGCCCCGCCGAACCACGCCGGAGCCCACAGCGGCGTGAGCGTCCCGATCCAGCCGAGCTCCCGGAAGATCAGGTACAGCGGCACCATGAGCACCGGAAACGGGATCATCATGGTCGCCAGAATGAGAAAGAACACCACCCCGCGCCCGCGCCAGCGAATCCGGCTCAGCCCGTAGGCCACGACCGCGCTGGAGAGCGTCATCCCCACAACGCCCAGGGCCGCGACGATGAGCGTGTTCCGCAGATACAGGGGGAAACGGATCGTTCGATCGTTCCAGACCGTCGAGTAGTTCTCCCGGGCATGCTCCACGACCGAACTCGGCGGATCAGGAAGCAGGCGGATGCTCTGGCTCGCCGCCTGCGACTCGGGCATCACGCTTGTCGCCAGCATCCACACCAGCGGCGCCAGAAACAGCACGCTCACGACGACGAGCGCGGCGTGCACAAGCATGCCGCGCATCCGGCCCGATGTTGGAGTGCGTGGAGCGTTCATGTCCGTGTGTAGTGCACCAGCTTTCGGCTCGCGAGCATCATCAACCCGGTGAGCGCCAGCACCACGAGCAACTGGATCCACGCCATCGCGCACGCGTACCCCATTCGCCCGTACACGAACCCGCTCTCGTACAGGTACATCGTGTAATAGTGCCCCGCCGGGTTGGTCCCCCAGGGTCTGCGGAACATGACGTAGGGCACGGCGAACACCTGCACCGCCGAGATCGTCAGCGCGATCACGTTGAACAGGATCGCCGGCGAGATCATCGGGAGCGTCACGTGAACGAACCGCCGCACCGGCCCCATCCCGTCGAGCTCCGCCGCCTCGTAGAGCTGCCGGGGCACATCCTGCATCGCCGCCACGTAGATCACCACGCTCTGCCCAACGCCCCACAGCGTCATGAGCACCATCGCGGGAAGCACCCAGGATTCGTCGGCGATCCACGCCGGGGGCGAGAGTCCAACCGGCCTCAGCAGCGGCGCAAGGACCTTGTTCACCAGCCCATACTCGCCGTTGAACAGCCAGAACCAGACCATCGCCGACGCGATGAGCGGCACCAGCGTCGGAATGAACACCGCCGCCTGGTACACCTTCGCGAATCGCACGCGGCTGTTCAACAGCCCCGCCAGCACGAGCGCGACCAGCGTGAAGACCGGGATCGACACCCCCGCGAAGAGCGCGGTGTTCTTCACCACCCGCCAGAATGTCGGATCCCCCATGAGATCGCGATAGTTCTTCAGCCCCACGAACATCGGCGGCTCGAGCAGCGGATAGTCCGTGAGCGAGTAGTATGCGCTCAGGCCCATCGGCAGAAACACGAACACCGCCGAGCCGATCAGCCACGGCCCGGCCCATGCCAGCCCGGTGAGCTCGTCGCGGATGCTGCGCCCCATGCCGCTCATCCCGCCTGCCCCCCCATCGCTCCGCCCAGTCCGTACCGCCTCTTTCGCGTCGTCTCGGCGTCGTCGATCATGCGCTGCGCACGCCGCTGCAGATCCGCGCACGCCCGCGCCGGCTCCTCGGATCCCGATGCGATCCGCAGCACCATGCCGTCGAACTCGTCCTTCAACCTCTGCCACACGGGCGTCGGCGGGGCGATGAACGCCCGCTCGCTCGCCAGGATCGCCTTGTGCACCCCGATCCCCCGATTCGGATGCGCACGCTCAAACTCCGCGCTGGTCTCCAGCAGCGGCGAGGGCTTGCAATGCGCCAGCGCCAGCCGCTCGGTCATGTCCTGCCGCTGCGTGAAGGCGATGAACTCCATCGCCGCCTCAGGATGCTGAGCGCCTCGCGGAATCACCAGCACGTCCGTGTCGATCAGCCCCACCGGACCCGCACCAGCACCAGGGCCATCCGATGACGGAAACGGCGCCACCCCGTAGTCCAGGTCGGGCCGAAACGCATTCACCAGATTCGCCATCCACGGACCCTGCACGATCATCGCCACCTTGCCCGTCAGGAACGGGTTCTCCGGCGTGAAGTAGTTCCCGAAGCCCTCGGCGAGCGTGTCGATCGCCCTTACCCCCAGGGTCTGATTCGACCGGGCGATCCACTCCATCGCGCGCACGTTCTCCGGCGAGTCGATGAGCGCGACGCCCTTCTGCGGGTCATAGATCCGTCCGCCGAAGTGCCACGCCCAGATCCACGACCACCACCCCGGCTCGCGATGCAGAAACCCGACGCGCTCCAGGTCGCCCGACGCTCCGCGCACTGTCAACCTGCGCGAGCACTCGTCGAACTCCTCGATCGTCCTTGGAGGGCGATCCGGATCCAGACCCGCGGCCCGGAACAGCGCGCGGTTGTAGTACAGCGCGACCGACCCCGACGTGTTCACCACCGACCACTGCCGCCCCCGATGCAGCATGATCTGCCGAACGCCCGGCGCGTACCGGTCCAGCGTCACGCCGAACCGCGGCGCCAGGTCATCCAGAGCAAGCACGGCGTTCGCCTCGGCATACGGCGAAACGTTGAACGCGTACAGCCCGATGATGTCCGGCGGCCGACCCCCGGCGATCGCGACGATCGACTTCTGCCCGATGTCGCTCACCACGAGATAGCGCACGCGGATGCGATCCTGCGAGGCGTTGAACGCCCGCACGACCTGCTCCATCGCGTCACCCTCGTGCCGCGTCCACTTCTCCCAGTAGTCCAGCACGATGCGGCCGTCACGAACCTCGCGCTCGCCGCGCGGTCCAAAGACCGCAAACCCGGCGGCCCCCACCCCGAGCACGCCCAGTGCGGCGCGTCGGGTGATGCTCCACGCGGATGAACTGGAGGGTTGCACAGAAGCAGCGTACTACGGCTTGCCTGCGTTGGACGTGCTTGGCGGCTTCTCGACCGTCGAACGCTCAGCGTTCACGCGCTCGACGGTCTCCTTCCATGCGTCCACGGGAAAACCGGTGAACTTCCCCGTCTTTGGGTTCAACAGTCCCTGGTTGGGATCAACCGGATACGAGCGCAGGTACAGCTCTTTTTCCATGACTCCCCGAGCCACCGTCCAAGTCTCGCCGGACTCCGCGCACCGGATCGTGACCATCTCGGTGAGTTGCTGCGATTCGGAGCTCGCCGTAAACCGCATGTAGAGCGCCGCCGCGGCCGCAAGCATCAGCACCGCGGCGACCGCCCATCCCGCCATCGGGTTGTCCTGCATGAACTTCCTGAGGCCGCCCATGTGACTCCCTTCGTCGCTTAGCGAAGACCCAGACCCCAGCTGTAGTACGGGCCGCGACCGCCGTACTTGTCCCGGCCCGAGAGCGCCACCGCCCAGCGGAACTGCCGAACCGATTGGTCGCCAAACAGCATGTAGATCTCGTTCAGGCGGGCTTGCTGCTGACCGGGAATGTTGGCCCGGTTTGAGTTGGTCTTGGCCGAGTGCCGGGGAATCTCGTCATAGGCGTCTGCGACCCAGACGAACGTGTCCGGGTACTTGACCGTCGAATACCGCTTGCCGGTCACTTCGGGCGAGTCGTTGAACCAGTACTCGGTGAATACCTTCGGGTTCGGATCCGAAGAGTTGATGATGCTGATGGCCGAGATGTTCTCCTGGTCCGGGTCCGGATCGATGAACACTCGATTGCCCTGAACCTGCAGATAGATCCGTGCGGCCGGATCGGTCACGGACAGGCCCCCTGCCGCACGCGGGCACTTGTACACCTTGCTCCGTCCGTCCCCGCTGTACTCCGCCAGGGCACGCGGCGCGATCCAGTGATCGAGCACTCCCCCCCCGCGCACGCGGAGGTTCATCCAGTACGGCTCCTTCTGGTCATCCAGATACATCTGTATGCCCAGCCCGATCTGCCGAAGGTTGCTCTTGCAGATCACATCCCGGGCCGCGTCCCGAGCGCTCGCCAGCGACGGGAGCAGGATCGAGATGAGCAGCGCGATGATTGCAATCACCACCAGCAGCTCGATGAGCGTGAAACCCCGACGCACGACTTGTCTGTTCGCCCGCATGGTTCAGTCCTCGCTGCTTGCCGAACGCCGCTCGCCCAGCCGCCCCGCCGCCGCTCCCGCCACGCCGTTGGCGTGCCGGATCGCGACCCCACTCACACCCCCACTTGCACCCGCACTCACACCCCAGGTCACCACCACGTGCAACTCCCGATCTCCCGGATACGCATCCGGACGGATCACGTTCCCCGAATGCTCCTGTCCGTTCACCATCAGCTTCGCCGACGAGCTCGGGTGGAACGCCTCGGCGTCAAACTCCATCCGCACCTTCCGCCCACGCCACACCCGGGTCGCCTCCACCCGCCCAAGCGACCGGAACGGGCACGGATCGATCACCAGCCCCTCCCACGTCGGCCGAATCCCCAGGATCCACTCCAGCGACACACGGTTCAGCCACGCCGCAGAGCCCGTGTACCACGTCCACCCCGCCTTCCCAGGCGTCGTCGAGTCCGGACCGTCCACGTTTCCAGGCGTCACGTACGGCTCTGCGACATACCCCTCGGCGTCCGCGCCCCGCAGCGGCGGAGAGATCGATCGCCAGATCTTCTCCACCGACTCAACGTCGCGCCGCTTGCACGCCGCCGCCAGCGCCCACGTCGCCGCGTGCATGTACACGCCCCCGTTCTCACGCAGTCCCGGCGCGTACCGCGTGATGTACCCGATCGTCTCGTCCGGCGTGCTGTACGCTGGTGTCGACAGCAGCGGGCCCATCGACTTCAGCAGGTGCTCCTTCACGCTCGCCCACGCCGACTCCTCGCGCTCGCGCGGGGCCGCGTCGGCGAGGATCGCCCACGTCTGCGTGTTCAGGAAGACCTTGCCCTCCCGATCCGCGCTCGTGCCGATCCACCGTCCGTCGTCCCGTGTCGCGGCCCGATACCACTTTCCGTCCCACCCGTGCTGGTTGACGGCCCCGATGAGCGTCTCCCGCTTGGCCCGATACTCCCCCGCCAGCCGCGGCTCGGGCTTGCCCGGCGCATGCTCCAGCACGTGCGCAAAGTCGCTCAGCACCTGGCTCAGCCATTGCGCCAGCCAGATGCTCTCGCCCTTGCCCCCAACGCCCATGGCCGACAACCCGTCGTTCCAGTCGCACGAACCGATGAGCGGGAGGCCCCGCGCGCTGTGCCGAGCAAAGCTCCGCGCGATGCTCCGCTTGCAGTGCTCAAGCAGCGTCACCCTCCCCGCGTCATCCACGAACGGAGCCGTCTCGTCAAGAATCGACCAGTCGCCCGTGTCCTTGATGTAGTTCGCCGTCAGGAACGGCAGCCACAGATAGTCGTCGCTGCACGCCGTGTGGTTCCCGAACTCCGCCAACGGATGCCACCAGTGATACACGCTGCCGTCGGCAAACTGATGCTCGGCGTGCAGCATGATCTGCTTCCGCGTCTGGCCTGGATCGCGCGGCAGCCAGACCTGGCTGTCCTGCAACTGATCGCGGAACCCGAACGCGCCCGACTGCTGGTAATACCCCGTCCGCGCCCACAGTCGCCCGCTGATCGCCTGATACGCCAGCCACGTCGAGTTCAGCAGATCAAAGTCCGCCATGCCGCTGGAGACCTTCGACGGCTCCAGCAGCTTGTCCCACATGATCGTCGCCCCGTCAAGCCCAGCGCTCGCTGCGGCGACGCTCGAGTACTTGTCGATGATCGCCAGCACGCCCGGCTCGTCGTCGGCGATCGCCAGCACATACACCAGCGTCACGCTCTGCCCCGGCTTGAGCGTCAGATCGCCACCAAGAGCCGCCGACGCATCCCCGAAACGACCGAAGTTGTTCAACGCGTCCGACGCCGGCGGAGTCGCAGCCGTCATCGCCGCCGGGCGTGACTTGGACCCGTACCGCCCGAAGAACTGCCGCTTGTCGCCGATGGCCA
Source organism: Phycisphaerales bacterium UBA4658 (assembly GCA_002405485.1). Taxonomy (GTDB): domain Bacteria; phylum Planctomycetota; class Phycisphaerae; order Phycisphaerales; family UBA1924; genus UBA4658. The sequence goes on from DHLW01000010.1 coordinate 8,401, forward strand.
CGTCCTTGGAAAACGCGAAGCCCGCGACGGCGTGGGCCGCCACATAGGGCCAAGGCAGGTTCCAGTGCAGCCGCTCGTCCTTGCTCGGAATGTCCCACATGTTCTTGTGGGCCACGATGCACCGACGAGCCGGATCATGCCGCGTCGTGAAGAACAGACGATGGAACTCCCGCTTGGTGTCCGGCGCCACGCCGCAGCACCACTCGAAGTACGAGCTCACCCGCAACCGCCGCGGTCGATCCGTCGTGTTCGTGAGCGTGATCTTCCACAGCTCCGCGTTGTCCGCGGGCGCAACCCCAAGCGTCCACTCGCTGCGCACCCCGTGCCGGGCGGTCGTGAACGTCGTTCGACCGGGTTCGTGCACGCATCGATACTCATCCATCGGCTCGCCCGAGGGCGACGGCGTGATCGACCACACGTCCGACGTCTCCAGATCGCTGACAAACACGAACTTGCCGTGATCGTCCCGCGCCAGGTCCATCTCCCACCGCGTGAGGACGTTGAGCTGGCTGTTGTCCAGCCAACTGAAACCCCCGCCGTTCTGGCTGACGACCAGCCCCATCCGGCCATTGCTGATCACATTCACCCATGGCATCGGCGTGGCGGGATCGGTGATGACATACCGCCGCCCGGAGGTGTCAAAGTGCCCGAAGACGCTGGAGAGGTTGGAGGAATGCACGCGGCGCTCGGAAAGAAAGGATTTCGGAATCACGTCGGGATTCACGCCCAGGGATGGGGATGAAACCGCTTACACCACATCATGCCACATCTGTGTCGCAACGTCAACTTTCCGCGAACCAATCCACCGACCTTGGCGGGTTTCCGGACATGACAACCGGGCACCCCAAACGGGGTGCCCGGCAAAGAGCACTCAAATCTCAACCGTGGATCGCGCCGGTTCAGCGGCGACGACGCCGCATGGCCAGCAGACCCGCGGCGCCGAGCAGCCCAGCCGAGGCCGGAGCCGGAATCGTGATCGTGGCGTTGGTGAAGATCACATCCTTGGTGTAGCCCTGCGTCACCGGGAAGTTGTTCGGTCCCTGGGCGTACACGCCGAGGTACGAGCCCGGGAGGATCTTCGACCCGCCGAGCGTGATGAACACGTTGTCCACGCCGTAGGTGTACGTGGTCCCGAAGTCGCTCGTCTCATACAGGAAGGTCAGACGGACCGGAGTGCCGGTGAGCGGCGCGGCAAAGCCCGCGGCCTGGCCAACGCCGAAGTTGCTCGAGAAGAACGGGCTGGTGGAGCCGAACGCCGCGATCTCCGGGCTGGTGCCGGCGCGGTACATCAGGTTGCCGGTATCAGCGCCGGCCGAGGTCGGCAGGTTCGGCGAGGTGCCGAACACGATCCCCGCCTCGGTGTTGAACCCGCCCGTCGAGTTGATCGTCGCCGTCACCTCGAAGCGGAAGCTCTGGTTCGGATCGAACTGGATCGGCGTGCCGCCGACCGACAGATAGGCGTGGTTGCGGGTCGCAAAGCCCGTCGACAACTCGTACCCGGACTCCTGCACACGCAGCGAACCCAGACCGCCATTGGTCCACGTCACCGTCGTCGACAGGTAGTCACCGAACCAGCGGTCGTACGTCGACCAGCTATTGATGCCGCTGAACAGGTCAGCATGGGCGGCCGACGCCACCGCGAGTCCGGCCGTGAGCGCGACGACAGAGCAGAGCTTGGACATGGGAAGACCTCTCATCTCTCCTCCGAGGCCTCGGGCCTGACCCGACGGGTCAAAAGACACTGCACCGACGGTCTCGATGGTAACGCTTACATCTTAATGCCGGTTTCAGGGGATGCAAGCGTTTTCTAAGCACTTCTCGACCGACCCGTCAACGGACCGTGTTTCCCGGACTTTCTTGGGGTCGCTCCGCCCATCTCAGCCGACCCTTGGCTTCCTGAACCCACGGGTGTGCGTTCACAAGCCGCCAGATCAGCCCCGTCCGGGCGTTCTCGATCGCCAGCACCAGCGGGCCCT
>DHLW01000010.1:10464-10619 GCA_002405485.1 Phycisphaerales bacterium UBA4658
CGATCGCCAGCACCAGCGGGCCCTGGTCGATCGCCACATAGTCCTTAGCCACCCAGCCGGTGTCCTGGTTGAAGGAATCGCGGAACCCGTACTCCCCGGTCTCTCCGCGACTCCCTGGATCGCGCCAGACCAGCGGGCGTCCCTGGGCGTCCTTC
>DHLW01000010.1:10770-11099 GCA_002405485.1 Phycisphaerales bacterium UBA4658
GCGCGCGAAAGTGCCGCAACGCCGCGATCGCCGCTTCGGGCTGGAACATGATCGCGCACCCCGCGCCATATGGAGCCAGCGTTCCATCTCCCAGGTCGTCCTTGGGCACGAACGTTGAGAAGTCGTACTCGGGCACCTCGCCCTTGGTGGGGATCCTGGTCGGAAACACGCCGGGCACGGCGTACCCATGCGCCGCATCGCTCGCCGTCAGGCCCCATCCGTTCGGGCCGAATCCCTTGAACGCGCGGGGATTCTCCTCGGCCTTCCGCCGGTGCAGGGTCACGGCCCGGCGGCTGTTCTCCCACCAGTCCACGCGCGGCCGTCGCTCC
>DHLW01000010.1:11226-11491 GCA_002405485.1 Phycisphaerales bacterium UBA4658
CGCCCAGGGCCCGCGGATCGTCCGGTCCTCGCGACACGTAATCGACGAAGCAGTGCGCAAAGAAGTGCACGAACAGTGCGCCCGACCACGGAAACCAGACGTGCGGCCCGCTATCGGCGTGCTCGCCCAGTGCACGCCGCGTTCGGTAGTACAGCGCGGGATCCAGTCGATGCTCCGGATCCGGCGCAAGCGTCGCAAGGAAGTTGATGAGCCGATGCTCATCTCCCGAATCGGCCCACGCGTACTTCAGCAGATCCCCCTCCCC
>DHLW01000010.1:11634-17786 GCA_002405485.1 Phycisphaerales bacterium UBA4658
TGTCTTCGGGTCCTTGGGCCTCCACCCCAGCGAGACAAAGCCCTTGAGAAACGGCTCGTTCGGCTGCGGCTCGTTGAGGACGAACTTCGTCCAGTCCGCAGCGCGGATCATGCGATCAGCCCGCTCGCGAATCTCGCCCCCGAAATATGGTCCGACGGCGAGCATCCCGGCAAAGAGCAAGGCCGAGTCGATCGTGCTCACCACATCCATGTCGATCGGCCGAGCCGTCCGCCCGTCGAGGAAGTGGTAGAACATCCCGTGCACGCGGTTGGTCGGTTCCTGCTCGAGTGCCGTGAGAATCCGACGGGCACGCTCGGCACCCTGCTCGCGTGTGATCCAGCCGCGCTCCACCGCCGCGGGAATCGCCGCAAGCTGAAAGCCCACACCGGCCACGCTCGCAAAGCGCACGCTCGACCGGTCGTAGACCATGCCCGTCTGCTCGTCGCACGCGTTCCACAGGAACCAGAACGCGGCTCGCTGCACCTCATCGATGAACTCATCGTCGGCGCGGGAGAACTCGAACGGCGGGCGGCGAACCCCCGGCGGAGAAGAGATCACCCACTCTTCCGCAGTCCGAAGAGTCGACGCCGCGGATTCCGGTCCGCGCGTCACGGAGGGGGATGACGCGCACCCGCACAGGCCCGCGAGCACGGCGCATGCGGCCGTCGCTCGGAAGGGTCGCACGAACAGCCGGCACGCGCAAAGATCGAAAGATCGCAGAAATGCAAGGGCTTGCATGCCGAGACCATACCGTAAACGCTCGATATATTCCAGTCGTGACTCGGCGAGAAGACCAGCACAGCGACGCCCCTCGGCAAGGTCCGGCCTCCATGGAGGACGTTGCCCAAGCGGCGGGAGTCTCAACGGCGACGGTCAGCCGATTCCTGAACTCCCCGAACCGGGTCGCCAAGGAAACCGCCGACCGTGTTCAGCGGGCCATCCGCGAACTTGGCTACAGACCCAACGTCTTTGCACAAGGTCTGATGACCCGCAAGAGTCACGTGATCGGGATTCTGCTGCCCGACATTCACGGCGAGTTCTATTCCGAGCTTCTCCGAGGCGCCGCCGCCGAGGCACGCCGGTTGGGATACCACCTGCTCATCAGTTCCGAGAGCGGCGATGGACCGGCAACGATGCTCTCGTCCAACGTGATCGGGTTCATGGCGGGTCTGGCGGTCATGGTCACCGAGCCCAATGAGGAGCTCTGGCAGCAGATCAAGGCCTCGGGCTTGCCGCTCGTGGTCATTGATGAGGCCATCCACGCCAACGGCCTTGACCGCGTCCTGGTGGACAACGCTTCGGGCACTCGCGAGGCGGTGAATCATCTTCTGGCGAGCGTTCGGCCGGAGGACATGTACTTCGTGGGCGGTCCGAAGGGGAACTTTGATACCACCGAGCGGGCCGCGGTCTTCGTCCAGACCATCGCCCACGCTGGTTGGACGCCCTCCGACGAACAGGTGCGATACGGCGAGTACACCGTGGAATGGGGACGCAAGGCCGCCGGCGCCCTGTTGCAACGAGTCGCGTCGCGTCCCATCGGGGTGCTCGCGGCCAACGACGAGATCGCCTTCGGCATCTTGCAGGCCGCGCAGGAGGCCCACGTCGATGTTCCCGCCCGTTTGCGGCTGGTGGGCTTCGATGACACTCGGCTGGCGTCGCTCATGCGCCCGCAGCTCTCGACGGTGCGCATGCCCACGGCGGACCTCGGCGCACACGCCGTCCGCGTGCTCATCGATCGCCTCGCCCAGCCGCAGCGTGCGGGAACGCTGACCACGCTCCCGACGCGGCTTGTCGTGCGCGGCACAAGTGGCGATCCCGGGACCGAGAGCGGGAGTTAACCCTCGCCGGCGTCTCCGCCCGCGAGCTGCACGCGAGCCAGCGCCGTCATGGTGTCGGGTGCGGCTTCAAAGACCTTGTCCAGGCCGGTCATGAGCATGATCGACCACACCTCGTCGGTCATCGCGGCCAGCACGAGCGACTTCTTGCCCTCGGCGACGCGCTTGCGGACACGCAGGAGCGAGGCGATGTGCGAGGAGTTCAGATAGCTCACGCCCGCGAAGTTCAGGACCACGCTGGGCATTTTGTCTGTCGGGGTGTTCTTGAGCTGGTCCACGAGCGCGGCAATCTCTTCCGAGAGCTCCGGCTCGTCGCCCAGATCGCACAGCACGATTCCCTCAGTCCAGTCCGTCGGCATGACCAAGAGCATATCAGAACCGGAAAAGAGAGCGGCCCCGGAGGAATGCACCCGGGGCCGCGGCAATACATGAAAAAGCGGGCAAATCCCGGCTGACTCTCAGATGAGCGCCAGCCGCTCGTTCTCGTCTTCCATCGGAGACGAGAGCGGGGAGTTGCCGGGCTGCGAGGAGCCCCCGATTGCGCCCTCACCCGCCTGAAGCGCGGCGAGGGCCGCCTGCTCGCTCGGGGCTTCCTCGGGGTTGCGGGTGCCAAGGAACTTGGCCTCCAGCTCAAGGCGGATCTTCTCCATGGCCTTGTTCTGGATCTGCCGCACGCGCTCCTTGGTCACGCCGATGATCTGCCCGACCTGCTCCAGCGTCATCGGCTTCTCGCCGTCGCCGGTCTCAAGCCCGAACCGGTGCTCGATGACCGTCCGCTCGACATCCGTCAAGTCGGCGCGATTCTCGGCCACGATCCGCTTGACCTCCTCGGCGGCGTCCTTCTCAAAGTCGGCCCGCTTGGTCTCGAGATAGTTCGAACGCTCGAGCTTCGGATCGAAATCGGTCGGGAACCGCTGGCGATACTTGGACAGCTTCATGCCCTGACGGCTGAAGGCCTTGAGAATCGCTCGGCAGGCATAGGTCGAGAACTTGTACCCGCGCCCGGCGTCGAACTTGTCGACGGCGCGGAGCAGGGCCATGTTCCCTTCGCTGACCAGATCGGCGAAGTCCACCTCGCTCATGCGGGTGCGCTTGGCCATCGCCAGAACCAGCGCCAGGTTGGTCTCGGCGATCTGCTCGCGCACGCGCTCGGCGATCCGGTACCACTTCAGCATGTCCTCGGCCTGCTCCGGAGTGGGCTTGCGGCTGTCGGAGGACCAGATGGTCTTCTGCAGCTCGCTCACCCGGAAGCGGGCGTAGTTGAACTGGTGGAACAGGACCTTCTCCTGAGCGCCCGTGAGGATGACCTGCTGGGTGCTCTTGACAGAGCGATGCTTGCCCGGGGACAGGTCGTCCATCACCGGGTGGTACCACGTCGTGTCGGGCTTGGCGATGTCCGGAGCATCGTCGTAGATCTTGCGATCCGCGCCGGGCTCCCGGAATGCCGTGGAGTCGATGTAGTCGATCGGGTTCGCCGGGTTGACCAGGGTTGCCAGGAGCTGCTCGTCTTCCTTTGAGAGCGAGCGGCGTCCCTTGGCCGAGGTCGGGCGTCCGGTTTGGGCCAGCGAAAACTGCACGCGCGTCTTGCGACGGTGCTGTTCGAGCGGGCTGAGAATGGGCTTCATGTTCACCATCGTGAGATCCTGCGGGCCGCTTGCCGTTGTCACATCCGGCCAAAGCGCCGAAAACGGCGACTCCACCTTGGAGCCGCCTGGAGCGTCGGCGAGGGGCATTTCGCGACACCTCGTCGACCAACCCGCACCGCACACCCGCCTGCGATCCCCGGCACGCAGGCCCGAGCGTCCTGCCCAGACCATCCGAAGACCGCCGACGCGAAGCGGCGCTGCAAACTCCCGTCAAAATGCGTACGCCAGGTTCCCTCCGGGCGTTCGCTTTCCTACGTTTCCCAGAGTGCCAACCTGCACACGGCAACGGGTTGCACGCCCGAAAACCGCACCCAAGAACACTCGCTGCAAAGAGGCGGCCACGGACCGGTAAGTCCGGGGAACCCACGATTCCGACCCTTTCATCCTCAAAGTTGCCCGCAGCTTTCGCAGCGGCCACATGTCAGATGCAGAAGGGAACACATCATTCAGAAATCTTGAAGAGCATCTTTCGATACTCGGAAGATCTTGTACGACAAACTCGACGAAGCGTTTCGCTCTCAACGAAAAAACGCAGCACTTCCGACACAAAACTCAGCACGATCGTGCCATAATCACCCTGAAATCCTCCCACTTCGTCCATTGACGCCCATCGATGTCGATTCGTGCAGACCGTTCGGGATCCATCAAAAAACCGTGATTCGCGGTCTTTGACGTTTATCGGCGGGGGCGGTAGTCTGAGGAGGTTGCGAGTGGGATGTCGGCGGTCCGGATCCGCAAAGGAGGCCGCCAACATACTCCATCAAGAGTTGGTTTGCAAGGCGATCGCGCAGCGAAGATCAAACCCGTTGTTTTCACGGAGGATCACGGCAGAATCGGCCGTGCTCCTCCCCAAGAGCCCCCCAGTTTCGGGAAGGTCCGTTTGCGGTTCTTCCCCGGAGAGTCCACATGGCGTTCACACTGCCCAATCTGCCGTATCCGAAGGAAGCTCTGGAACCACACGTCGATGCCCGGACGATGGAGATCCATCACGGGAAGCACCACAAGGCGTACGTGGACAACGCGAACAAGGCCCTTGAGGGAACTCCCTGGGCCGACAAGGACCCGGTGGAGGTCATCAGTCGGCTCGCCGACCTGCCCGAGGACAAGCGCGGGCCGGTGCGCAACAACCTGGGCGGGCACGTGAATCACAGCATGTTCTGGGCGCTCATGGCCCCGGCGGGCAAGGGTGGCGGCGGGGAGCCGACGGGCGAACTGGCCAAGGCGATCAACGCGGCGTATGGCAACTTCACGCACTTCAAGGAGGAGTTTGCCAAGGCCGCGACCGGGCGTTTCGGGTCTGGGTGGGCGTGGCTGGTGGTGAAGTCGGATGGGAGCGGCGTGACGATCTGCTCGACTGCGAACCAGGACAGCCCGCTCATGGGCAAGGCGATTGCCGGGTGCGAGGGTCGGCCGGTGCTGGGGCTGGACGTGTGGGAGCACGCCTACTACCTGCACTATCAGAACCGCCGTGCGGACTACATCACGGCGTGGTGGAACGTGGTGAACTGGTCTGAGGCGAGCCGGCTGTTTGCGGGCAAGTGAGCCGCGTCGGGTCTTGGCGGACCAAGGGGGAGAGGGGGCTGGGTACTGTCAAGTGCGCTCCGCGACCGGGAGAAATGTCGGTCGCGGAGCGTCTTTTTTCGGCCGATATCAACCGCCGGAGGTTGCACCGGTAGTGTGGTGCAATAGCGGAGTTGGCCGATCGTTGGACTTGCAGTCCGCGGCGAATCAACGCGGCAGCGAGGATGCCCGCATGCAGCCCGAGAAGCCCAACACTCCGAAAGCAGACTCGTCGGCGGCCGGAGCGGCGACGAGTGCCAAGGCGACGCCGAGGGTGACCGGGTCGCTGAATCCGATCAAGGACAAGGACTGGGGCTTTGCGCACGCGCGGCATCTGCTGCTGCGTGCGGGCTTTGGCGGCACGCCAGCGCAGATCCAGACGCTGGTCAGGTGGGGTCCTGTCAAGAGCGTGGATCACCTGCTGAACTTCGACGGGGTGGAGTTTGAGCCGGTGAAGGCCGGGGACTTCGACAAGGACATCATGCGTCCGCTGAACAACGAGGAGCGCGGGGAGATCGCGCGGGCTCGGCGGACGGGTGACGAGGAGGCGGTGACGCGGCTGCGGGCGATGCGACAGGAAGCCGAGCGGAAGGATCGGGGGCAGATGCGGCGGGTGCAGGCGTGGTGGCTGAAGCGGATGATCGAGACGCCCCGGCCGCTGGAAGAGAAGATGACGCTGTTCTGGCACGGCCACTTCGCCAGCGGCTTCCGCACCGTGGAGGACAGCTGGCACATGTACCGCCAGAACGAGCTGTTCCGCGCGAACGCCACCGGCAACCTCGCGAAGCTGGTGCGCGGCGTGGTGCGCGACCCGGCGATGCTGCGCTACCTGGACAACAACCAGAACCGCAAGGGCAAGCCCAACGAGAACCTGGCGCGCGAGCTCATGGAGCTGTTCACGCTGGGCGAGGGCCGGGGCTACACCGAGCAGGACATCAAGNNACGCTGTTCTGGCACGGGCACTTCGCGACGTCGTACCGGACGATCGAGGACTCGTACCACATGTTCATGCAGAACCAACTCTTCCGCAAGCACGCGGTGGGGAGCTATGCAAAGCTGCTGAACGAGATCATCCGCGATCCGGCGATGATCGCCTATCTGGACAACAACG
>DHLW01000010.1:17913-18288 GCA_002405485.1 Phycisphaerales bacterium UBA4658
CTCCCGGAAGGGGCGTCCGAACGAGAATCTGGCGAGAGAGCTGATGGAGCTGTTCTCGCTGGGCGTGGGGAACTACTCGGAGCGGGACATCAAGGAGGGGGCGCGCTCGCTCACGGGGTACACCTTCGAGGACGACCGGTTCGTGTTCCAGCGGAACAACCACGACACGGGGGTGAAGCAGATTCTCGGGCGGCGCGGCGCGATGGACGGGGAGGACTTTGTCCGGGCCATTCTCGAGCATCCGGCGTGCGCCAGGTTCATGTGCCGGAAGCTGTACAGGTTCTTCGCCCTGGACCTGCCGACGGGCGACAGGCAGACGGACCAGACGGCCCAGGGTGTTCTGTCGTCGCTGGAGTCGACGTTTGTGTCCAGCGG
>DHLW01000193.1:0-683 GCA_002405485.1 Phycisphaerales bacterium UBA4658
GACGTTCTCAGCGAGTGGTCGGAGTTCGATCGCGACGAGCCACGCCAGACCGGCGACGGCGTCATGGGCGAGCGGCCGACCGTGGCAGAGCAAACGCTGCAATCAGCCCTGGAAGCTGTGCGAGACCGGCACACGAAGTACGGGCCGCCAAACGAGCACTTCGCCCGCACGGCGGCCCTGGTCAATGCGGCGTTCGGAACGTCGTTCAACGCCGCCGATTGGGCCCTGGTCATGGTGCTCGACAAGGTCGCCCGGCTCCGCGGACCGACGCCGACCACCGACGGGGGCGTAGACATCGCCGGCTACGGCGGCTGCTATGAGGAGTGTCGCAGCCGTGGTTGACGTGCCGCCACTCACCGCCGACGACCTGGCCCACATCGAGCACCGGGCCCGCCGGTTCTCGGGCGCGTGGACCGGCACCTCGGGCACGCTCGCCGCAGACGTGATGCGGCTCCTACGCGAGCGGCTTCGGCTCCTCGAGGAGATCGCACTGCTGAAGGCCAAGCTGGAGAAATAGGGTCCGAGCGTCTCCTTTCCGCCGACCCCGCGCCGCCCCGCTTGTACCCTCCAGGCGGGGCGGTTGCGTTTTCAGGCGGCGGGCCGCTCACCCGGCGGCTCGTCTACCTTTTCGCCGGATGCTTTTTGGGAAGACGGGTCCGCCATCCTAGGGTCGAGGTACCACC
>DHLW01000193.1:990-1262 GCA_002405485.1 Phycisphaerales bacterium UBA4658
GCGGCGGCGACGTAGCTGGCGTGGCTCTTGCGAAAGCCGTGGAAGCCGTGCGGTTCGACCCCTGCCCGCTTGCAGAGGATCTTGATGCTTGCCCAGATCGAGCACTTGTGCCGGTCCCAAGGCCAGACGTAGGAGTTTGGGTCGCCCCGGTGCTGGGACAGTTCGGCGGCGAGCTGCTCCGAGATCGGTCGGAGGATGTCCTTTGACCGACCCTTGCGGGTGTCCGCCAAGAAAACGACACGCCGGCCGACGAGATCGACGTTTCGCCACGT
>DHLW01000193.1:1453-1797 GCA_002405485.1 Phycisphaerales bacterium UBA4658
TGGTGCTCCACCACCAGCCAGCAGGAAGCCCTCCGACGAGCCCTTGGCGAGTTCTGGCGACCATGATGATCCGCTCGATCTCGTCCAGCTTGTAAGCGACTGGGATGTGCCGCACCTGCGCCATGCGTGGCAGGCTCGGGAACTCGACCGCCTGGCCGTTGGCCCCAGGCATCCGCTTTTTCGCAGCGAAGTTCCACAACGCGACGAGCTGCGTGCGGTCCTTCAGCACGTTCCCGTGGGCCGGGAGCCTGCCTCGCCTTGGCGTCTTCGCCCGCCATCGCAGGAACGACGACACCACGTAGTCGTCGAGGTCGGCCAGCGTCGGCTCTGGATCTCGCTGGCGG
>DHLW01000193.1:2144-5828 GCA_002405485.1 Phycisphaerales bacterium UBA4658
TACGCGGGAACCCCCATGCCCTCCGCTAATACCTGCCCGTCTGGTCCCATCGTACGGGGCCGGGGGCAGGGGATTCCACTGCCGGCTTGCGCAAATTTGATTTGCAACGGCCGTTCGGTACATTTGGAGGGATGATCGCCGTGGGAAAAATACGAGACACGCACATGACCGTTCGGGAGGTCATGGATGCCATCAACGCTAGGGCGAAGTCCACCGTGACTCGGCTGATTGAGTCTGGCGTCCTCGAGGCGGAGGAATTGCCGGGCCACGGCTGGCTCGTCAGCCGCACGAGCGTCACCCGCTTTCTGCGGAGAGACGCCAAGCTGGAAAAGAAGGTCGGCCGCCCTCGCGGCATGGTGATGAAGAAGGACGGGGACAACCCCGCCAAGGCCGGCTAATCGGAAAAATTTTCCGAAAATCGCGTTTTCCCCGAGCATTTACCCTATTGAATATGCAACGGTCGTCCGATAAGATTGGGGCATGACGCGGACGAGTGATCCGCGAGACGCGACAGGAGACGAAACGATGAACGCTCTGACCGCCCGCCTTGAGACGATGACGACCGACCAACTGGCCGACACCTGCCGTGGGCTGATGAACGACTTTCGCGATGGTGCTGATGGCGTGTTCGACGCTGCGTTCCGCCTGGTGCAAACCCGGATGACATCGGCCGAGTTCCTTGCCTTCTGCGGCGAACTGGAGGCCGCAGTCTGACCGACCACGGGCGGGGCCACCCGGCCTGCCGACAGCTGCAAACAGGGTGGCAACTTGTTTGATTCCCCCACGACAGGAGACCTGACCATGACCACGAAGAACCTGACCAAGACCGAGAACCACGCCACGATTGCCCCGCGGCTGGCGGTGTCCCGCCGCATGGCTGACCAGTGGGCGGACATCGCTGCCCGGCTCGCGGAGTTGGCGGCCCTTATTACGGCTGCCCGCCCCGCCGCCGGCAGCTACCGCGACGCCGCCAGCTGGGAGCGGGACCGGGCTGCGATGGACCGCCGCCTGGCGATCGTGTCCGACCTCGAGCGGCGGTTCGCGTCTGAGGCGGCCCGCATCGCGGAGGCCACCTGAATCTCCCGTCGGCTCGCCGGCCGGGGTGCCCGCGGCCCCGGCTCGGCGGGTTGGCTCAACCACCACCACACACACACGAGGGCAAGAACATGACGACCGCAACACTCATCGACGCTGATATGGAAGCCCTGCTTGCCTGCGGGGCTCGGATCGTGCAAGTCGCCAGGCGAGACAAGCGACCGCTTGGGCAGGCTTGGCAGACGCTTTCAACGGATGACCCGGAGCAGATCGCCGCGTGGCTGGAGCACGGGGCGAACGTCGGCATTCTCCTCGGGGCTGGCAACCTGATCGACGCGGAGTTTGACGACGCCGCTGGGCAGCGGTGGCTGGCGAGCCGCGGACTCTTGGACATTGAGACGCCGACGTGGTCCTCGGGCCGCGGCGAGCACAGGCTGTTCCGGCTGGCTGGCGATCTGCCGCCGGTCGGCTGGCGGAAGTTTGGCGGGGCTGAGATCCGCATCGGCGGCAAGCCAGCGCAGTCGGTGCTGCCGCCTTCCGTTCATCCGTCAGGAAGACCGTACACGTGGCTCGTCAGCCCGCAGCAATGCGAGCCCGCCGTCGTCACGCTCGGGGAATTGGGGATCGGTTGATTTCACACTGTGCAGGGAGGCACATCATGAACGTCGATCTTTGGGTTGAGGTGATCGTTCTTGTGATTCGGCTCGTGGCTGAATCGCTTGCCAGTTGACAAATATGCAACGCTCGTTTTATGGTATGCAACCATCGTCCAGAAAGGACTCACGCAATGAACCCGCACGAACGCGAAGCCGACGCCGCAGTCGCCGGCATGATCGAGACCTACGGCCCGCGGTTCAGCCAATCACGCGGCCGGCTGCGAAACGGCAGGGTCGTCTCAACCTGGGCCGTCGGCGACTACATCCGCTGGCGGGCTGACGACGGCAGCGAGCACCAGGGCTACGTCATGGAGGTGCTCACTGAGGACCGCGACAGCACCTACCACGTCAAGGAGCACCGCGTCGGCGGCGGCCAGGAGCACTGGTCGGTGGATGGCGGGCAGATCATCGAGCTTTGAACAGGAGACCCGGTGGAACCGGGTTCGCAGGGAGGCAGTCACCCCGCCAAAGCACGGTCGCTGCGGCGGTTTCTCACGACGAAAGGACATCGGCATGGCTACGGAGTTGAGTACGAACACGGCACCAGCGAGAGGGTTGGCTCTCGCCTCGATGGATGATGCGTTTCGGTTCGCCAAGATGGTCGCGTCGAGCGAGTTCGCCCCGAAGGATTTCCGCGGCAAGCCCGAGTCGTGCCTGCTGGCGGTTCAGCACGGGAGCGAAGTCGGGCTCGGCCCCATGCAGTCGCTCCAGAGCATCGCGGTCATCAACGGCCGCCCGTCGGTGTGGGGCGATGCTGCCCTGGCCCTGGTGATGGGCTCGCCGGTGTGCGAGTACGTCCGCGAGACCGTGACCGGCGACGGGGACGCGATGGTCGCCACCTGCGAGGCGAAACGTCGAGGCTACCCGCAGCCGACGACCGTGGCGTTCTCGGTCGCTGACGCGAAAAAGGCGGGGTTGTGGGGCAAGTCTGGCCCGGGGACCCAGTACCCAAAGCGGATGCTGCAACTGCGGGCCCGCGGCTTCGCGCTGCGGGATGCGTTCCCTGACGTTCTGAAGGGTTTGGTCACCGCGGAGGAGGCCCAGGACTACCCCGCAGCGGAGCCCGTCAAGACGCCGCAGGCGAAGCCGCAGTCGATGCCCGAGCCCGCGGCCCGGCCCGAGGCGACAGACGCCGACATGATCCGCTGCCGGCTCGCGATCTCGAAGGCGAAGACCTCGGAGCGGCTGCTGGACATCAAGCAGACCGTGGAGCAGCGGACCGACGAGGGCTTCTACACGAGCGTCCAGACGAGCGAGCTGTTCGACCTGATCGACACGCGACTCGAGGTGATTGGCACGAAGGGCGACGCCTACGAACCAGAGGAGGTGCAAGCATGACCAACCTCTTTAAGTGCGAGGTCATGTCGCCGATCGACAGCAAGGGCGTCTCGGTGTGGTGGTCGGCCGGAACGCCGGTCACGGTGGACGGCACGCCGATGGTGCGGCTGCCTCATGGCGTGATCGTCCAGGCTGTCGGTTGGTCCGCGACGGTGAACGAAGCCGCCAACAAGGCGGCGGACAGGATCGACGAGCTGCGTGCGGTGCTGGAGTCGCAGGCCTCGGGATTGCGGAAGCAGACGGAGATCAAGCGATGAACGACGAACGCGAAGACATCCCGGTCGAGGACCGCGGGTTCTGGGCTGCCGAGCAGAAGCGACGCGACTTCGCGGCGTTCCTCTACGAGGAGGAGGAAGCCAAGCGACCTCCGGTCAAGCCGCTGGAGCCGTGCCGCGTTCCGACACGCAACACGGTGCCGGTGCAACCGGGCTCGCACAACGCCGCGGCGGCGCGTCGAGCCGGGTGTGAGGACGAGTGGGAAAACGCCATGGAGGCGAGGTTCGGTGAAGGTTGGTGATGGATCGGTTTACCCCTAGAGAAAGGAGTCTCTGATGCGTTGGGTCGTTCTGTTGATGGCTCTCTGGTACGACCCGGTGTCGTTAGGAAACGACGACACGGAGGAGCCCGGTTGGCGTTCGCGGCCCAAGGTCGTGAT
>DHLW01000033.1:0-5451 GCA_002405485.1 Phycisphaerales bacterium UBA4658
ATCTGGTGCCGGGTGGGTGCGGCGGGGGTGTTTTGGGTTTCGGGTTGGGTGTTTGGGCGGGGGTTGTGGGTGGGGGGGGGGGTTGGAAATCTGGTGACGTCTGGAAGTCCGGGGGTGAAGATCGCGGGGATGGTGCTGACGCAGTATGCGGGCGTGATGTTGACCACGGCGATGGTGTGGTGCGTGATCGCGTGGAGATGCTTGACAGGCATGCCGCGATGGGCGTCTGGGGCGACGATCGCGGTGGGTGCGGCGGCGCTCGCGTTGATGGTGATGGTTGCCGGAAAGAGCTCGTCGATGGTGTTTGTGCCGCTGGTGTGGGTGGGTATTGCGTGCGGCGTGATGGGCGTATATGCGTGGCGGCGGCTCGTCGCGCTGGATGTCGTGGGGCTTGGCGTGTTGTGGTGCGCGGTGCTGGCATGGGGAGCTGAGCAGTTTGTGCGGGTGGGATGGTCCGACAGTGCGGCGCGGCCGCTGATGCACCCAGGGCTGTGGGTCGCGTTGGTGATGGCGGTCGCGATGGGCTTGTCTGGCGCGTGGTTGGTCGGATGGCGCGCGGGGTTGGCACGGGCGACGGTGAAGGAACTGGCACAAGGCACAGTGGCTGGGAGCCTTGTTCTGTTACTGGTCGCGACGAGCTTTGAGGTGAGTCGCTCGGCGGGAGTGTGGATGCCGCAGGATGAGACGGCGCAGGGCGCGGTGGTGAGCATCTGGTGGGGCGTGTTCGCGGCGTGTCTGCTCGCGGTGGGATTTGGCGCGCGGATGACGATGGTGCGGCGTGCGGGGTTGGTGCTGCTGTTTGCCGCGGCGATCAAGACGGTGGTCTTTGATCTGGCGCAGACGGCGCAGGAGTGGCGGATTGTGTCGATGATCGGGCTGGGACTCACCATGCTTGGGGTGGCGCTGGTGTATGCGCGGGTGTCGGCGCGTGTGGATCGAGCGGCGGAGGATGCGGGTGCGAATGGCGGTGATTCGCCCCCGGGGGTGTGAAAAGTGGGAGATGGCGGAGCGCGTCCCCGCTTTGGGCGGCGATGCATGGGCCGATTCTGCGCGGTTTGGTGAAGAGTTGGACGCGGCTCATGCTTGCAGCAGCGGCGAGCCGATGGGCAGGCGCGAGTGAGCGTGGCCCGCGCGGGGGTCGCGGGCGCACATGGGAGGGCATCGCATGGCATCGCGGGATTCGACTCGACAGCCGAAACTGGATCCGGGCTTTGTGGGCGGGAGCGGATCTGGGGGACCGGCGCACGGGGCGGCGACGGGGCGGCCCGCGGCGCCGACGCCGCAGCGGACGGCACTGTCAGCGCTGGCGGCGGACACGTCGCGCGTGAAGCCGCTTGTGGGCCAGATGGTGGGCAAGGCGATCGAGTGGAAGCGCACGCCGACGATGACGGGGCAGGGCGCGACGCACGTGCGGACGTTTCACGCCCGGATGTGTGCCGAGGGTCTGCTGGAGCTGGATCAGCAGATCAACGCGTGGCTGGACGCGCAGCCGCAGATCGAAGTGAAGAACGTGACGATGGTCGTCGGCGAGTGGCAGGGGAAGGTGAAGGAGCCGACGCTGGTGGTCCAGGTGTGGGTGTGAGTGGGTTGGGCCCGCCACAGGCCGGGGGCCGGGACAGTCCACGGGGCGGAGCGCGGGACAGTGCGTGTGGGGAGTGCGGCGGGTTTGGTCAGGCGCTGGTGCGATCGACGACGGCGTACTGCTCGCGTTCGCCGCGGCCACGGAGGGGATAGTCCTTCCGAAGCGGATGGGCGGGGAACTCCTCCCAGGTGAGGATGCGTCGCAGATCGGGGTGATTGCGGAAGCGGATGCCGAACATGTCGAAGACCTCGCGCTCGGGCCACTCGGCCCCGGGCCAGAGGTCGCAGGCGGAGTCGACGATGAGCGCGGGATCTTCGCGGACGCCGCTGGTATCGATCGTCGGGGAGAGGAACGTCTTGACGAAGAACCGATCGTCGCGGTCGAGGCAGATGAGGTTGTAGCCGACGGCGAACCGGCCGGGCATCTTGGCGGGGTAGTTCAGATAGTCGATTCCGAACACGTCGGAGAGGAACGCGTAGTTGCAGCGCGGATCATCGCGCAAGAAGGTGAGCACGGCGTGCAGATCCTGCGGTTCGACGATGAGGGTGGACTGCCCTCGAAACTCGGTGCCCCGGAACTTCCTGCCCGGGAAGGCCGCCTTCACGATCGCAAAGGTCGGGTGGTCCAGGTTCGTCGTCATCGAGGATGCGGCGGGTGTGCTCACGAGTGATCCTTGAAAGTCGGCGTCAGCCGAGCGTCAAGGTTAGCGCGCTCCGAGGCCCGATGGAGGAATCAGGAGGCCTGGGCGATGATGGCGGCGGACTCGGCGGCCCTGGTCTCCGGAATGAGGATCGGAATGCCGGGGGGCAGGGTCTTCTTGGCGATCGAGGCGATGGTTGCGCCAGGAATGACGCCCTCATCCAGCGGGCAGGGCTTGCAGTAGTCCCTGGGAGAGATGGCGACGCCCGAGACGACGACCCCGAAGATCTTGGGCGCGGCGTCGGGAACGCCGGCGACGATGTCTCGGACGAACTCGAAGATCCGGGTGATCTGATCGACGCCGAGCGTGGACTTGGCAAACAGCGGCGTGAGCATGCTCGCGGGATCGATGAGAACGCGGGCCGGCAACGGCTCGCCCTGAGGGGCGACGATTCGTCGGACGCCGGGAATGTCGCTGACGACGTTTCGGGCGTGGGTCCGGATGACCGGAGGCGGGGGCTCGATCCGCTTGAGGGCGTTGGTGAGCGCGTTCCAGCCGACGTTGCCCCAGGTGCGGGGGTCCGGATTGAAGAGCTCCGCCGCGGCGAGCGCGGGCGAGGTGTCGACCTGCGCGCCGGAACCGGACCAGAGGATCGCGGGGACGCCGACGGGCTTCGGCACGCCGGTTGCGGGTAGAGCGATCACGCTGAGTGTTGGCGCATTCCATGCCGACACCTGGTCGTCAGCCCCAGCGAGCGGGCGGACGGGTCCCTCGGCGTCCGGCAGGACCCAGATTGGATTTGGTGACTCAGCCATAGTGAATCGTTGGCTCCAAAGGTCGTCGGATGCAGGTCCGTTCCGGGGTTACAGCGTCGAGCGGCCGAAGGACAAGTTTCGATATCGGTCCAAAGCGGTTCCCAAGCCACTTCAAAGGATGAGTATGCCAACCCTTGCCCCCCGACTCTCTGCTTTGCTCCCCAAGGTCCCGGTCAAGATCGACCTGACCTGGCTGAAGGGTCGGGTGGCGGATGAGGGTCTCTCCAGCGCGACGCCTCCGGATGCAGGGTTTCAGGAGAGCGCGACTCAGGCTTTGCTCATCCGTCAGGTGCTGGAGATGAACGCCCGGGTGTCGGCAGAGTATCTCGCGGAGTTCTCGGTGAGCGAGCTGCGGGCGTATCGAGACCGGCTCACGATCGCCGAGGCAACCGGACCGGATTCCCGATGGGTTCGCCCAGAGAATACCCGGGCTGTCACCGCTCGCTCGGCTCGTTGAGAGCGAGTTCCCACCGTTCTCAAGCCATTGTGCGTCATCGACATGCGCGATGACCCGGGGATTCTGCACAGGCTCCGGGAGCGTGCGCAGGCTCGAGAGTCCATGGCCCCATGGCGTGTGCGGGCGGCCGCGTGCGGGTGCGAAAATCTGCACGGGCGGTTATGTGACGCTTCGGGTGGACCGATGGGGAGCGAGCGGGTCATCGCGGCTCCGGCGCAAGTGCTGAAGATCGTCCGGCCTTCGGTCCGATAAGGCATTGTCGGTGTCACGTCTTGCGGCAGCGTGCCGCGAGTGATGGCCCTTCCCCCGGGCTTGAGCTGGGGCGAGCTGGACCGGAGGTTCGGCTCGGTTCGTGGTCCCGATCGCGTGAACGGACGCTCTCCGGGCAGGAAGCCCGAGGCGTAAGCGGTGAACACGCGCCCACGAGGAGCGGATCCGTGACACTGAAGTACAAGACGACGAGCGGGATGCTGGCGATGGGCCTGGTGGCAGCCTGCGGGCTTGCCAGCGGGTGCGGATCGGGCACGCGGGCCTTCAAGCAGCCGCAGCCGAATGTTGGTGAGTCGGCTCAGGGCTCGCAAGAGACGGCGCCGGTCGCGGCTACGACATCTGGGGCCACTGGCGGAGCCGGGGGGACGACGGCTCAGGGCATGGAGCAGCCGGCGAGCGTGCCGCTGCCGAGCTCGGCGGGATCGGTTCGTCGGAGCAACGGGAAGCTGGAACCGTTCTGGATCAGCATGATCGCCGAGGCGGATCGGCATATCTGGGACGATCAGGCGGGCAAGGGTCCGGACACGCTGGCGCTGCAGACGGCCCCGGCGATGGTGCAGCCGCGGCCGACGGGTGATGAGGCGACCGAGGGTCTGAGCCACGTGACGTACGCGCCGGAGGGTGCGGACTTTGACCCGAGCGTGTCGCGGGATGGGAAGATGATCGTGTTCGCGTCGACGCAGCATCGGCCGACGTCGGACATCTATGTGAAGGCGGTGAACGGGCGGACGGTGACGCAGCTCACCGCGGACCCGGCCAACGACGTGATGCCGGCGATCAGCCCGGACGGCGGGCGGATCGCGTTTGCGTCCAATCGGGGCGGGAACTGGGACATTTTCGTGATGTCGTCCAGCGGCGGGCAGGCGTTGCAACTGAGCAGCGATCCGGCGCATGAGCTGCATCCGTCATGGTCGCCCGACGGCGAGCGGCTGGTGTTCTGCCGCCTTGGTGAGACCAGCGGACGGTGGGAGATGTGGGTGATGAGCGTGGGCGGGGGGAGCAGCGCCGAGTTTCTGGGCTACGGGATGTTCCCCGAATGGTGCCCGGCGGCCAAGACCGGCTCGGACGGGCGGGACCGCATCCTGTTCCAGCGTTCGCGAGAGCGTGGGGACCGGGCGTTCAGTCTGTGGACGATCGACTATCGCCCGGGGGACGCCTCGAGCCCGACGGAGGTCGTGTCGGCGTCTGGCCAGGCGATGATCAACGGGGCGTGGTCGCCGGACGGCCAGAGGATCGTGTACTCATCGATCAGCAATCCGAACGATCTGTCGCGATCGGGGGATGGGACGCAGGCCAAGCTGCCGGTGAGCACGCTGTGGATGAGCGGGATCGACGGGACGCAGCGCGTGGCGCTCACGTCGGGCCCGTTCATGAATCTGATGCCGAGCTGGTCGCGCGACGGGCGGATCTACTTCGTGTCGGACCGGACGGGGGTGCCGAACGTGTGGTCGATCGGAACGGACAAGGCGGTGCAGGCCGCGACGGGGCGCAAGCCGATGAAGAGCGAGAACACGGACGTTGCGACGGCGCCGACGGAGTCGGCGGGCGACGCGAGCCAGCCGTGATTGACGAACCGAATGCGGCCCGCCCGGCGTGAATCCGGCCGGGCCGATTGCAGACGAAGATCGCTCTTGCAGGACGCGAGGGCAGGACGGGCAGGACGCCATGACAACCGTACAGAGCATGT
>DHLW01000033.1:5636-7671 GCA_002405485.1 Phycisphaerales bacterium UBA4658
TCGCGTGTGCGCGGGGATGGTGACCTTGGCGTGCATCTCGCTTGCGGGGTGCGCGGGGTCGGTGCAGCAACTGGATCCGCCGGACGTTCTGGTCGCGCCGTACAACACGGTGCAGGGGGACGTCCTGTGGGCGGTGGCTCCGCTTGGGAACGAATCTGGCGTGTCGTTCGTGGACACCGGGATGGTGTCGGACGCGCTGGTGAGCAAGATCGACGAGGTGCGTGGGATCGCGTGCCTGCCGTTGAACCGGACGCTGGCGGCGATGCGGGCGCGTGGGATCAAGCGGGTGTCGACGCCGGCGGAGGCCCGGCAGCTTGCGCAGGCGCTCGGCGTGGACGGGCTGATCGTGGGAACGATCACGGCGTACGACCCGTACGACCCGCCGACGCTGGGGATCAAGCTGGCGATGTTTGCCCGCAATCCTGGGGTGGACACGCCGCAGCTCGATCCGCTTCGGCTGCAGATGAGCTACACGGAGTTCGACCGGAAGCTGGCGAGCGCGTACCTGACCAAGCCGGTGGCGACGGTGAGCGAGCATCTGAGCGGGGCGAACCACGAGGTGCAGATGGAGCTTCGGCGATATGCGACGGGTCGGCACGATCCGAACGCAGCGCTGGGATGGAAGTCGATGCTCAAGAGCATGCCTTTGTACACGGACTTCGCGGCGTATGTCGCCGTGTCGCGGCTGATCGAGCAGGAGCGTCTGCGGGTCACGCGGCCGGTGGCGGAGGCCGACAACAGCAGGGATCGATAGGCCGGCCGCGTTGCGCGTCGGCCCGGAATCGGGACACGACGCGGAAAGCGGAGCATGGCACACGAATCCGATTGGCAGCAGTCCGGACCCAAGACATCGCCCGCCGGCTCGGCCGGAGCCAGCGTGGTGACGACGTGTCCGACGCGCGGGACGGTCACGCTGACCAAGGGCCCGCATCGCTGGACGTTCACGTGCGAGCGCGGGGGCGAGCAGAACATGCTGAGGCGGCTGGCGGAGCTGGCCAAGCGGGACGACGTTCCGTTTGACTGGTTCGACGCCGCACTCGTGAGCCACCAGTTGCGGAACCGGCTGCTGCCGGGACTTGTTCGGGTGGAAAGACCGAATGGAAAGTGAGGACCGGATAAAGCCGGTCCGTGATCGGACCGACGTTTGTATGGACCCGCATCGACAGGGCCCCGCGCCAAGCGGGCGCACGCTCAGACACGACCACGCTCATCACGGACGATGGGCACGAGGAGCAACGGAATGAACACCCTTCCCATCATCGCCGGATTCACCAGTTATCTGATGGATGAGCGGCACTTCAGCCACTACACGGCCAGGTGCTACGGCGCAGACCTGCGTCAATACGTCGAGTTTCTCTGCGATGAGCACAATCTGAGCGAGAACGAGGCCGCGGAGCAGACGGCCTTCGACAAGCTCAACGCGGCGGCGGGCTCTGCGGGGGCGATCCTCCCGGCGAGCGTGACCAAGCACATCTGCGAGGCCGACCCGGACTCGATCCGCGCGTTCCTGTCGCACCTTGGCTCCAAGGAGTACTCGGCGGCGACGATGGCCCGGAAGATCGCGACGCTCCGGTCGTTCTACAAGTGGACGAATCGACGGGGGCTCACCAAGACCAACCCCATGACGGCGATCCGCACGCCCCGGCAGGCCAAGCGCCTGCCCAAGGCGATCTCGGTCGAGCAGATCGAGCGCCTGCTCTCGGCGCCCGACGACACCGACATCCTGGGCGCCCGTGACCGGGCGATCCTGGAGACCCTGTATTCCACGGGCATCCGCGTGTCCGAGGTGGTCGCGATCAACCGCGGCGACCTGAACGACACCGGCGAGGAGATCGTCATCCGCGGCAAGGGCCGGCGCGAGCGCCGCGTCCCGCTGGGAAGCCACGCCCTCAAGGCGCTGCGCCACTACCTGGGCATGGTCGACGCCGACCTGCAGGGCCGCGGCAAGCGCATGGGCCCGACGGACCCGCTGTTCGTCAACAAGAACGGTGGCCGCCTCTCCAGCCGCTCCGTGCGCCGCAAGGTGGCGAAGTAC
>DHLW01000113.1:0-133 GCA_002405485.1 Phycisphaerales bacterium UBA4658
CGCCCAGTGCCGCAGCAGCATCGGTTCGAGCTGCTCGATCGGGAGGTTCTCCACCTCGTGCTTTGGCTTGTTGAGCTCCTTGGCGGCGATCTTGCGGTAGATGTTCTCCCGGAGCTGCTCCTCGCTCATGTCC
>DHLW01000113.1:330-2355 GCA_002405485.1 Phycisphaerales bacterium UBA4658
CCGCGGCCGGCCATGTTCGTGGCGATCATCACGCTCCCGAGCTGGCCAGCGTCCTCGACGATCGTCGACTCCTTGCTCACGTTCTCAGGCCGCGCGTTGAGCACCAGCGGCTTGACCCCGTGCTTGGCGGTGAGCATCTTCGCCAGCGTCTCGCTCTTCTCGACGCTCGTCGTGCCCACCAGCACCGGACGCCCGACGTCGTGGAACGCCTTGATCTCGTCCACGATCGCGTCCCACTTGTCCTTGACCACCAGGAACATCAGGTCGTCCCGGTCCCGGCGATGCACCGGCAGGTTCGTCGGAATCGACACCACGTCCAGCCGGTAGATGTCGTGGAACTCCTGCGCTTCGGTGTCCGCGGTGCCCGTCATCCCCGCAAGACGCTTGTACATCTTGAAGTAGTTCTGGATCGTCACCGTCGCGACCGTCTGCGTCTCCTGCTTGATCGGCACGCCTTCCTTCGCCTCGACTGCCTGGTGCAGCCCGTCGGACCACTGACGACCGATCATCGGGCGGCCCGTGTTCACGTCCACGATCACCACGCCCGGCTCCTCGCGGCCCGTGCGCGGATTCTCCACCGGCATCACGATGTAGTCCTTGTCCCGCTCGTACACCACGTGCGCACGCACCGACTGCGAGAGCAGGTGCGGCAGGTCCATGTTCTCACCCACGTAGAAAGAGCCCAGGTTCGCCACACGCTGCGCCTCGGCGATCCCGGCGTGCGTCAGGTGCACCTGCTTGCGCTCCAGTTCCACCTCGAAGTACTGCGTGTGCTTCGAACGCTCCGACTCCAGCTTCGGAAGCTGCCCCTTGGCCTCCTTCATCCGCTCTTCCAGCGCCGGAACCTTGCTCCGATCCCGTGCGTTGCGGATGTCGCCCTCCAGCCCCTTGATCAGCCGCTGGCACTGCTTCACCTTGTCGTCCGCCTCCTGCCACGGCTTCTGCTTGCTCACCAGGTGCTTGGCCAGCCCGTCGGCAAGGTCATACCGCGGCGAACCCTCGTGCGCCTCGCCCGAGATGATCAGCGGCGTCCGCGCCTCGTCGATCAGGATCGAGTCCACCTCGTCCACGATCGCAAACGCCCGCTCCTTCTGCACCTGCTGATCCTCGCGACGCTTCATCTGATCGCGCAGATAGTCAAAGCCGAACTCGCTCGTCGTCCCGTACACCACGTCGCACCGGTACATGTCGCGCTTCACATACTCCGGCTGCATGTGCTGCGGGTGGATCGCCCCCACCGTCAGCCCAAGGGCATGGAAGTACGGAAACGTCCAGTCACGGTCACGCTGCACCAGGTAGTCGTTCACCGTCACCACGTGCACGGGCATCCGCTCGATCGCCGCCAGATAGCACGCCAGCGGAGCAACGATCGTCTTGCCCTCGCCCGTCTTCATCTCCGAGATCTTGCCGCCAGACAGCACCATCGCCCCGATGAGCTGCACATCGAACGGCCGGGCACGGAACGGCGGCTTGCTCACCGTGTACACCTGCCGAACCGCCTCGTACAACGCCTGCGGGATGTCCACCTGCAGCCAGCCCGGCTGCGGCTCGGTGCACCCCAGAAACTCGCCCGTGGGCGGCATCGGTTCGCGGCGGGCGATCTCGGCCTTCACCGCGTCGTACATCGCCCGCGCCTCCGCCGGGAGCTTGCCGGCGTCGAACTTCGCCTCGTGCTTCGGGTTGAAGATGTTCCGGATACCCACCGCCCGATCCATCGCCTCCCGGGCCACCGCCAGCGCTTCATCGAGCACGTCGGCGATCGTCTCCCCCTTCTCGACCCGCTCGCGAAACTCCTTGATCATCCCGCGGATCTGCTCGTCGCTGAGCTGCCGCACCTGCGGCTCCAGCGCGTTGATCGCCGCCACTCGCGTGGTGTAGCGCTTCACGAAACGCTCGTTCCGCGTCCCGATAATCAGGTTCAGAATCGGACCAACAATGGGAATGCCCTGGCTGACTGAGCTCTTGGCCATGTGTGCTGCGCTGCTTTCGATCGTGTGCGACCGGCCGAGATCGATCTCGGCGACT
>DHLW01000113.1:2491-23082 GCA_002405485.1 Phycisphaerales bacterium UBA4658
ACGGCCGAGATCGATCTCGGCGACGGTCCCGCGACGGTCTATCCGCCGCGGTCGGCCTCTTGGCCTGTCCATGACAACGTGCGTTCGACGCGCGCCCGCCGCCTGTCCTCAGGCGGCCGCTCCACGCGCGTCACGATGCTTCAACTCTGGAAACGGCTCTCCGCGCTCGGGTTGACCCGGCGCCGATCGCCCGCCACCTGAAGGGTCATCGCCCGGGCGGTGGAAGACTCAGCAGCGCCGGGCGAGGCAGGTCCGACACCCGCGGCTCGTGCTCCAGCTCCACGCACCATGCGGCACAATGAACGGCCGCGCTCCCGCGAAGGTCCACGATCGCCAGCCGAACATGCTCGGCGGCACCGGGCCGAATGCGTCGGCCGTCGCGATCCCGGTCCTTCTCCTCGAGCGAATCCGACTCTCGAATCTGCTCCCACGTCGCCAGACGGGCCGCGCTCGCCGATCGCGGCGAGAACGCGCCGAGATCCTGCGATCGCGCCGCGGCGGGTGAAGCCGCA
Organism: Phycisphaerales bacterium UBA4658; assembly: GCA_002405485.1. GTDB lineage: Bacteria > Planctomycetota > Phycisphaerae > Phycisphaerales > UBA1924 > UBA4658. The sequence goes on from DHLW01000113.1 coordinate 3,004, forward strand.
AGAACCAGCGTCACGATCAACAGGAGCGTCACCCCTGTCGACGTCGCCACCCGGCTCCGCGAGCGGAGGTTCCCGGTGTCCAGAACTGGTCTTGGTCTTCCGGCCATGCCTTGGGTCCCGGATCACCGGCGATCGCGCCAAGTGCTCCGCTGACGAACGACTTCATTCTATCGGCATTCTGCCGCCCAAGTGCGGCCCGGCAGACGCAACAAGAACCAAAACCGTACATTCCCAATCGAAGCGTCCGAAAAGGCATCCTCGGTCACGCCTGAGGATTCCATGCCGGTCCCAATTTCCTACCCTCTCACATGACCATTTTCTCCAAGATCATCGCCGGCGAGATTCCCTGCTTCAAGGTCTACGAGGATCCGCACGTGCTCGCCTTCCTGGACATCAACCCCCTCTCTCCCGGGCACACCCTCGTCATTCCCAAGGAGCCGAGGGCCCACGTGCACGAGCTCTCCGACGAGTCGGCCGCCGCCATCGGTCGAGCCCTCCCCCGAATCTGCCGAGCCATCCTGAAGGCCACAGGAGCCGCGTCCTACAACATCCTCCAGAACAACGGTTCGGCGGCCCATCAGGTGGTCATGCACGTCCACTTCCACATCATCCCCAAGTTCCCCGATGGTCGGGGGCTGGGCATCGGCTGGTCCGCGGGCACGCTCGAACGGGCTGCCGGTGCGGACCTGGCTCAGAAGATCGCGTCTGCCTTGTGAACACCCCGCGTGCACCACGCCGCACACCGGAGTCCCCTGACATGCGAATGCTGCTTTCCGTCCTCCTTCTTGGAGTCGCCACGCTGGCCCTTGCCGCCTGCTCGGGCCCCAAGCCCAATCGCGCCGATCGGCCCGAGCTGTCCTCCATTGCCGGACGGTCCTGGACCGCGATCCAGCTCAACGGCAAGGACATCCCCACCGAGCCCGCCAAAATCACGATCGAGTTCATGGAGGACTCCCGAATCGGCGGCTTCGCCGGGGTCAATCGGTACTTCGGCGGCTACTCAAGCCCAAGGCCTGGGTCCGTCTCCTTCTCCGGCGTCGGATCAACCAAGATGGCCGGCCCGCCCGACGCCATGCAACGCGAGACCGAGTTCTTCAACGCGCTGAGCGCCGCCGACGGCTATCGCGTGCGTGGTGCGATTCTCGACCTCCTGGCAGGCGATCGCGTGCTCGTGCGTTTCAGGTACTGACTCCGCGCACTCATCCGTTCATCGATACGCTTGCCGAATGAGCACCCATAGCCCGGACCCCGAAGCCGTCCTCGCCCGCCTCGGGCTCGCCCTTCCGACGCCGGCCGCTCCGGTGGCGGCGTACATCCCCAGCCGGCTCGCGGGCAACCTGCTGTTCATCAGCGGGCAAATCCCGATCCGCGACGGCAAGCTCATGGCGACTGGTCCGGTGCCATCGGCGGTGTCGCTTGAAGTCGCACGAGCCTGTGCCGCCCAGTGCACACTGAACGGGCTCGCGGCGACCAAGGCCGCGCTCGGCTCGCTCACCAGGGTCCACCAGATCGTTCGTGTCGGGTGCTTTGTCGCCTGCGACAACGGCTTCGGCGACCAGCCGAAGATCGCCAACGCCGCAAGCGAGCTGCTGATGGAGGTGTTCGGCGACGCCGGTCGGCACGCGCGTGCCGCGGTCGGCACCAATGCACTGCCCCTGAACGTGCCAGTCGAGATCGAGTTCCTCATCGAGGTGCGATAGTCGCACCTAGAGCGTCCGCCGAGTCTTCGGCGGGCCATGCCTGATGGGAATGAGCGCGACCGGCTCGGCGTCCTTGGACGACCCTCGGCCTCGATACGGGGTCCCGCATTCAGGGCATTGCAGCCCCGCCGCCGGCAAGGCCGACAGGTCATAACGGCACTTGGTGCACTCGTGCGGCTGGGGCGGACGCGGCAGCAGCGCGATGTAGTACCCAACTGCGCCGGTCAGCAGGACGTAGGGCCAAAGAATCACACCCGTGAAAATCCGCGCCGCGTCCGGCATCTTGTCCCACCACGCCCGCATCAGCATCGCGATGAGCACCATCCCCACCACCGACACCGTCACGACCAGGAACGCCGGCCACTGCCGACGCCAGTGCATCGCAAGCCCCCACACCACACAGGCGAAGATCGGGAAAATCAGCACGCGGTCGGCCTTGGAAGTCCGGGGCGCATGCCCCGTCTGGACCAAGTGTACTTCGAACCTCGCAGCCCGCACGCTTCACCGACGAACCACAAAACGACTCGGAGGTACGCAATACCGGTCACGATCAACGGTTCGGCTCACTTGCCCGCCTTGAAGAAGGTCCGCAGCGACTCGAAGATGTCATCCCGGCTATTCACCCGGCTGGTGACCACCTTGCCCGCGTCCGGCCCGCCACCGCTCGTCGGAAACGCCTCCCGCACCACGTTGATGAAGCTCCCCGATCCGTACGGGCTGGCGACCTGGCAGTAGCCGAACATGTTGCACTGCGGCAGCAGCCCCTTCTCGATGAGCTGCACGCACGTGCGGTTGTCGCTCTCTGAGGAGTTGTCGCCATCGGAGAAGTGGAACAGGTATGTGTTCCACTCCGCGGGGTCATAGTGGGCTTCCAGCAGCTCCTTGCACTTCTGGTACGCGCTGGAGATCCGCGTTCCGCCATCCTCCCGCACGCTGAAGAACGTCCGGCGATCCACTTCCTGGGCGGCCACGTCGTGCACGATGTACCGGCTCTCGATCCCCTCGTAGTTTCGCCTCAGCCAGGTCTCGATCCAGAACGCCTCCAGCCGGACAAGTTCCTTCTGCTCGTCTCCCATCGATCCCGAAACGTCCATCATGTACACGATGAGCGCGTTGCTCTGCGGCTTCCTGACCTCCTCCCACGATCGGTACCTCAAGTCGCGCCGAATCGGGATGATCACCGGATCGTTCGGGTCATATTGACCAAGCGCAAGCTGCCGCTTGAGCGCCTCGCGATACGAACGCTTGAAGTGCCGCAGACTCGCCGGCCCGGTCGGGCGAATTCCCGAGTACTCGTCCCGAATCGTCGTGATCGTGTGCTGCCCCTTGGGCTCGATCCGCGGAAGCTGAAGCTCCTCGCCCAGAATGTCGGCAAGCTCTTCGAGTGAGACATCCACCTCCATCAGGTGCTTGCCCGGCTGGTCCCCCCCCTGCCCCTTGCCCACGCCCTGCCCTTCCTCCCCATCGCCCATCCCGACGCCGCCAGAGTTGTCGCCATACCGGAACGTCGGGATGTCGATGTCGTGCACCGGGACCGAGACGTACTTCCCGCCCTCCTGCCCGACGAAATCGCCGCGGGAAATGAACCGCTTCAGGTCACGGCGGATCTTCCCACGCACGATCTGGCGGAAGCGCTGATGGTCTTGTTCGATCTTGTTGATCATCCCGCCACACACCTCCAGTCCCCGGTGGGACAGCGACGCCATCGCATCGGCCCGTGTCGCACTGCCCATGCGGCCGCCCTGTGCGCACGCCGACAATCCGCCCCGATCGGGGATCGGCTCCTGCCGTTATCGGAAGTCCCCCGATCCATCCCCCACACTCCACTGGACCCCCGCCGGTTCCGGCACCCCAACTTGGGTGGGAGCGTCCGACGCTCCCCCATTCCGTGCATACGCCGACCGGATCGCAACAGTTTCCAAAACCCGTCCGTGCCGCACGCACCGCGGAGTTTCAGGGGGCTCCACCGTGCTCTTTGGCCGCGTGCAGACGACGCGAGAGCCACACGTATGAGAGCAAGCCCACCGGAATCGCGCAAACGATCTCCGCCGCTCGTGTGACCAGATCCGCCTGGAGCCCGGGCAGGACTCCGCCCGCGGCGCCGGGCCCTGCGTCCTGCCCCCGCCGGAACACACTGGACGCGATCCCGACCGTCCATTCCCGCAGCCCGAGCTGCACGGGCATCTGCCCTGCGATCTGCGAGACGCCGGCAAAGATCACGCACGTCGCAAAGTCGGTCGGCTCCCCGATGAGCTCGAAGGCCAGCATGTACCGCAGGGCCCACAGCAGCGTGTCGAGGACCCGCAGCAGCACGCACAGGCCAAGCTCCCGGATCAGCCCCGAGGCCACCGTGATCTGCTGGGCCCGAAGCATCCGCCCCGCCGCCACCAGGGCCGCGACCGCTACCCCGCCCGCCCCGAGCACCACGAGCCACCGCAGTCCGGTCTGGCGGTCCACGGGCATCCCCAGGGCCACCGCCGCCAGCGTCAAGATGATCGCAACGCTTCCGGCGAGCGTCGCCAGCACAAGCACCAGCAGTGAGTGCGTGACCGGGATGCCGCTGATCACCCGGTGATATGCCACTCGGCCGATGAGCCCGGGCTTCATCGGCAGCATGTTCAAAAGCCACGCGCTCCCGATCAGCCCGCACATCTCCCACCATCCGACGCGCCCGAATCGGCGAGTCAGAATCCAGAACACGGTCGTCGTGAGCGCCAGGCTTGTGAGCGGCATCACCACCACCGCGGCCACCACCCACATCGGCGCTGATCGGGCCGACATCCACGCACGCTCCAGCGGCTCGCGCTGGACGAGCACCACCGTCACCGCCGCGACGATCAGGAAAACACCCACGGTCCACTTCAGCAGTGCCCCGAGCGTGCTCCGCCGCCCATCCCCGGGGGGCGGGCGAACAGGCAGATCTGTCGGTCCGCCGACTCGACCCATGCGCACGCTCTCAGAAGATCATCGGAACAGGAGCAGGATCGGGCGGGACGGCGGGCGGCAGCACCCGCTCGGGGGGCTTCGGCGCGGTCTCATTCTCCGGAGGCGAGCCACCCGGACGGGACCCGGCGCCCGAAGCCGACGCGGCCGGATCCTGATCCGGCGTCGTCTGGCTCTGGCGCGGCTCATGCCTGGGCGCCGACGCTGCGATGAGCTTCGGCACCATCGGATCTCGCGTCGTGATGCCCGGTCGATCCTCCTCGATCCGACGCTTGACCAGATTGGCCAGTTCCGTCAGCCGCGGTGTGTTCAGCACCGCGGGGAGGCTGAGCAGCGGATCATCGGCCCGAAAAACACGTGTCCCGATGAGCACGGCCAGGACCTGCTCATCGGTCTCTTCCGCGGCCATCTGATCGACACGGAGGCACGGCTGCACCTTGCGGCTGGGCGGAAGCAACGAGAGCACCAGGATCTTGGTCGCCCGGTCCATGCTCGAGAATCGCCGTGCAAGAAGCTCGATCAGACGATCCAGATCGCCAAACTCCAGTTCCGAGTTCGGATTGGCGATCTGGAGCTTGAGCGACTGCAGCGTGTCCGAGAGCTCGCGCGGCCCGGCGACCTCGATCGCTCGCCGCAGCGCGTCGACCACCGCCGACGTCCGCGACGGCGCGCTTCGCAGAAGAGGAGCCGTCTCCGCCGAGATCGAGCCCGGTCCCGGCTCAAAGAGCCGCTGCGGGGAGATCTCAAAGCCCTGCAGGACCCTCCAGCGGATGCGTGCCTGCGACGAGCCCACCCACTCCAGGTCATAGCTGAGGGCGCCAAGGTCGGGCCACACGATCGCTTCGACGCTCTCGTCGCGTTCAAGCCGCAAGCGTCGATCCATCGCGACGATGTGCACGTACTCGCTGCCGGGAAGCCGAGCGCTCCCCAGGTCGATCACCGGCACGAACATCAACCGGCTGCTGATGGGCTTGTCCGCGCCCAGCGCCAGAGGAATCGGCGAGATATTGCGAAGCGTCACCCGAAGGGGCGTGCGCTCCACGGCGTTGATCTCCGATCGCAGCGGACGCACGTCCAGCGACATCACCCGTCGCGGCGACTCCACCATCTCCTCAAGCCAGATCGGCACGTCCGCGGCCATGGCCTCGAGTTGACGGGCCTCCTCGCTGAGTGCGGGAAGCCGACCCGCGATGGCCCTGATCCGCGTTCGCGCATAGGCATCGGCAAGCTCCCCCGGCACACGGCGCATCACCCCGAAGTACCGACGCACGGCCTCGGCCTTGTCGCCGGTTTTCTCGGCCAGCACCGCAAGCCCAAGCTCGCACATCGGGTCGTCCGCGCCCGCCTCCAGCGCCCGGCGTGCCGACTCCGATTCCCCGGCCCGCAGCAGCCGCCAGGCTCCGAATCGCCTCAGCATCGCGGGATCGGTCGTGCCCAATCGGACCAGTTCGTCCAGCCCTTGCGCCGCTTCGGGCAGATCCAGCCCTGTCCACAGTCGCAGCCAGACCAGCTCCCTGAGCATCGTCAGACGGAGTTGCTCGGCCTGATTCTCGTCAATGTCGGATGGTCTGCGCGTCGGGTCGGTCAGCACCGCGATGGCCTGCTGGGTCGACGCTGCGAGCTCCCGAAGCGTGGTCGCGCTGCGCTCGGCGTCGCCCATGGCCGCGGCGCTCAGCACCCGCACCCGCTCGCGATCCGGAGCCAGTCGGACGTTCTCCTCCGTCGGCAGCGTGTCCACCGGAAGCCCGGCCTCCAGCAACTGCCGCCGCCGCTCGTTCACCCAACTGCGCTCCCGCTCCAGCATCCCCGAGAGTCGGCTGAACACGGCCTCCGGCCCCGCCGCGTTCCACTCGGCGATGTCGATCGCCAGCTCCTGTGCCGACGAGAGCTCGAGTTGCCTGGAGCTGGCAAGGACCCTCAGCAACCGTGCGAACCGCCATGCGCCGTCGGGGGCGCCGCCGGCGTTCAGTTCGCGCACGCACGCCGCCAGCGTGGCCTGATCGAATGGGTCCGCCTTCAGCACCGTCAGCAGCAGCAGTTCGAAGCGGCCCACCGGATCATCCACCCGCTGGGTGTAGAACGCCAGGGCCAGCATCGCGGCGTCCTTGTTCGTCGGGTCCAGCTCGACGGCCTGCGAGAGCATCGCCGCGAAGCGATCCACGTCCCCGCGCTCCCGATAGAGCAACGCCGCGTCCAGCGCGAGCCGGCTGCGCACGCTCGCATCGATTCCGCGGCCGGCATCGCCCAGGAACGTGCCATACGCCGCCAGTCGCTCGTCCACCGTCTGCAGATCCCCGATCGCGCCGCTGATCACCCGGAGCAGCGCCACCGTGTCACCAGGATCGAGTGCAACCAGCGTTCTGGCGATCTCGCGGACCGTCGTCTCATCCCCGGCATTCTCCGCGGCTTCCATTCGAAGACGCAGCAGCGTCTGATCGCGCGGCAGCAGCGCCGTCGCCGACAAGAGCACGTTGGTCGCAATCCGGAAGTCGTCCTTCGTCGGGCTTTCCGCAAGCTTGAGGTCCACCAGCACCGTCCTGGCGACGGCGTGCGCGGCGAGCATCTCCAGGGGGTGCCGCTCAGGCGGATCCGGCTCCATGCCGTGCGCCATGCCGCTGGCCAGCAGCAGGGCCAGCGGGCCGATCACCCACCGCCAAGACCGCGTACCCGCCGGGAGTCGCGTGCGTCGACCTGTCCATGGCCTCACGTTCCGACCTCCTGTCCTGACCTGCACTGACCTTTGCCTTGAATCCCGCGACTCAGCCGGCACGCGCCGCACACGACCTTTCGGGCGGAGCTCCGTCTCGAAGTGTTCACTCTACAGCCAACCGCCCACGAGCACCAGCAACGCCCCGATCCATGGGGAGAGCTCGCTGGCGAGCTTCACGCGCGGGCTGGCCAGTGGGAAGCACCGCCCAAGCGCCAGCGCAAAGACGAACGCGCCGCCGCTGACGAGCACCAGTGACCCGACCCTCAGCCACCTGGCCGAACCCTCGCTCAAGGCGAGATCGCCGGCCTGGCGAGCGCCCAGCAGCACGCCAAGCCCGGTGTACACCATGGCCAGCGCCCACGCGCTGACCACCAGCAGAAACAGGGCTCGAAGGGCCAGTGCCCGGGCCAGGGCCATGCCGGTGTCCTCAGCTTCCCATGCCCATCGAGAGCAGGAACTCGGTGTTGGTCTTGACCTTGCTCAGGCGGCTCTTAAGGAGCTCCATCGCCTCCACGACGTTCATGTCGGCGAGCACCTTGCGCAGGCGGTAGACCAGCTCGAGCTCCTTGCGGTCCATGAGCAGTTCCTCGCGGCGCGTTCCGGACGCCGCGACGTCGATGCACGGGTAGATGCGCTTGTCCATGAGCTTGCGGTCCAGGTGCAGCTCGCTGTTGCCGGTGCCCTTGAACTCTTCGAAGATGACCTCGTCCATCTTCGAGCCGGTGTCGATCAGGGCGGTGCCGATGATCGTCAGCGACCCGCCGTTCTCGATCGCTCGGGCGGCTCCGAAGAACTTCTTGGGCCGCTGCAGCGCGCCCGCGTCGATGCCGCCGGACATGATGCGGCCCGAGTGCGGCATCTCGTTGTTGTACGCACGCGCAAGACGGGTGATCGAGTCCAGCAGGATGACCACGTCGTCACCGAACTCCACCATCCGCTTGGCCTTTTCGATGACCATCTCCGCCACCTGCACGTGCCGGGCGCTCTGCTCGTCGAACGTGCTCGCGACCACCTCGACGCCGCCGGCGGTGTTCCGGCGGAAGTCCGTCACTTCCTCCGGTCGCTCGTCCACAAGCAGCACGATGATCTTCGTCTGCGGATAGTTCTTGGCGATCGCTCGCGTGATCTTCTGCAGCAGCACCGTCTTGCCGGTGCGCGGCGGAGCCACGATCAACGCTCGCTGGCCCTTGCCGATCGGCGCCACCAGATCCACGATCCGGCATTCGATCTCGCCCGGTTCGGTTTCCAGCAAGTAGCGCTGCTCGGGATGCAGCGGCGTCAGATCCTCAAAGTTGTTGTTCCGCTGGATCTGGTTCGGCTGCTTCCCGTTCACCTCGTCCACACGCAGAAGCGCGAAGTACCGCTCGTTCTCCTTCGGCGGACGGATGAACCCGCGCACCACCATCCCCTTGCGCAGCCCATACCGGCGGATCTGCGTCGGCGACACATAGATGTCGTCCGGACCCGCCAGATAGCTCTGCTCCGGCGAACGCAGGAACCCGAACTTGTCGGGCATGATCTCCAGCGTCCCCTCGCCCACCATGAGCCCCTGCTTGGCGGCACGGGCCTTCAGGATCTTGAAGATCAGCTCCTGCTTGGGGATCTGGTGGAAGTCCTCCAGCCCGCTCTCGGCCGCCACCTTGTGCAGCTTGTCGATGTCCATCCGCTGAAGCTGCGAGATCGAGAGCTGGCTCTTGAGCACCGCGGGATCGATCTTGCTGGCGACACGATCCAACTCCGCGGCCTCGCGCTCCAGTTCCTCATCCGACGGGAGCACGAAGTCCAGCGGTCGCTGCCAGGAGCCCCCACCCCCGCCGCCGTCCATGCCGCCTCCGCCGCCCCCGCGGCGTCGCTTCTTCTTCCGCCGGCGGCCCATGCCGAACCCGTCCTGATATCCCTGCCCTCCACCACCCTGATAGCCGCGGTTGCTATCGCCCCGGTCTCCACCCCGATCCTGCCCGCCCCGATCATGGAACCCTCCCGGGCCACCCGAGCCGCGGTCTGGACGTTCATGCGAGCCATGCCCGCCGCCGCCACCGTGGCCTCCACCCTGCGGGCGGTCGCCACCGGACACCGGCGGACGATCTCCCCGGTCCCCGCGCTCGCCGCGATCGCCGAAGTTCCCGCGCTCGGGTCGGTCGGTCCGCTCCTGACCGCGATCCTGGCCCCGCTCCTGGCCGCGATCCTGACCCCTGTCCTGACCGCGATCCGGTCCGCGGTCGTGTGGGGGAGGTCCAAAACGCTCCGGGCGGCCCTCGGGCCGGCCTTCCGGGCGATTCTCTCGTGCCTCCGGGCGTCCGCCCTCAAGTCGCCCCTCCGGAGCGCTCTCGCGGCGAAACTCCGGGCGCGGCTCATGGCGCGGCATGGGGGCCGGCGGCGGAGTTCCCGGCGCAGGCGGGGGTGGGGGTGCGGATGCGACGGGCGCCTCGGCCTTCGCCGAACGGGTCGCCCGTGCCCGGGTGGGCTTGCCCTCACCCTTGGATTCGGGCTTGTCATCAGCAACGTTGCTCTGCTTGGCCATGCGGCTCCGCTTCTGCACTTTCACGGTTGGTTTTCGCGGGTTCTTGGGGAAGGCGGGTCGCCGAGCGATACGTCAGGCGTGGCGTCGGCATGCCCTTGGATGTGGTACTCAGCACACGCTTCACGCTCTGCGCCGTGCGCCTTCCCATGTGGACGCGGCGGGCGTGCGTCGGCGTTGTCGAACGACGAAAGCACGAAAACTGGTCAATCGGCATCGCGGACCCACGTCCACGATCGCTCCCAAAGCCCTTCAGAACTCTTCGGCTTACCCCGAACTCCCTGCCGCAGTATAGCAAGTTCCAACCCGTCCGCGTCAAGGAGGGGCAGGAATTCCATCCGGCCCCGCCGTTTCGGCCCCGGCATCTTGCCGGGAGGAGCCCAAAGCCAGAATCTCCGCAAGAATGCGCTCCACCCGGGCGTGCGTCTGATCCGACGAACGCGAGTTGTCCACAACAAACCCGCTCCGGGCCCGCTTCTGCTCGATCGACCACTGAGAGCGCTCGCGTCTGGCCAGTTCCTCCTCGGTCCAGCCCCGGGAGGCCTGGACCCGGGCCAGCCGAACCTCGCGCGGGGCATCCACGAAGACGACCACATCACACTCTCGATCCACCCCGGCCTCAAACAGCAGAGGGGCATCCACGATGACGGCCCGGGCTCCGGATCGCCTGGCCTCCTCGATCATGTCCGCACGTTCCTGGCGGACGATCGGGTGCACGAGCGATTCCAGCTTCTGCCGCTGCACAGGATCCGAGAAGACGATCCCCGCGACCTTGCCCCGGTCGATGCGATCCCCGGCCAGCACCCCCGGCCCCCACCACTCAACCAGCCGATCACGGACGCTTGGCCGGTCCAATGCGGCCTTGGCGCGGGCGTCGGAGTCGATCACCAGACACCCGAGTCGCTCAAAGCACCTCGCCACGGTGCTCTTCCCGGCGCCGATGCCCCCGGCAAGTCCGATCACAGGCAGACGGCGCGGCGGGTTGGGCGATGATGGGTGTGCTCCAGTGGCGGGCATGGTCGATGATTGAGCCGGCGAGCGGGCCGCGTCCAATCGGCTCCGAAGGCTGTCGCCGAGCCGATCACCCGCCGAGGCGTGTCTCCACACCAGGGCTCCGCCGGCCGTCGAGATCACGATCGTTTCAAGACCGAGGATCCGCTGGGCCAGGGAGCGATGCACCGCAACGGTTCGGACATCGGTCAGCAGCACGCTTGCGGCATCGACGCGAAACACGCCGGTGCGGACATCGGCTCGATCGTGAGAGAGCGTGTACCGCCGAGCGTTCCGGATTGCCGCGCCGGCAACCAGTGCGGCGAGCATGCACACGATCGAGCCGAGCAGGCCCGTGCGGGAGGCGTTTGAGATCGCTGGGACCCAGACTCCGGCGGCGCACACAGCGATGCCGGCTCCGGCCAGAATCGCCCAGCCCTGAACAAACAGCAGCGTGGACCACGGCCCGGGGCGGACGCTCAGCGGAGTTGGGTCCGCTGACGCGCTCATCCCAGCACGCCGATGTCGGGAAGGTTGCGATACGCACCGTCATAGTCCAGCCCGTACCCGATGACGAACTCGTCGCCGATGTCGAATCCGACATACTCGACGGCGACCTGCTCCTGCCGGCGACCGGTGGCCTCGTCCTTGCGCAGCAGCACCGCGATCCGGAGCGAGGCGGGATTCTGCGCCATGATCATGCGTCTGAGCAGGCCGAGAGTCTTTCCGGAGTCCAGGATGTCATCGACGATGAGCACGTCCGCGCCGGCCAGATCCGTCGGGATGCCCCCGTGGATGTTGGCTCCCTGCGTGGTCGTGGCCGCTCCCGGATAGCTGGAGATCGTCACCGGGCGGATGGTCATCTTGACGGGGATGTTCCGGATGAGATCGGCGAGGAAGATGATCGACCCCGTGAGCACCGGCACCACGACCAGCGGACGCGACGGCCCGCCGGCGTGCGCGGCGCGAACATCCTCGGAGATCTGCCTCCCGAGTTCGGCGACTCGCGCGGCGATGCGGTCCTTGGAGATGAGCACACGAATGGACTCGGGCATGCGGGAATCGTACCGATGGTCGTGCCCCGCAGGTCGACCCACCCGACCCGGCGCACCCGCCAACGAGCGGTTTCGCGAGCCGATCCCGATCGGCTCACCCAAGGAGCCCGGCGAACGACCCATCGGAGTAGCTCGTCGCAGGATCGCCCGGCACGCCACTGGGCATCCGCCGATGCTGGCGAGACACCCCGAGCGCGTGCCACTTGTCCGCCCAGGCGGTCTGCTGAGTGTTCTCCTCGGCCTCCAGTGAACAGGTCGAGTACAGCACCTTGCCGCAGCGCGGCGAGCCAAAGTCCCGCAGCAGCGGGAGAGCGTCGGCTAGGATCTGCTTCTGCACCCCGACCAGCGACTTCAGCCCCTCGGCGCTGAACCGGTACCGAGCCTCCGGCCGACGCGCAAGCACGCCGGTGTTCGAACAGGGCACATCGAGAAGCGTGAGATCGGCCTTGCCCGCGAACCGCTCCCGGACCTGTCGCATCGGCAGGACGCTCACCTGGTCGCTGCCCTTGAAGACCGCGGCGAGGGTCGCAAAGCGACCGTCGTCGACATCGGTCGCGATGATCTTCGCGCTCGGAAACGTCGCCGCCAGTTGCCGGGTCTTGGTCCCCTGCCCCGCGCAAAGGTCCAGGACCAGCCCGGGCCGAAGGTCCGCGACACTCTGCACCGCCAGGGCCGAAGCCGCATCCTGCACCCAGAGATCCCGTCGTGAGGCCAGCAGCGCGGGCAACTCGGCGGGCGGGCCGACGAACACCGCGTGCCCGGGCACGCCGTGCGGCACGAGCACCTCTGACGCCCATGGCTCCCGCGCATGGGTGACGTTCACGACCGTCGGTGGGTGGCAAGCGCCGTGCATCGCGAGCGTTCGCACCTCGCGCATCGACATGGACCTTGACCAGTGCCGGAGCAGCGGCACGGGATGGCTCGTGGCGATCGAGAGGCGTTCCAGTTCGTCCTCGGGAAGGATCGGCTGGGTGAGCGCGATCGCGCCCCCGTCGTGCGTCGGGACCTCGTCTCGCCCGCCCGCATAGCGCGGACGCCGCGCCGCCCCCGGGTCGTCGCTGCGATACGCCGCCAGCTTCCGAAGCACGGCGTTGGCCATGGCCCCGGCTCCCGGGCGGATGACCTTCTTGGCCCACTCCACCGCGTGGTTGATTGCGGCGTGGGCTGGGACTCGATCCAGAATGACGATCTGTGCGGCACAGGCCATGAGCACGCCGCGGAGCTTGGGCTCCAGTTCGCCGATCGGGCGATCGACGCAGCGGGCAAGCAGAAACTCCAGGAGCAGCCAGTGCCGGACCGCCGCGTCGTAGACGGCGTGGACAAACGCCCTGTCCAGATCCGTCAGGTTCGGCTCTGCGTCGAGGATCCGCTGGAGCGCGTGCAGGTCGAACTCCGGATAGTGGCGTGCCTGCCGGGCCAGGACCCGGCAGATCACATGCCTCGCCGCGTCTCCCAGCGGCGCGGGCTTGCGGTCGCCCGCGTCGTCGGCGGACGGGCTCTTGGCCGGCGTGCGGGAGCGGGGTCTTGGCACGGAGCCATGGTAGCGTCAACAATGTGCGGTCCGCATCCAGATGACGAGCATCCCGCAGCAACTCCGCGACTTCCGCGCCAAGGGCCTCCTTGCGGGGATGCGGATCCGCTTCAAGCTCGTCACGCTGCACACCATCTTCTCGCTCGCGCTCGCGGCCATTCTTCTGTTGGCCCTCAGGCCGGCCATCCGCGAGGTCGTGCGCAACGCCGAGGCCCACGAGGCGCAGACCCTGCTGACGATCTGGCGGGATGGCGCGTCGACCCTCGAGCCCGACACGGCGCGGATCGAACGGCTGAAGGCGCAGGGGGTATCCGTCCGCATGGGGCTCGCCAATGAGCTTGGCATCTCCGTCGATGATCTGCGCGGGCTCACGGCCGAGGGCGTACTGATCATCGATCCCGAGTCCGTCGGCGCGCGGTCGGCCGCATCGCCTGCGCTTGGGGCGTATCTGTGGGGCGTCGGGGAACCTCCGACCGCCGTCGCCGTGCTTCCGGGGTCGATCGGGGCGTCCGGAGAGCCGCGGCTGCTCGCGGTGAGCGTGATGCTTAGCGGCGCCCGCGACGCCGTTGTTCGCCTCTATGCCCTGATGACGATCGCGCTGTTGGCGGTGTACGCGCTGGTTGCCGCGGCTCTGGAGATCTTCGTGCTCCCCAGGCACGTGTACCAGCCGATCAGGAGGCTGCTCGACGCCGATCTGGCGGTGCACGAGGGACGCCACGATCTGGAGATCATCCCCGACGCCGACATTCCGGCCGACGAACTCGGCCTGATGATGCACAGCCGCAATCGCTCGATTCTGGCGCTGCGGCAGAAGGAGCAGGCGCTCGCCGACGCCGCGCGGAGCATGGAAGAGATCGCCGGTGACCTGAAGCGCAAGAACCACCTGCTGGAGATGGCCCGACAGAACATGGCCGACGCGGATCGCCTGGCGAGTCTGGGGCTGATGTCCGCAGGCATCGCTCACGAGTTGAACACTCCGCTCGCCGTGCTCAAGGGGCTCGTCGAGAAACAGGTCCGGTCGCTCCATGGGTCACGAGATCCGACCAGCCGATCGACCCCGGCCATCTCTCAGGATGAGGCCGCGCTCATGCTCCGCGTCGTCGGCCGACTGGAGCGTCTGAGCGAAGGGCTGCTGGACTTCGCCCGCGTTCGCCCCGCGCAGACCCGGCCCGTGCCGGTTCGACCGATCATCGAGGAGGCGTGGACGCTGGTTCGGCTGGATCGCGATGCACGCGGCGTGCACCTGATCAACGACGTTCCCGAGCGCCTGATCGCGCTCTGCGATGCTGATCGCATCGTGCAGGTCTTTGTCAACCTGCTGCGCAACGCCGTGGATGCGCTCGGCGAATCGCTGTTTGCGCCAGCGCATCTCGGCGCCGAGCCCCCCACCATTCGCGTCTGCGGCGCGTCGGCACCCCGCGACATGCCCGGGGAGTGGTGCTCCATCACGATCATCGACAACGGTCCGGGCATCGATCCGGACATGCTCGGTCGCCTCTTTCAGCCATTTGCCTCAACCAAGCTCGACAGCAAAGGTTCGGGCCTGGGCCTGGGCGTCGCAGAGGGGATCATCCGAGAGCACGGCGGCGTTCTCCTGGCCCGCAACCGGGGAGATGGCGGTCGAGGCGCCGTCTTTGAGATCATCCTCCCCCAGGGTGGCGAGACGCCGGGCGCCTCGGACCGCTCATCCGCTCTCGGACGCGACCCGACGCCTCCGGCAATATCCTCGAGCTTCCCATGACCACCGGCGACGCACAATCTTCCAGTCCGGCTGCTCCGCCCGCACCGCCGATGGACATCCTCGCGCTGGATGATGACGCGGATTTCCGCGAGTATCTGCGAGGTCTGCTGCAATCGCCCGACGGCGGCTCGCACACCGTCCGCACCGCGGCGACACCAGACGAGTTCTACGCCCACGCCGAGATCCGCCTCCCACAGGTCGCGATCCTGGACATGAAGATGGGGCGGCACTCCGGCGAGCAGGTCATCGACGAGATTCGCCGGCGCTGGCCCAAGCTCTGCGTGATCGTCCTCACCGGCTATCCCTCGATGGAGTCCATGCGGCGGGCCCTGCGGACTGGGGCCGCCGGAACATCGATCGGCGGCGGCGCGTTTGACTACCTCACCAAGCCCTTCGAGCTCGATCAGCTCAAGACCGCGCTCGCGCAGGCCGCGCTCTCCATGGGGCTCTCCAGCGATCCGCTCGATCGCCTGCGAAACGAGCTCGGTCGGCAGGTCCGTCTTGCCCGCACCCAGCAGTCCTGGACGCTCAAGGACCTGAGTGAGTCCAGCGGGGTGAGCGTCAGCCAGCTCTCCTCAATCGAGCGCGGCAGCCACCTGCCCAGCCTCGAATCGCTTGTCGC
The DNA here is from genome assembly GCA_002405485.1 of Phycisphaerales bacterium UBA4658. Lineage (GTDB taxonomy): Bacteria > Planctomycetota > Phycisphaerae > Phycisphaerales > UBA1924 > UBA4658. The sequence continues at coordinate 18,814 of DHLW01000113.1, forward strand.
CATCGCCCACGCGCTTCGCACCAAGCCCAGCGCGTGGATGGACGTCGCCGGCATGTGAGCTCCGCGGGACATCACGCCTGCGGCGTGCCGCCCAGCGCCCGCATCGCCAGCAGGATCGCGAGCATGCTCTTGGCGTCGCGCATCTCGCCGCAGGCGATCGCATCGGGCATGTGCTCCAGCGGACGGATGACCACCTCGATGCTCTCATCGTCCTCCAGCCGCTGCCCCACGCTCCGCAGGTCGCGGGCCAGAAAGACGAACATCTGCTCGTCGGTCATGCCCGGGGTGGTGTAGAACCAGCCGGGGGAGACGGGCTCCAGCCGTCCCGCGGCGTACCCCGTCTCCTCGATGAGTTCGCGGGCCGCGCAGGTCTCAGGCGACTCACCCGCACCAAAGCCCCTGGGAGCGCCGAAGGCATCCGGTTCACGCCGCGGACGCTCGATCGTTCCCGCGCAGCACTCCAGCAGCCACGCGCCGATGCTGATCCGATAGTTGCGGATGAGCACCACGCTCAACCGCCCGTGGTGAACCAGCACCGGCACCACGACCACCGCTCCGGGGTGCCGCACGACCTCTCGCTCCAGCGTCGCACCGCTTGGACGGCGAACGCGCAGCCGCTCGAAGTCGAACTTCTTGCCATGGGCGATCAACTCGCGGGACTCGACGGTCGGCTCTCTGGTGCTCATCCACCGACGGTAGCCGGACGGGCGGTCCACGTTCAGTCCAGCGACCCCTGCCCAGCGCCGGGTTTACGAGGCCGCCGCGGCGGACGCACCGGCTTCGTAGGCCCGTAGAACCCCCGCGATGTGCGACGAGGCGGATCGATGCTGCCGGACGTACGCACGCGCCGACTCCGCGATCGACGAGCGTCGCGGCCCGTCACGCAGGATCGACGCGATCGCGCCCGACCAGCCCGCCGCATCCGACCGAGGCACGCGCACGCACGTGGCGTCGTTCAGCACGCTCACACCGTCATCGATGACCGACACGACCGCCACCCCCGCGGCCATGGCCTCAAGCACCAGCGTCCGCTGTGCGCCCGTCGGCTCCGGCAGCAGCAGCAGGTCGGCCTGCAGGATCGGCTCGCGCCTCGCCTCCATCTCCGGCGTCAGCGACAGACGATCCAGGAGCCCCAGTTTCCGCGCCGCCGACCACAGCCCGGCCTCGCGCGTCCGAACCGCACGCCGATCGATCGTCGAGCGGAGCCGCATCGGCTCGGCGTTCGACACATCGGCAAAGATCATCGTCTCCGGGCCGTCGCGGGTCGCGTCACGCAGACCCGTGAGCGCGGGCACCACGCTCCGCGCGTCACCGGACTCGCTCAGAATGCCCACCCCAAGCACTTCCCCGCTGGTCCTGCTTCGCCCACGCTCCGGCACGTGCACGCCCCAGGCCGCCACGCTCACCCCGACGCCCGTCGGCACTCGCTGCCGCAACTGCTCGACGAGGGCCTGCTCGCCGACGATCAACCCCACGCGCGGGAGCCCCAGGGACCCGATCTCGCGCACCAGCGCCGCCGCGGGCGCCATGAGCGATGCCCGCCACACTTCGATCATGAGCGCGGCTCGACTCTGACGCGCGATCTCGGCGGCCAGTCGCCAGGTCCCTTGTCCGAACGCGTGAACGACGTCCAGCGATTCCTCGGACTCTTCGGTCTGCTGCACCCGCGCGATCAGATCCCTCGCCTTGCCGCGGATCAGAGGCCCAAGGGCCCATCCCCCGTCGAAATAGCCCACCGCCGCCGCGTGAATCCCAGGGCCCACCTGGTCCGCCAGCGCATATGGCACGGCGTGGACCACCCGCACGCCCTCGTCGGCAAGCCCGACCTCCAGCCGCGAGAGCATCCCGCGCTCCCGCAGGGCCACCGATCGATCCGCAATGATCAACGCGTGCATCAGACGATTCTATCGGTTCGCAGCCGGGGTCTCATCATCCACCCGGTACCCGATCTCCGGCGCCCGTCCGCCCATGCCGCGAACCGCCTCGCCTCGCCAGACGCTCACCCAGTGCTCTGGCTCGACCTCCATGAGAAACGCGTCTCCGGCGGGCCCGTCGGACTTCAGAACGTCCGCCGGCGGTTCGTGCCAGGGCCACCATGGCCGAACGCCCGCGCCCGCTCCCGGCAGGCCCCGAAACGACGACTCGTCGTCGATGATCTCCGCGATGGTCGCCAGCCGCTCCCGAACCTCGCCGACCTTGGGAATGCTCGCCAGCAGGCCGCGCGTGTACGGATGCAGCGGTCGATCGAACAGGTCGTGCACGCTGGCATATTCCACCACGCGGCCGGCGTACATCACGCACACCACGTCGGCGTTCTGTGCCACCACGCCCAGATCGTGGGTGATGAGCATGATCGACATCTGCCGCGTCCGCCGCAGATCTCGCAAGAGCCCGAGAATCTGCGCCTGGATGGTCACGTCCAGGGCGGTCGTCGGCTCGTCGGCAAGCAGCAGCTTGGGGCGGCACGCCAGTGCCATCGCGATCATCACCCGTTGCCGCATCCCGCCGGAGAACTGGTGCGGATACTGCCCAAGGCGCCGCTCCGGATCCTGGATGCCCACGTCCCGCATCGCCGCGATCGCGATCTCCCGCGCATCGGCTCGCCGGACGTCCTGATGCAGCAGGATCGCCTCCATGATCTGCTCGCCGATCGTGTATACCGGGTTCAGCGACGTCATGGGTTCCTGGAAGATCATCGCGATCTCGTTCCCGCGAATCCGCCGAATCTCCCGCTCGCTCATCTTCAGCAGATCCCGCGGACCCTCGTCGGTGACGAACATCGCTTCACCGCGTTCGAATCGTCCCGGCGGGCGCGGCACGAGATGCATCATCGACATCGCCGTCACGCTCTTCCCGCACCCGCTCTCACCCACGATCGCGAGCGTCTGCCGCGGAAACACGCTCATCCGAACCCCGTCCACCGCCAGGACTCTCGGTCCACCACCCTTCCCTCGACCATCGCCGCCGCTCCCGTTGGAGAAGCTCACCGTCAGGTCCGTCACCCGAAGCAGCGGCGTCCGCTCATCCAAATGGCGGCTTCTCTGGCCCGCAGCCGTGGCCGCGGCCTCCTCCGACGGTTGCTTTGCGTGCGTCGCCGCGCTCATCGACGAGCCCTCTTGGGATCCATCGCCTCGCGCAGGCCCTCGCCGACGAAGTTCAACGCGAGGAGCGTCACCGCCAGCAGCACGCACGGCGAGACCAGCAGCCACCAGTTGCTCCGGAACGGATTCAGCTCGCTCAGGCCGTCCGCCGCCAGATTCCCCCAGCTTGGCATCGGCGGCCTCACCCCGATCCCGAGAAAGGACAGAAAGCTCTCCTGCAGGATCGCCTGTGGCACTGTCAGCGTCGCATACACCGTGATTGGTCCGACCAGGTTCGGAAGCAGATGCCGCACAAAGATCGTCGGCGTCGGCGTTCCGATCGCCCTTGCCGCCTCCATGAATGGCTGCGCCTTGAGCGACAGCACCTGACCCCTTACCACCCGCGACATCGTCAGCCACGACACGCCGCCGATCGCCACCAGCAGAGTCACGATCTGCACCCACTGCTGCTGCGCCGAGGTCAGCTCGCCCGTGCCGATCTGCTGACGGGCTTTGGCCTCAAGAGCCGCCCGCACGACCGGATCGTTCCGGGCCGACGTGCTGAGTTCCTGCAGTCCTCGCTCGACCATCGCCGCCCGATCCCGCTGCGCACGCTCGGCTCGACGCACCTGCCAGTTGTCCACCGACGCGTCCACAGCCACAGCCAGCAGCACGACCAGTAGCACATACGGCAGGCCGTACAGCACGTCCACGATCCGCATCATGATCGCATCGATGCGCCCGCCGACGTACCCGGCCACCGCTCCATACAGCGTCCCGAGCACGACCGAGATCAACGCCGCCGCCACGCCGATTCCCAGCGACACGCCGCCGCCGGCCAGACACCGGGTCAGCACGTCGCGTCCAAGGGCATCGGTTCCAAGGAAGTACCACGGCCGGGCTGCGCGTATCTCCTCATCCGTCGGTTCGACGCCCAGATCGATCAGATCTTGTACCGACGTCCCTTGGCCGCGGTCGATCGCCTTCTGCTCCAGGGCCCGAACACGCGCCGTCGCGTCCATCCGTGCGGCTTGCGTGTCCTGACCGGTCTCATCGGTCCGTACCCCCCACCACGTCGGCGGCAGGTGCCGAGCTGTCCGCTCCTGATGGTCATACCGAGGCGCATGGCGGACGATGTCCTCGCCCGATGCTCCTGGAACCGCGACCCGTCCCATCGTCCACGGCAGCG